>JAFAGA010000016.1 GCA_023423045.1 Bacillota bacterium | reverse complement strand
TGGTACTATGTCAAGAAAAAGTACAAGTTAAATCGGGAAAATTTCATTCTTTTTCAACATGCCTTATTGTATAACTTTTCCAGTTCTATTTCGAACTTTTCCTCGTATTTACTTGGAGATAAATATCCACAATGGCTATGTATTCTTACTGTATTATAAAATGCTTCAATATATTCAAATATCAGGCGATACGCATGATTATAGTCTAAAATCTTGAATCTATTAATCCATTCTCTTTTAATTAATGCATGAAACGATTCTATACATGCATTATCCCAAGGATATGCTTTCTTTGAATAGCTGTTAATAAATCCTTCAGTAGCTTCTTTATAAGCACTACAGGTGTACTGCACACCTCTGTCACTATGCATAACTAATGGTCTATCAATTCGTCTAGCCTTCTTAGCTTGATTTATGGCCTCTACAACCCATTTAGCTTCAAGCGTGTCACTAAGTACCCATGCTATGATTTTACGTGAATATAGGTCCATTATGCTTGTTAAATATACAAATCCTTCGTAGGTCCAAATGTAGGTTATATCTGAACACCATACTGCATTTGGCTCGGCTGGATTGAACTCTTCATCCAATATATTCTTAAGCTCTGTACTAAAATCTGAGTCTATCGTTGTTACGGTATATGGTTTTACATATTGAGCTTTTATCCCCATTTCCCGCATATAATTTCCAACTGTTTTTTCACTTATCTTCTCTCCCTCTTCCTGTAATGCCTTGGTTATTTTGGGAGCACCATAATTCTGATATGATTCATTATATATAGTAATGATTTTGTTCATAATTGCGTCCTTCCGTTGCTGTCTATCAGAAGGAAGTCTTTTTTTAAATGAATAATAGCCATTTCTTGAAACGCCTAAAATCCTAAGCACCCCATTAACATTAAGCCGGCGTTTGCCTTCATCTTTAAGTTCATCTTCCAGCTCGGAAGTTTCTATGAAGAGAGCTTCTGTTAATTTCCCAGGATGCCGATTGCTTTTTTTAATATTTCTAACGCATCCTTTGTATCTTTCAGTTCCCTACGCAACCTTGCGTTTTCCTTTGCTTCATCACTTTCATAATTGCCGGATCCTCTTGTCGGTACTTCTCCATTGTTTTCTTTTGCTTCTTTCGTCCAGTTACCCAAAGCAGTTCTACTCACTCCTAATTTATCTGCACACCCTTTCAGACCAAGGTCCTTGTGTTCAAAGTAATACTTAGCTGCATTCTCTTTAAACTTCTTATCAAACTGTTTACTCATGAAATTCCTCCATCACTTATTGATTTTATTATATCTTATATTTTGGAATTTTCCACTTTCAACTTGTACCATTTATATTCTATCACCACAGTAAATACTGGCTTTACATTGGATAGTAATGAAAAAGTGCTGGAAGTATTTAAATCGAACAGACTTAATCTTGTCTTAAGCGGACACGTTCATATCCAGAACATTCAGTCAAGCGAAGGAGAGGATCCGGTCTATGACATAGCGACAAGTGCTCTCAGTGTCTATCCGGTTCAGTATGGTATTCTTAAACACTCAGCATCCAGGGGCTTTGAATATAACACATCAAAAGTAGATGTAGAAAATTGGGCCAGGAAAAATGAGCTTGCTAATGATGATTTAAAAAGCTTTAATGCATATGTAAAGGATAATTTCCTTGAATTTTCTTATCGGCAATCATATGAAAAGATTGCTGAAACCGGCAGTTATTCTGAGCAGGATAATCAATTCATGGCCGAAACGGTGAGTATATTAAATGTAAATTACTTTGCCGGAACGGTAGACTCTGTCAAGGAAGAGATAGTCAATTCCAAAGGATATGAGCTATGGAGCAATGGGAAAGATCCCGTATTTTTAAAAGATTATGTCCTCAGTATGTTATCAGACAGGACTAAGGAGAATAATCATTTAATTATACGGAATAAAAACAAATGAACCAAAGGCATTCCTGCATAAGACAGTATAAAAACTTAAATTGTTATGGGGCATTACCAAGTAAATTGTCTAAAAACAGGGTATTGTTTTGATAGAACAGTACCTTGTTTTTATTAGCCGTATTGACAAAGAATTTCTCAAGAGCTATAATATGAATGAAATAAAAAATATTCATTCATATTATAGCTCTTTTGTTGGAGGTCTACTTGTGGAAGATAAAAAGGCGGTAATTTACGATTGTGCAAAGGCGTTATTCAGCACAAAAGGATTTAAGGAAACCAATATTTCAGAAATTACAAAGCAAGCCGGAATAGCAGTAGGAACTTTTTATAACTACTATCCCTCTAAAGAAAAGCTCTTTATGGACATTTTTCTGGAAGAAAACACAAAGATGAAGCAAGCCTGTTTTCAGTCCCTTGATCTGGAGCAGCCTCCTATGGAAGTGGTCGGCCGGATGCTGGAACGGAACGTTGAGGGAATAAAGTCAAACCCTATTTTGCGGGAATGGTACAACAGAAGCGTATTTGAAAAGCTCGAGCAAGTCTATCGGGAGGAAAACGGCGTTGATACCATGGATTTTTTATATGACAATTTTTTAGAACTCATAACACTTTGGCAAAAGCAAGGAATAATGCGTAAGGACATAGACAGCAAGATGATTATGATGGTTTTTGCGGCAGTTATTAATGTGGATACCCACAAGGAGGAAATCGGAATGGAGTATTTTCCAGAGCTGCTGCATCTTATGACGGAGCTTATTATGAAAGGTCTTATGGACTGCTCCGAATAGTCAACGGTAGGCCGCTCAAAGGCTCAACAATAATTTTTGAAAGGGGATATATAATGAAAATTGCAGTTGTTTCTTATTCTTATACCGGTAATAATGATAGGCTTGCTGCATGTGTGGCAAAGGGCTTGTCAGTAGAGCATATTAAAATCACAACACAAAAGTCCATGACAATGGGAAGTATTATAGCGGATATGATTTTTAACCGAACACCAAAAGTGCTTCCTAATCCGGATACACTGAAACAGTATGACCTAATCCTATTTTTCGCTCCTGTTTGGATGGGACAGATTGCTTCGCCGCTGAGGGCTTATTTACAAGCTGTAAAATCAAACTCTAAAGCATATGGTTTCTTTTCTATCAGCGGTGGAGCAGACGGTAATAATCCGAAGTTGCCTGCAGAGCTTTTGAAACGGACCGGAACGAAGCCTGCAGCCATGCTTGACCAACACATAAAGAATTTTATTCACCAGAATTCAAAACCTACCCGCAACGATACCTCCGCATATAAAATCAGTGAAGCGGAGGCAGGTAGTCTTTCAACAGCAGCGATTAAGGAAATAAACAAACTCATTATGCATGGTTGAACTAATCAAATAAATACCTTAAAAATGTCGGCCGACATACAATAGCTGCCTGTTGCTCATAGCATGGATGACAGTTCACAATACAACAGAGAGCAGAGGAGGATGATAATGCAGTATCAGGCAAAAACCCCGGAAGAATATTTTAGTTTACTGGAGAATCATGTTACTAATAAGCGGGTTTCTTGAAGACCTGAGGAGTATCGAAGGGAAATAATAAAGGTTCTGCTTATAAACTCAAGCAGAACCTTTATTTTACTTAATTAATTACTTATGTGAAACAATATGGACAGATATAGATGCAATAAAGGCAGCGATTAATTAATTCTCGTAAATAACCATTTCTGTGCATCAGTACTATTATCAGTCCATTGCTGAACGGCTGCACCATCAGCAGTTGACGAACTGGACACATCCATGGCTAATCCGCTGGCCTTATTGATCAGCTTATAATAGCCGCCGCCTACATCTATGATACGCCAGCGTTGTGCATCATTATCATTGTTAAAGCATTGCTGCAGCCGTAAACCGACGGTAGCAGCACCATAGGGTACATCCAGCACCTTACCGCTGTGTATCGCTGTTAATTTATAATATCCGTCTCCCATAAGTTCAACTCGGAATTGCTGATTACTCGCGGTATAATTGGTCCATTGCTGCATTTTTGCTCCGTCTGATTGGGAGGCATCAGTAACATCCAGCACCTTACCGCTGCATTTTGCGGCTAATGTATATACACCTCCGCTTACAATTCCGGTCGGAGCAGTCGCTTGATATACTCTGACATAGTCTACTAACATTTGTGACGGGAAGGGCGTTGAAGCATTAGGGCTGCCAGGCCAATTTCCTCCGACAGCTAGGTTTAATAAGATAAAGAACGGCTTTTGGAATTCTTCTGTGTTGCCGGTTCCGCCTGCAATATAGAATTCATTAAATTGGTTGCCATCCACAAACCACCGAATATAATTAGAATCCCATTCGACAGAATATACATGATATCCCGAAAAATCCAAATAGCCGGATTCTCTGCCATAGCTCGCATAGCCGTTGGCATCCCAATGAACAGTACCATTTACAAAGGAATTGGCATTAACGCGCTCCATAATATCAAGTTCTCCGCAATAAGGCCAGTTAACCGATGTAATATTGCTTCCCAGCATCCAGAAGGCAGGCCATAGGCCCTGGCCTGTCGGCAGCTTTATGCGGGCTTCAATTTTACCATAGGTGAAGTTCCGCAGTCCCTGAGTTTTGATTCTTGCTGAAGTATAATTCCGCCCTCCATAGGATTCCTTGCGCGCGGTTATAACGAGATTACCGCCGGTTACCTGAAGGTTTTCAGTGCGATTTGTGTAATACTGTAATTCGTTATTGCCCCAGCCGTTGCTGCCGGTACCTATTTCAGCAGTCCAGTTGGATGTCTTAAGGGAAGAGCCGTCGAATTCATCACTCCAAACCAGATTCCAATTAGTAGCAGCATCCGCTTCCTTGCCAGGGATACAAGCGAATAATAACAGCATGGATAATACAATATTTAACCATCTTTTATTTTTAAACATAGAACTACCTCCTCTAATTTAATAAATTTGGTTGAACTAAATGTTAATAAGCATGAATTTCATACCTTCAATGGAATCACCTCCCTTCACTTTTTATATAACGTGTTTGTTGTTGGAGCACAGTTGTGAGTAATAAGAGGTTTAGAAGTCACAAAAAATACTTATTGTGTAACCTAGAGGATGTGAGAAATGCTTGTCTATAGTATATGTATATGCTCCAATAGGACAAGTTATGACTGGAAATGATTTTTAATGGAAAATTTTTATTTTGATGGAAAAATTAGTAGATTTATGGTAAGGTGTAACTATGCTTGAAAGCCTGAAGGCGGGCCTTGGTCTGATATGATAAAGCAGCAATGTGCGCGCTATTATTGAATAATCATAAGCATAGGAGGAAAGTATGCAAAAAGAAAGAATTTTTGAGTTGATTGAGGAATCACAGTATTTGCCGGAATTGTCCGAAGATATGAGCCGTATCCTTAATATTCTTAAGAATCCATTAGATGCAGATATTGATATGCTCATCGATAAAGTATCAAATTCAGGTGAACTGAAGACCTTAATGTTAAAAAATCTAAATTCAGGATATTTTCAATTAAGTAAAGAGATAAGTACAATTAAAGAAGCAATTGTATACCTGGGCATGCAGACGGTACAGAACTTATTAATATTTTTTATAACTCTTCAGCTTTTCCCCAAGAGTATAAATAATAGCCATAGAACCTTTGATATGCATAAGTATTGGAAACATGTAATGGGAACCTCGGTAGCAGCCTGTATGTTAGCTTCGCAGATAAAAAAGGGGGATAAATATAAACTCTTTTCTTATGGTCTTATACATGATATAGGTATCGTTGTTTTAGATACATGTCTTCCAATGATTATAGAAGAAATAACAGAGAAATTATTAAGTGGTGTACATCAAATAATTGCTGAACGCATTACTCTGGGCGGTATAACGCATTCGGACATAGGTGCTTGGCTTTGCAGAAGATGGAATATAAGAGAGGATATTACCAATATTGTGGAATTTCATCATACTCCTTTTTTGACAAAAGCTAATATTGAAGAGGTACAACTTATATATGCAGCGGATGTTATAAGTACGGAATATTACGAAAAGCTACTGGGGGTTAATCTTAATCATGATATAAGTGCTAAAGTCATGAAATCACTTGGACTGACAAGCGAAGATATACACGCAGTGATTAAAGGCTTACCAAAAGAATTGGAGAAAGCAAAATTTTATGTTTCAATTTAAGTTTGGAGGGAAAGCTGCCGCCTCTTTTTAAATGATATTTTTTTCGTTATAAATAGAAAAAACACTTGACAGCTTTTATATTTGTAACTATAATTGTTACAAAAGGAGGTGCTTATGTATTCCACGAAACTGTCGGTTAGTATTCATATTTTAAGTGTAATTGCATTGATGGAGTCTCCTCCTATTACATCTGAGTACATTGCTTCCAGCATTAACACTAATCCGGTGCTTGTCCGGCGTCTGATGAGCCGTCTGAAGAAAGCAAAGCTGGTTGAGACGAGTACAAAGCTGGGTGTTATGGGACTTGCAAGAAAAGAGGAGGATATTACACTTCTTGATATCTTCCATGCAGTAGAGGATCATCCGCAGTTGTTTAACATTCATGGTGATACCAACCACAAATGCCCCGTAGGAGCGAAGATTGAAAGTGTTTTGACGCGCTTATACGATAATATTCAAATTGCTACTGAAAAAGAATTGTCTGCCATCACGCTGGCAGAAATCACAAAAGAGTTTATTATATAAAAAAGGAGGTATATTATGAAACTTGCAATTATCGGTGCAACCGGTATGGCTGGCACTGCCCTGTACAAAGAAAGTGTGTCTCGTGGGCATGATGTTACCGCGATTGTTCGAAACAGAGATAAAGCTGTCTCTCTGCTGGGAAGCGGTGTAAGGGTAATCGAAAAAGATGTATTTGATCTGTCGAAATCAGATATGGACAGCTTTGATGTCATTATCAATGCTTTTGCAACGGTCCCCAATAAAGCATATTTGCATTTGGACCTGGCGGCAAAGCTGATTGCTTTGTTTAGAGAAACAGAAAGTCCGAGGTTGTTCTTTATTCTCGGCGCAGGCAGTCTGCTGGACAAGGAAGGAAAGAAGTTTTTGGATACCTTAAAAACCGTTCCGGATGCGGCTTCCTGGATTTCGATCCCTATTGAGGCCTCCAAAACGCTTGACTATTTGCGCAGTATTGAAAATGTCAACTGGGTGGGGGTGTCTCCTTCGGCTGAGTTTGTTGCCGGAGAAGCGACCGTTCCTGTTTTGGGCAAGGATCATCTGTTATCCTCCGCCGGGGGTGAATCAATTGTAACAAGTGGAACGATGGCGGTTGCGATTTTGGATGAAATAGAAAATCCGCAGTTTATCCGTACAAGATTTACCGTATGCAATCAGTAATTTTAATAAAAAATATATAATAGGAGGAATATTATTATGAGTAAAACAATAGGTATTATTTCGGGCAGTTTGAGAAAGAATTCTTTTTCCGGAAGCATTGCTGAGTATGTTAAGAATCATGCCCCGGCAGGCTTAGAGTTTAAATTCATTGATATCAGCGGTCTTCCTCTTTACAATCAGGATTATGACGGCTCGGATCCTGCACAGTACAGCGTATTTCGCGATGAAGTTAAGGCTTTGGACGGGATACTCTTCATCACACCGGAGCACAATCGTTCCATCCCAGCAGCGTTGAAAAATGCGCTTGATGTAGGTTCCCGGCCGTATGGAAAAAATGTTTGGAGCGGGAAACCGGGTGCGATTATCAGCCAGTCCCCCGGAGGGATCGGTGGCTTTGGAGCAAATCATCACTTGCGCCAGGTGCTTGCTTTTCTAAATGTTTTGACCCTTGCTCAGCCAGAAGCGTATATTGGTTCTTACCACACTTTGATTGATGAAAATGGTATGTTAAGCAATACGGATACAAAAGAGTTTATTAACAGCTTTTTAGATGCTTTTGCTGCTTGGGTTGAGAAGCTTTCCTGAAATTTGACATAAGAATTTTAAAGAAGGTTGATTTCAGCAGACCGGTGTCCATTGTGAGGTGGATCAGACGAAAGGATTAGGCGAGAGTTAATGCAAACTTCAGTATTCTGAAATAAATATTGAAGTTTGCATTACTATTATCATAAAACTAGTGTTACTCCATGTTTCCTTTAAGTTATTTTATCTGGTCTACCCTATTAATTGGCTGTCCTTTAGAAAAAGAACTGATATTATCACGGATCAATGATACCAAACGTTGTCTTGTTTCTAATCCCCGCCATCCCATGTGCGGAGTAATAATAACCGTATCCATTGTATACAATGGACTTGCATCATCCAATGGTTCTATTTCCTGCACATCTAATCCTGCGCCTGCAATTGCATTATTCTGCAATGCATCGATCAATGCTTTTTCATCGATCAGTGCTCCTCGCGCGGTATTGATTAAATATGCGGTTGGCTTCATCATTGCCAGTGTTTCTTTATTGATCATATGCCGTGTTGCTTCGTTTAAAGGACAATTAAGAGAGATAAAATCGCTTTGCTTTAAAACTTCTTCATTTGTTGTAAAGTGAATTCCGTCCGCATCTGCTCTGGGGGTTCTGGCGGATACTAAAATCTTCATTCCCAGCGCTTGTGCAACCTTGATTATTTCTTGCGCAATATTTCCATAGCCAATCACTCCCAGTGTTTTACCGTTTAACTCTACATGGTCGACCATTAGGTGTTTATGGAAATTATCATGATTTCCTTCCGAAAGCATACGAAGCTGTTTTTGCATTGAGCTTGCTAAATTTAAAATTAAAAGAATTGCCGTATGTGCCACTCGTTTGCTGCTATATGCGGGGATGTTGCACAGCATGATTCCTTTTTCACGCACTGCATCCAGGTCTATATTATTATATCCGGTACCGGCTTCACAAATCATCTTTACACTATCAGGAAATTTTCTAATAATGTCACCACTGACTTTCATTTCTTTTGTTACAACGACTGTAAAACTGTCAACTCTCTCCAAAATTTTATCTTCAGGCGTCTCATCATAGACCATCACTTCAGAGGCAATTTGTGAGTAATCAATGTTCCCATCATAATTTACCAAAGCGGCATTCAATACCACGGTTTTATCATTCATAATTTTGTCTCCATTATAATATTTATTATTTTGGTTTCTCATATTCTATTGTACTATTTTCAATCTGTCATTACAATAAAATCCTTACATGCATTCTCCTGCTTAACAGCTATGACAGTACATCTTATACACCGTCAGCGTGGCTGGGCTTCACCAGGAATTAGGGAAGAGCGCCGGCATGGATCAGGAATAATTTAGCCTCCGTTATCTTATTGATGACGGAGGCTATTATAGTTATATGTTCATTTTTTATGACATTTATACATTTTTGTTGGATTGTATTACATTTTTAATGGCAGTATGATTAGCTTATCAAAATTGATGGAGGTATTATTAATGAAGAAATTGGTTGCATCTCTTATGGTGGTATGTATGGTGTTTTCTTTAGCAGCCTGCAAAAGCTCTGAATCTGTGGAGACAGATAAGACGGATAAGCCAACCGCAGCGGCAGAAGCTACTGACAAGGAACCGGAAACAACAGAGAGTAAAGGAACAGACAGCCTGGTGGTTTACACAGCGGCTCCGGAAGAAATGATAAATGCCATCGTTCCGGAATTTGAGCAAAAAAACGGGGTTAAAGTTGAAATCGTTACAGCAGGCACAGGAGAGTTGTTAAAGAGAATCGAAACAGAACAGGCGAGCCCGATGGGAGATGTTTTATGGGGCGGAGGAGTAGCTTCTATTGTACCCAAGAAAGATCTCTTTGAAGCCTATGAATCGGTTAACGAAAGTGCAATGTTAGATGACTGCAAAAATACGGAAGGTATGATTACAAGGTTTTCCGTGCTGCCTAACTGTCTTATGGTAAACACAGAGTTATTGGGTGATATTAAGATAGAAGGTTACAATGATGTGTTGAATCCTGCTTTGAAAGGAAAAATCGGGTTTTCGGATCCGGCGAAATCATCTTCCTCTTTCCAGCATATTGTCAATATTCTTTATGCAATAGGCAATGGAAATCCGGATGAAGGCTGGGGATATGTAGAGAGCCTCTGTAAGAATCTGGACGGAAAACTTCTTAGCAGCTCCTCGGCAGTACCTAAGGGTGTGGCTGATGGAGAGTACATTGTAGGCTTTACCCATGAAGAATATGCATCCAAATATGTGAAGGACGGTGCACCGGTTGGAATCATCTATATGGAAGAGGGTGTGACCAAGACTGCGGATACCGTACAGATTATAAAAGGTGCGAAGAACATGGAAAATGCAAAGAAGTTCATTGACTTTCTTACCAGTAAGGAGGTTCAGGATATTGTGAGCAGTAAACTCAATAGACGTTCCGTAAGAAACGATGTAGCTGCAGCGGAAGGGCTGAAGCCAATCACAGAGATTAATAATATCCTGGCGGATGATAATACAGTTCTAAATAATAACCAGGCCTGGCTGGATAAGTTTAAGGATATTTATATCAGCAATTAAGCAAGTTGAAATCCCGGTTAGAAAGCAGTTACAGCTGGTTAAACAATATAGAAAGTGGCCGAATAGCAGAAAATTTACATAGATCACTATATAAATCTACAGCTAAAATGCTGTAGGTTTATATAGTCAGGAGGACTAAATGAGCGTTGCGATTAATGTAGAAAAGGTTGTAAAAAAGTTTGACAACGGAAAGATTACAGTGATTCCGGAATTATCAGTTAATATTAAAAATGGAGAATTCTTTACCTTACTTGGACCCTCCGGATGCGGAAAGACCACGCTGTTAAGGATGATTGCAGGCTTTAATTCCATCGAGGGCGGAGAGATAAAATTTGAGGATAAAGTGATTAACAACATCCCTGCCCATAAACGAAATATCGGTATGGTGTTTCAAAATTACGCAATATTCCCTCACATGACCGTAAGACAAAATATAGAATATGGCTTAAAGCTCAGAAAAATACCAAAAGAGGAAATGCGCCGAAAGGCAGATAAAATATTGGATGTAGTTAAAATCAGAGACTATCAGGACCGGCTTCCGGAGAAGCTGTCAGGAGGTCAGCAGCAGCGTGTGGCGTTAGCAAGGGCAATTGTCATTCATCCAAGTGTACTATTAATGGATGAGCCGTTGTCAAACCTGGATGCCAAGCTTAGAGTTGAAATGAGAAGTGCCATCAGGGATATACAGAACGAAGTGGGTATTACTACAATTTATGTTACACATGACCAGGAAGAAGCCTTAGCCGTGTCCGACAGAATTGCAGTAATGAAGAGCGGTATCATACAACAGGTAGGAAAACCTTTTGATATATACAGCCGGCCGGCAAATGTATTCGTCTCTACCTTTATCGGGCATTCCAATCTTCTAAAGGGTACAATTAAGATAACAGGAAAAGATAAATTTGTTGTATTCGAAGATGGTTATAAAATATTAATGAATAATCTTGTTGAAGGTGCCAAGGACAATCAGAAGGTGATTGCTGCGGTCAGACCGGAAGAATTCACAATAGAAGAAGCAGGGATTGAGGCAAAGGTAAAAACAAGCACCTTTCTCGGGAAATATATCAACTATGAGGTTATCTTTAAGGAAGGCATGGCAGTGGATGAACAACAGACCTTTGAGCTGTCACAATATATAGGACTTTCCCATCGGAGCTATTCCCCTGGTGACACACTGCATTTGGTGCCGAATGCAGGTAAAATAAATATATTTACGGAAGATGGCGAAGAAAGTCTGATTAAGGATGTGATAAGGTATGAATAAATCAAAATTTAAGCCGGATTTCTGGACTATAGTTACCATAAGCATTGCTCTTATTTTTTTGCTGCTCTTGGTATATCCTCTGTTTTCTTTGTTCTTAAGCGGCTTCAAAGATTCCTCTACCGGGGAATTTACACTCGGCAATATTACCAAGTTTTTTCAAAAGAAGTATTACTATAAAGGCCTGATCAACAGCTTTATGATTTCCGTCTGTGTGACATTCTTAGCCATACTAATCGGCGCACCCATGGCATATATCACGGCGGCATTTAAGATTAAGGGAAAAGGGCTTGCTGAGATATTGATTATTATCTCCATGCTTTCACCGCCATTTATCGGAGCGTATTCCTGGGTTCTGCTCTGCGGCAGGAGCGGTGCCATAACAAAATTTGTTGAAAACTGTTTTGGGCTTCAAATGCCCGCTATTTACGGCTTTCCGGGGATACTCCTGGTGCTGACACTGAAGCTGTATCCGTTTATTTATATGTACGTCTCGGGCGCTCTGGAAAAGATTGATGTGTCTTTAAATGAAGCAGCGGAAAGCCTGGGATGCCGTCCGGTAAAAAAAGTGTTTACCATTGTTCTTCCTTTAATATTGCCCACTCTGCTGGCCGGCTCGCTTCTGGTATTTATGAATTCACTGGCTGATTTTGGAACGCCTATGCTGATCGGGGAAGGCTTCAATGTAATGCCGGTCATGATCTATTCCGAGTTCATCAGTGAGGTTGGAGGGCAGGCCAATTTTGCCGCCTCCATGGCAGTGATCATGGTATTGATTACAGCGGTGCTGTTTTTGGGACAAAAGTATGTAATTAATAAGAAATCCTTTACCATGAGTTCCTTAAGGCCGATGAAGCCGAAGAGAATTACCGGTATCAAAAGTGTTTTGGCTCATCTGGCAATCTATATCGTTATATTTCTTTCCATCATCCCCCAACTGACGGTTTTCTACACATCGTTCTTAAAGACCAGAGGCTCTATGTTTGCCAGAGGATTTTCTTTTGACAGCTACAAAGCTGTATTTGACAAGATGGGGAATGCGATCTTAAATACCTATCTGTTTGGGGGCATGGCAATTATCATAATAGTCCTGTTTGGTATATTTATTGCCTATATCACTACAAGAAAAAAGAATGTCATAACTTCTTTTATAGATGCTGTGACCATGTTCCCATATATCATACCGGGCTCTGTATTGGGAATTACCCTGTTGTCTGCATTTAACCAAAAGCCGCTTTTGCTTAGTGGGACGGTTATAATTATGATTATCGCCTTTGTAATACGAAGACTGCCTTATACACTGCGTTCCAGCGCAGCTATCCTTTATCAGATTAGTCCAAGTATGGAGGAAGCTTCCATCAGTCTTGGCTGCTCGCCGGTAAAAACCTTTTTCAGGATTACTGCCGTTATGATGCTTCCCGGAGTTATGGCAGGCGCGATTCTTAGCTGGATTACCGTCATAAATGAACTCAGTGCATCTGTAATACTCTATACCGGCAGAACAAGAACCATGTCCGTAGCTATCTATACTGAGGTTATACGGGCGAATTACGGTACGGCAGCGGCACTTTCCACCATATTAACAGTGACAACAGTCATCTCTTTGATGATTTTCTTCAAGCTTACCGGAAGCAAGTCAGTTAGTGTTTAGCGGAATGCTTTGAGAACAGAGGTACTAAATCGGAGGAGGATTTCAAGTGAAGGTTCAACGAAAATTACAATTGTTTAAAACAGCACCAAAGGGGCACTTTCTGAAACAAAATATCAGGATGAAATTGCTGTCTGCGTTTTTTATTTCGGTTGCTTTTATTGTAATTCTGGGCGTGGTAGCCTGCAGGCTGGTATCAGATGAATTGGAATCTTCATCCAAGAGAAACTCATTGCAAACAATCATAAGCCAGGGGGATTATCTGAAACTCATTTCAGGAACAGTAGAGGCAATCACATCGCAGGTACTCATAAGTGAAGGTGTTCAAAAGATGTATATTAATGCAAGAGGGACACTGAGCGAAAGTGATAAAAGAAAGCTGACAATGGATACGGCAGACTTTCTGGATTCCATTGTTATGGCCAATGCCCAATCCATCAATTCAATCGCTGTGATTGGTTTGGAGGATTCCATTTTCACAGATAAGGCTTATAAGACGAAAAGCATTAATGATCTGAAAGAGATGAAGCTGTATACGGAGGCGCTCAAGGCGGATAGAAAACCGGTGTGGATAGGCGATCCTGACGAGCTGGTGAAGCTGTTTGACAAAACAAAGGATAAATCCAAAGTAAACCTGTCATGTGTACGGGTATTAAAGGAAAACAGCAAGGGAGATGTTGTGGGCGTTTTAATTATAGAGCTTAATCCAAAGTCAGTTGAGTCAGTTGTCAATGCCATTGGGGTGGGGTATGAGAGCGAAGGCCACTTTATCAGCTCGGAAGGCTTTGATCTGAGAAGCGCAAACACACAGGAGGAAGCTCGGGCTGCGGATCAGTATAAGTTTTCATCAGAGCAGCTATTCAGGGACATAAAAGATGGAAGCGAACCCAATGGGCTTCAAAGTGTCAGCTATCATGGGGGAAAATATATTATGGTCTACTGCAAACCGGAAGGTACGGATTTTGTATTAGCCAGCCTGATAAAGATGTCTTCCTTGCTTGAGACCTCCAATCGAATTTTAATGGTTACTGTAATTGTGACTTCCATAGCTGTTATATGCTCACTGACCGTTGCGTTTGTTATATCAGGGGGGATGAGCCGCACGATATATGAACTGGTCCGTGCGACGGAGATGGCCGCCTCGGGAGATTTGACTTACAGGCCTAAATCAAAGCGCCGGGATGAATTGGGGATTTTAACCCTGAATATGTGCAATATGATGGCAAGTATGGGACTTCTTATTGCAGATACCAAAGAAACAGCAGATAAGGTTTTGCAGGATACGAAGACAGTGAACGGAGTGATCGGCCAAGTCGTAACCATTTCGGAGCAAATCGGCAATGCCGTAGAGGAAATTGCAAGAGGTACCTCTGAACAGGCGGATGATTCAGAAAAAGCAGTTGTAAAAAACGATGAACTCGAAGAAAAAATCGACAAGGTCGGTGAAAGAATTATATCAATACAGGCAGTTTCGGATAGTACCATGGAGCTTACAAAGAACAGCACCCAGACGGTCCATAGATTAATCTCTAAAGTGCAGGAAACAAATGAAATCATGAAAGAGGTACTAAAGGACATTCATTCTATGGATAAATTTTCACAAGTCATTGGAAATATTGTCACAGTTATAAATAATATTGGAGAGCAGACAAACCTTCTGGCCTTGAATGCATCCATAGAAGCGGCCAGAGCAGGCAGTGCAGGTCAAGGGTTTGGAGTGGTTGCAGAGGAAATCAAAAAGCTTGCGGATCAGTCCATGAATGCTACCAGGGAGATTTCTGCCATAGTGGAAAATATTCAGGCACAGACAAAGGAAACACTCAGCAAAGCGATGTCCTCTGAAGAGCTTATTGAGTCGCAGAATGAGTCTTTAGTGAGGACTACAAAGTCTTTGGATAGTATTTCCCTCTCTATGGTTAAATTGGTAACAAAGGTTCATGAGATCAGAAAAGATGTTAGTGAAATGGAGGAATGCAAAAATTCTGTACTCTGCTCCATACAAAATATATCCGCGGTATCTGAGGAAACTGCCGCAATGTCTGAGGAAGTGGCAGCATCAGCGCAGAAACAAATCGATGAAATGCAGGAACTGCATAGAAAGTCAGATCATTTGGAAGACAGTGCAATACACCTGAAAGAATCCGTGCTTAAATTTAAGATTTAACCCTGCAGAGAGGGAGGAATATCCAATTTGATGAAATGTCAGGAAGGCAGCATAATTTGACAAGATAATTGAGGGGAGGTATTCTATAAGTAAATAGGCTCGGTTGACCAGAGGTGAAAAATGCAAAATCACACGACGAAACATTTTAAGGATGATATCAGACGGACCATAGCAATCTATGCTTTGACTCCGGCAATCATCATTACACTTTTCAGTTACTTATTATCTTTTTATATCCTGACGACCACTGTGATCACCCGGAACAAATCGGTCAATAAAGGGATATCCCAGAAGCTGGAGGATACTTTAGTGACATACGGGAACCAGGTGGAAGAAATTGCCCTCATGGAGGATGTAATAAAAAGTATCCTTTCCAATGAGAAGGATATTAATATTTATAGAAGATTATATGAATTTACGAATAAAATGGAGATTAAGGGTACCTTTTTCATTTTTAATCAGAAGCTGCAGCCGGTTATTGCAAGCTCAACCATTCTTCCGGAGTATGCATGGGAGGAAAATGCATTGAAATGGGGGATTACATCCAGAATGGAAGAAACTCCCGATCAGGTTGTTCTTGAACAGCATGTTTCTGAGATCACCGGAAAAAGGATATTATCCATCGGCAAAGCAATCTGTGAAGAGAACAGGATTATTGGGTATGTTACATTTGATTTGGATGAAAAGGATTTACGCAGCTTAATTAATGAGAAATACTCTACCGATGTGGTTGTTACCGATCAATTCGGCAATGTAATCCTGGAAACGAATGATCTTCTGATCAATCGTTTCGGCAAGATTGATGCTACCTTCCGAGATAAAACAGGGAGGGTGGGGACGGATAATGACAGACATTATATCAGCAGAACGGAGATTATGAACCGTAATTTCTTTATCTATACCATCTCGTCCATAGGATATATCAGGAAAGTGATGCTCATAACAGGGGGAATGCTTGGCGTCCTTTTCGGTATGCTGATCATTCTGTCTTCTAAATCAGCAAAAAAGATAGCCGGCAGTAAAACCAAAGTAATCGATAATATTATTGAAGCCATTGAGAATGTTCAGAACGGCAATCTGGACAAGCTGCTTAATATCAATACCAACGATGAATTTGAAATTATTGCAGACTCCTACAACCAAATGTTAGATGACATTAAAATTCTTATCGAGGTGAGCGAGGAGAAAGCAAAGCAGAGTGTATTATCTGAAATTAAGCAGCTGGAATCCCAGTTCAACCCCCATTTTTTATTTAATACACTGGAAATGATCCGATATATGGTGAAGATGAAATCGGAAGATGTTGATAAAGTCATTGTAAGCTTGTCCAATCTTTTGCGGTATAGTATCAATAATTCCATTACTACAGTAACGATTCAGGAGGATATCGAGTATACCAAAAACTATTTATTGATCCAAAAATACCGTTTCGGAGATGATTTTCAATATGTAATCGATGTGGAAGAAGAGGCTTATGACTGCATTGTACCAAAGCTGATTATACAGCCGATGATTGAAAATTCCATCAAATACGGATTTGAAAACAGACATTCCCTGACCATAAGAATCACGGTAAGGTACACAGAGGATGGTCTTGTTATTGTTATCTATGATAATGGAGCCGGGATGAAACCCGAAGTGCTGGAACAGATAAAGGTCATTCTGCAAAAAAGTAAGAACGATTCCGCCCACATTGGATTGTTCAATGTACATAGAAAAATACAATTAATGTATGGGGAGAAGTACGGAATTGTTCTTATGAGTGAAACAAATGGTGGTACTGTCGTTAAAATCATCCTACCCAATAACAGGAGTGAAGAAAATGCTGAAGGTAGTAATCGTTGAAGATGAGGAAATCATCAGAAAAGGTCTTGTCTATACCATTGATTGGCTATCTATGGGCTGTATGATTGTGGGAGAGGCCTGCGACGGAATTCAGGGACTGAAATTGATTCAGGAGCAGAAACCGGATTTGGTGATAACGGATATAAAAATGCCTGTGATGAACGGATTGGAAATGCTTGAGAGTGGTTTAGAGTTCCATCAGTTCTATAGTGTAATCCTGACCAGTTACTCCGATTTTGAATATGCCAAACAGGCAATTTCTATTAAAGTCTTCGAGTATTTACTAAAACCTGTTGATGAAGAGAAATTAGCGGATATTATTGATAAAATAAAAAATGAAGCGGATCAGCATAAAGCCTTTGATAATCTGGTGAAATCAGGAGAAAGTATAGACCTTGTAGATATGGATGTCTATGTTTTGCAGAACTGTAAGCTGAATTATTATGTAAATGAAGCATTAAAACAGATAAAAATAAATTACCACAAAAAAATCAGTATTGAATCAATCAGCAATGATTTAGGAGTAAGTTCAAGCTATTTAAGCAGAAAATTCAGGGAAGAAACCTCACAGACCTTCTTGGACATCCTAAACAAATACAGGATTCAAAAAGCAATAGAATTACTTAATACCGGTAAATTCAGGGTTTATGAAGTTTCAGACATGACAGGGTTTGGAGATTATAAGCACTTTTGCAGTGTGTTTCGAAAGTATGTCAATACGTCTCCCACTGAGTTCAAAAAAGCAAAAGACTTTATCATAATAAAAAATCAAGGAAATGATTTGTTATAGAAAGGGATAATATCATGGCAAAAATCAAAGAAATCTGGTGTATGCATCATAGTCATTTTGATCATGGCTACACCCATCCCCAGCCTTTATTAACTGCACTGCAATGTGATTATATAGAGCAAGCCATTGATCTTTGCATAAAAACTTCAGAGTATCCGGAAGAATCCCGCTTTCGCTGGACTTGTGAGGTTACCTATCCATTGCAGCTATGGCTGGATAGCGCCAAACCGGAGCGGATAGATTTATTTAAGAAACTGATGAAAGCCGGTCAAATTAGTGTATCTGCACTGCCCATGCATACGACACCCGGGTGTTCTGCGGCTGAAATGATATATATGCTAAGGGATTTGGATCTGCTTCGTGACAGACTGGAACATAATATTTCTACGGCAATTAATCATGACGTGAACGGGCAGCCGTGGCCCTTGGCGCAAATCATGCTTAACAGCGGAATTGACTTTTATATTACAGGGATTAATCTTCATTTTGGCGGGCTTCCGTTTCAAAGACCTGCTCCTTTTCGATGGCAGACTTCGGATGGAAGAGATATTCTGTCCTTTCAGGGGGAGCATTATGCAATGTTCAGTAAATTTTTTAATACCCAGGCGAATGATACAAAACAGATGCAGGAAGGAATAGCGGAGTATACAAAAAGGCTTGAGGAGAACGGATATGATCGGGATTTTGCATTTTTAACGGCGGGAAATCCTCCTTTAGCGGATAACAACTGCCCGGATTCCCAGCTGGCAGATTTAATTCGAAGATACAATGACGAGAAGCATGAGCAAACGATCCGCTTTGTTACCCCAGAAATGCTCAGGGATAAGATTTTAAGCGATGGAGTTGATATGCTGCCGGTATACCGTGGTGACTGGACAGATTATTGGAATTTTGGATGCGGCAGTACCAGCCGGGAAACAAGAACAAACCGATGCGCAAAGCAGGCGGTTCAAAAAGCGGAAATGATAGAATGTATCTGCGTCAGCACGGATGCACACTATGAAAGTGTGAAGGGAGAGGCCTATCGGAATATCCTGCTATATGACGAGCACACCTGGGGATCAGCGCAATCAGTAACGGACCCGTTGGGAGAGGATACCTACTCTCAGAAAATTCACAAGATAAATACAGCCTATCAGGCAGCAGATTTAGGAGCATATTTACTTAGCAGGCAGATGGAGCGCCTGGCAGAAAATCCCTTCCAGTCCGCAAAACCGGAAGGGATTCTTGTGGTAAATACCTCCGGGACAAAGCAGAAGATTGATTTGGATGTTCCCGTTACCTATCTTGAGGAGGGAAGGCATCTTAGTACATTACGGGCAAAGCAATATATTCCATATCGTAAAAATGAGGGAGCAAGCGTTAGATTTGGGACGATCTCCATGGAGCCCTTCAGTTGGAGAAGGATTCCTTTCAGTAAATTGGAGCGGATGAGGGAAGAGAGCCGGCGTTTTGATACAGGGTATGAGATAGAGAATAATAAGGTGATTACCCCCTATTACCACATTAAATTCCATAGTGAAACAGGAAGAATACTTCGGATTTATCATACAGGACTTAAATGGAATATGTTGGATGAGAACAGCGAATGGACATTTTTTGAATTTGTTCGTGAAACAATTGATCCCCGCTATCATAAAGAAGATCGTTTTACCTTGTTCCCAAGGGACATTGAATTGGGAAACAAAAATGTTTCCGTATGGCGTCATGATTGGAAGGGCAGACGGGAGGGAGCGGATGCCATACTGGATTGGTATTTTGATCAGGGAGAGGATACAATAAGCTTTGTATCTGTGCTCGGAGCTCCGGGAATAGAGACATTAAAGCAGACAATTACATTTTCCACAAAAACTCCCAGAATTAAAATGAATGTAAAGCTAACAAAAAAGCCCGTGGAGAAGCCGGAAGGAATCTACTTTGCATTCCCCCTGAATATGAAAGAAGGTTGGGAATGTACCTTTGATACTGCCGGGGAATTTGTACGGCTTGACAGGGATCAGATGGGAAGGGTATGCCGAGATTGGATAACGGTTGATAAAAGTGTCTCTTTGTATGATGATGAAAGAGGAGTAACGCTGGCATGCCCGGATGCACCAATGGTACAGGTTGGCGATTTTAACTTTGGCAAGGAGAGCCGGGAAATACAAAGGAATAAAAACCCCCTTCTATTGGCATGGCCTATGAATAATTATTGGGATGTTAATTTTGTGGCAGATCAGTCTGGAGCGATGGAATTTTCCTATGAAATACTGCCATTTTCCAAATTCAACCCTATCGATGCTTATGAAGAAGGATTGGCAGCAGAAATCCCGTATGCTATTGGTGCCGCCGTATCCTGCCGGGAGGAAACAAGAGGAACCCTATTGGAAGGAAGCGGTGAGATTGTACCACTTTACATAAAACCTTCCCGTGAGACAGAAGGTAAGGGGGGAATCCTTCTTACATTAAAAAATCCAACAGACCGGATACAAAACTATAGTTTTACTATACCGATTTATGAAGATTTTAAAGTGGATGAGGTTACGGTACAGGAAAAACCGAAGCAGTCGATTGAAGTTAGGGACCACTTGGCAACGGTTACTTTAAACCCTCATGATCTGAGATTATATCGCATATTGCCTAAAGAATAATATAAAATACTGTATTTTATTTGGGAGGCTGTTATGATTTATAAAGAAATGGACCTTCGTGTCAAAGGGTCTATGCCTTATGCAAAGTTATGTATGTATTTCCTGGACAATTCTGTTGAGATAAATTTAGAGGAAAGACGCCCCCTTATACTTATCTGTCCTGGCGGCGGATATGCCAGGACATCGGACAGGGAAGGAGAAGCAATTGCCATTCAGTTTATGGCTATGGGATATCATGCGGCAGTTCTTCGCTATTCCACGGCACCGGCCCGCTATCCTACTGCCTTGCTTGAACTGGGAGAATCTATTTCTTATCTTAGGAGTTATAGTGAAGAATATCATATTGATACGGATAAAATTATAATACAAGGTTCGTCGGCAGGAGGCCATCTGGCCGCAAGTCTTGGGGTGTTTTGGAACAGGGGATTTATTTCGGAAGAACTGGGAATTTCATCGGAGAGCTTAAAACCTAATGGATTAATATTAAGCTATCCGGTTATTACTTCCGGTATTTATGCTCATAAACCTTCTTTTCTTAATCTGTTAGGAGATGAATATGATAGTTTAATTCATGAGATGTCCCTTGAAAACCAAATCAGTGAAGATACGCCGGGAACGTTTATTTGGCATACCATTACGGATAAGAAGGTGCCGGTTCAGAATTCTCTTCTGTTTGTGGAAGGGTTAATTAAGCATCAGATACCAACGGAATTTCACATGTATCCGGTGGGAGAACATGGACTTGCACTTGCAAATGAACTGACCGCAGCACCGGGCGGACCGGAGATACAAAAAGAGTGTGAAAGCTGGATAGAATTAGTGGGGACATGGTTGAAATTAAATTATAAAAATACGAATGATTAGCCATAGACTTGGGCGTGTGTTTTCGCTTACAGGCAGCATTATGTCCCTGGCTATGCCTATCGGTTTAATCCTCTCCGGATTTTTTGCTGATCAAATCGGTGTAAATCATTGGTTTCTAATATCAGGTATTTTAGTGATAGGTATCGCTGTAATTTGTCCGCTGGTGGCCGAAATCAGGAAATTGGATTAATGTTTCCCCTGTGGACAAGGCAAATGAAGACATACGAGTTAAGACAATAGAAAAGAAAACGAACTTAACTTACTGATTATATTTTGAGTGCTCCTTCTGTAGCAGACAGCTAATACAAAATACTGTTTGCTGCAGGAAGGAGCCTATTTTATTGGAAAACATCCATTAATTTAAGATGCAAGATATTGATCAGATATTCAGCTTTTGAAGTTGATAGGATAAGGCGAAGGTATAACAACTATTCTTATTGATATATTGGGTAAAATGATTTATTGTATAACATAGATGATAAAACTTGATTTAATATGACTATAAAATGAAAATTAATGATAGTAAACAACTATTTTCAACAGCATGGAGGACAGATTTATGAATACAGTAAACAACCTGCCGATTATAATGAATGTAGAATATGTGATCCTGGGCGGAGGAATAAAAGAATTAACAGCAGCGATCCTGCTGGCGAAGCAAAATAGACGAGTACTTTTATTAACCGGGGAAACCTTTCTGTTAGAAGACATCTGTGATGGCAGCCTGAATATTCCTTTGGAAGAACTTAAAGAAGAAGTTCTTTTAAAGGAATTATTTACAGAGAAGGCAGTTCAGATTGGTTCAGACGATCAGAAAACAGGAATAATCCATCCGGATAGACTGAAATTGAGAGCGGAGGAGCTATGCGACATCTATGGCATTCAGCTATTGTATCAAATGAGATCGATTGATATCATAACAGAAAATCATCAGCGCTATTTGCGTGTATGCGGAAAGCATGGATTATGTGGAATACAATGTACCAATGTGATAAAATACAAGACTTCAGAACCTGAGTCCGGGAAGGATTGCTTTTATTTACATATCTTAGACGGGCCATTGATGAAAAAAGAAATAAAACTCAATATGGCAGAGCATGGAGAAAAGTTTGAGGTTTCCTTATTACCCGGACCATATGATGAGCATCATAGTCTGCTTCAGCTTCGTTGGAAAGATAGTGATTGTAACAGCGACCCGGCAGCCATAAACAAATGGAAAGAAAAATGCCTGGAGGCGTATCGATGGTTAAAAAATAATCTGAGCGAATTTGCAGCAGCAAAGCCGGGCCGTTTTTCCAGAACTCTTTATTCGTCAAACTATAGCTATTGGAAAGAATACAAGAAAGGCGAACAGCTGGCAGAATTAATATTGAATCATGAAGCAGATCAAAATATGACAGCCATCGACTGGCAGGCTTCTATATCCTGTACCGAAAATAATCCTGCGAAAACATTTAACTGGAGGAAGGATGCAAAGGATGAGAAAGCAGCTGCATTCAATTCAGAAATAGATTATAGAAATTATCAGCAGATATTGGCCCCGGATATTACGGTAGAGAAGCGCGAGTGCTATGATGTAGTGGTAGTGGGGGGAGGAACTGCCGGTGTTATGGTGGCTTTACACTCTGCGAGGAATGGTCTGCGAACCGTGCTGCTGGAAATGAACCGGGAGCTTGGAGGAACATCCACCGTTGGAGGGGTAAGTACTTATTGGTTTGGAAAAAGGTATCAGGACGTAGAAGAAATTGATCGGAAGGTGGATGAAATCTATCAGCGATATCTTATTGAAAGAAAACCCGGAATATGGAGCGAATATGATGATTGGAATCCGGGAATTAAAAGTTTCGTATTAGAAAAGCTGTGTCTGGAAGCCGGAGTCAGCATACAGAAACCCACAGTATCTTTTGCCGCCATAAAAAGTACCAATAGCCAAAGAGTAACCGGTGTCTTAAGCGCGGCAAATGGGGGTATTGTGTATTATCAGGGAAAATACATCGTAGATGCCACAGGAGATGGTGATATTGCGGCCTTTTCCGGTGCAAAAACCATCTATGGATCCGATAGGGACTATATAACCTATTGGGCCTCTCTGGCTCAGTATACTTCTCCTGCAAAATATAAGAATAATTTTTCCTCCGCCTTACTGGTATCAGACCCAATAGATTATACAAGATTTATACGAACCGCAAGATACAGAGGAGATCAAACTTATGATCATGGCACCTATGTCAGCCCCAGAGAATCAAGGCATGTCATAGGCGAGCATGTAATCAGCCTCAAGGATATTATTAATTTCCGGACCTATGAGGACGGGATCTACACCTGTTTCAGTAACTATGATCCAAAGGGAAAGGTAAGCTCCGACATGGTTTATGCAGGAGTCCTGCCGCCTCAGGTATCAATTCAGATTCCTATGTGTTCTTTACTTCCGGTAGATGAAGCAGGAAATAAAATATCCGGCCTTCTGATTGCAGGAAAAGCAATTTCCTGTACCCATAATGCATTTCCAAGTATACGAATGCAGCCGGATTTATTACATCAAGGAGCGGTAATCGGATTAATTCTTTCCCTGGCAGTTCATAATCTGAAGGAACCCGAGCAATTGAATATGCAGGAACTGCAAAAGCGTATTAAAGAAACCAGCGGCGATCCGCTAACATTATCAAAAACGGAGATAGCATATGAGGAGCTGGTCAGTCTCGCTTCCTGTGAAGATAAGACTCATTGGGTGGACTTACCCTTTACCCAGGAGATTATGACCCAGGAATATTCTCTTCAAATTATGTTGGCAGATTCCAATAGAATAAGACCCCTCCTGGAGAAAAAGTTCTTAAGTATTGCAGATGACAGGAATAAGGCGATGGCTGGCAAAGAAGAGGAAAATTTTGAGTATCGTCTGATGCTTGCGAAATACCTGCTTTGGCATGGTTCTGACTTGGGTACGGATGATCTGCTGCAAGCGATATTCAATACGCTTCGGGATAATGATGGGCTTCCGCTTCGTGAGGCTTCTGTGATCTGCGCACAGCTGCTGCCGGACCATGGAGTAATGCCGGAGCTCGTTTATCAATTGAATCTATTGGCATATTCTTTAAAAGAGGAAATCATGAGGCCCTTTGAAATTATCTTGGATCGGTTACTGAACACCGAACGGGATTACTTCGATATCAGAAAAGGGATCTTTCATTATATAGAAGCCTTTGCCTATACAGCAGAAAGGACGGGAAGGAAAGCCTTTGTTCCGATGCTGTTAAGCCTGAGTGAGTTGCCGGAGCTCATGCAAGCGTTGCATAAGGCCGAGGATACCGCAATTATAACTGAGAGGCTGAGAATATTGTTACTTACGATTTACAGGGCGCTCGCCAGATGCGGCGAACTCAAAGGATATCAGGGCTTAATTGGAATGCTGGATATTAATTCACTTCCTATCTCCATGTCAGCATGTAAAGAGCTTATCACATTAACCTCCATGAATTATGGAGTGTGTGCGGAGAAATGGAATCAATGGTTAGAGAATAATAATCATGGAATAGAGATACAGCTGGTAACGGAAAAGGCTTGGTAAGAGTATCGCAGCATGGGCAAAAGAACAAGGTATTTTGGAAATAGGTTCAAAAGGATGATTAAATAGCGCTTGAAATAATCATTATATGGGTTAAACTGTTATTAACAGACAAATAAAAATGAATAATGAATAAAGATTTGTATTGGACATCCGGATTTTACTTGAACGGGACTAATGTTTTAAATTAGGAGGGAAATGATATGGAAATGATAAATAAAAACGAGTTTATGAAAAAAAGTACTGATACTCTTGGAGGGATATTTGATACATTGGCAAAACTCCCTGCGATCCAACTGGGAGATTTACAGGAGGAGCAGACAGCCCTTGTAATAGTTGATATGATAAACGGCTTTGCCAGGGAAGGGGCACTGAGCAGTCCCAGAGTGGAAGCCTTGATTCCTGAAATAGCAGAATTATCAAAGGCCTGCGGCGAATTGCATATTGCAAAGCTTGCATTTGCAGATAGCCATACAGAAGCTTCTCCCGAATTTGAATCTTACCCGGCACACTGTATGATTGACACCAGCGAAGGGGAGATGGTTGATGAACTTAAGCAAATCGGAGGTTATACCCTAATTCCCAAGAACTCTACCAATGGTTTTCTGGAAGAAGAATTTCAGAGATGGCTTAAGGAAAATGAACACATAGATAGTTTTATCATTGCCGGTGACTGTACCGATATTTGCATACAGCAATTTGCGATAACCTTAAAGACCTGGTTCAATATGCATAACAAAAAAGCTAGGGTGATTGTTCCCATTAATGCAGTTGATACTTATGATCTTGGCTTACATGACGCTGATTTGATGAATGCAATGGCATTATACAATATGATGGTTAACGGAGTGGAAGTGGTTGCAGGGGTGGAGTGAATGAATTAAACAATCCTCCATGAATGCTAACTGATAAAATAGAGGAGAAAAACA
>JAFAGA010000098.1 GCA_023423045.1 Bacillota bacterium | reverse complement strand
TATAACAACTCCAACTCAATCACAGTATCCAGCTCGTCATATAACCCGGCAATCTCCAGATTCACATACAGATCCTCGGGATTATGAGCGTTCCAGGGCCTTGCAATTGATAATTCACAGCCATCCTCCAGCAGGCGGGCCTTCTTGACCTTATTATGCAGTCCGGGAAGGCAGACGGCATCCGTAAACCGGTGGTATACATGAGCATAGAGCTTCTTCCCGTTTTGAGTATAACGGCCGAAACGAGGCACGGGGTATTCGCTGGTAGTGCAGCCATAGATGCATTCGGAATTCTTTTTCATCCATTCGCCGATTTCATTGAAAATACGAACGCTTTGCTTCGGAAATTCGCCTTTTGCATTAGGGCCTACATTGATCAGCATGTTGCCGCCCATGGAGACACATTCCACCAGCATCTCAATTACATTTTTTGTGGTTTTGTAGTTACCTGGCTTGTGCTTGGCGTAGCCCCAGTTATTATCCAGGGTCAGGCACAGCTCCCAGGGAACGGGACGGCCTAATTCATCCAGAATAGGATCGGCGGGCATCATACATTCCGGTGATACAAAGTCCCCGGAATAAAATTCGGGTTCGGCCTTCTTGCAATCACCGCCCAGTCGGTTATCGATGATAATCTCCGGCTGCAAAGAACGGATCATCTTCACCAGTTCCGTAGCCTTCCAGGTTTCACCCATCATCTCCTCAAAGGCGGTTCCCTTCAGAGCCTCACTCTTGTAGGAAAAATCAAACCAAAGGAGATCGATCTTGCCGTAATTAGTCAACAGCTCGCGCACCTGGCTATGGAAATAGGTGATATAATTATCCCAGTTATGTGTTGCACCCTTCCAGGCTTCATTATCCCTCATGGGATGATGTTGGTCACCATAATGGGGATAGTCGGGATGATGCCAGTCCAGCAGGGAATAGTAGAGTCCCACCCGGATTCCTTCCGCCCGGAAGGCCTCTAGGTATTCGCGGACCAGATCCCGCCGGCACTGGGTATTCGTGCTCTTGTAATCTGTGTATTGTGAATCAAACAGGCAGAAGCCATCATGATGCTTTGCTGTCAGCACAGCATACTTCATCCCTGCATTTTTGGCAATTCTGGCCCACTCCCTGGGCTCATAGCGGGTAGGGTTAAATTCGTCAAAATATTTCTGATAATCCTCCGTGGACAGCTTTTCCTGATTTCGGACCCATTCGCCCCGTGCCGGGATGGCATATAATCCCCAATGGATAAACATTCCGAATCTGTCCTTTGTATACCATGCGGTGCGTTGCTTGCGCTCTTCGTAAAAGGTCATTTCATATCCTCCTTAAATCCTATATATGTTGATAACAAAAGTATAGCAGAACCAAAGAATTGGTGTTATGATAAAACGCACAAGAAGTTGTAAAAAATTAACCCATTTTATTGTATTTGGATTGGAGCGGAGATATGGAGAACTTTGATCATTTTGCAAATTTATTTATTGTGTATTATTACGGGAGCTACATTCATTTAGATCAAAAATGGCAAGGTTTTGATCAGAGCTGCGTCTACAGTAAATTTTATTATATCACCGGGGGAGAGTGTGAGATCAAAGTAGAGGATACGTCCTATCGCGGGATCCCGGGGAGGTTCTTCTATATTCCTGCCGGAACACGGCATTCCTTCTACCATATCAATCATAATTATCTGACAAAGCACTGGGTTCATTTTAAACTGGAGGCAGGAGGAGAAAGTCTTGACCGCAGATACCGGCTGCCCTTCTATGTTGATGTGGAGGATGATAAGGAGCTCAGAGCCTGCTTTGAGCAGCTTTATCAGCCTTGCGGCCTGCTCTCCGAGGAGCTGAGAAGAAATGCGAAGCTGCTGGAGCTCTTTGGTCACTATCTTGCTCTGAGTGAAAAGGCAGGACAGATTGCCCGGACCGGCAGTAAGGATGATTTTAACCAGGTGCTTAAGTTCATTAAGATGAATCTGGACAGAAAACCTTCCATTGCAGAACTGGCAGAGTTGATTCATGTGCATCCGAATTACTTTATCCGGTTATTTAAGAGTAAAACGGGAATGTCTCCGGGAAAATATATGAACAATCTGCGTTGTGAGATCGCAAAAAGCCTGTTGGAAAACACCAAAGTTCCGGTCAATCACATCATGATTCGGGTGGGATTTGAGGATAGCAGTGCATTTTCTCATTTTTTTCATACCAATACAGGATACAGTCCTAATGAATTTCGCAAGCTCTTTGGCGGCCCGAAATAGAAGGACACTTCAAAATATGCTGCTCTCCGTATAAATCCCCGGCTTTCAGGAAAATATAGCCTTGAGGTGAAGAAGATGCAGACCATATGGAAAGAAAACGGCAGTTTTGAACAATTAGGCAAAGAACGCGGGGAATCGCTCTGGGTTCAGGAAGAGTATCGCTATGACGAGACAAATATGAAAATAGCCAGACCGGCATTGACGGAGAATATACAAGCGGAGGTGGCGGTCATCGGAGGAGGGCTGGCAGGGGTTCTTAACGCACACTTGTTGCAGGAACGCGGCATACAAGTCGTTGTGCTGGAGTGCAATGAGGTCGGAAGCGGCATGACGAAGAATACTACGGCTAAGATAACCTCTCAGCAAGGATTGATTTACCGAAAGCTTCTAAGATACAAGGGTGAAGAAAGAGCGCGGGAATATGCCATGGCAAATCAGAGTGCCATTGAACGGTACGAGGGTCTGGTACAACAGCTCCAGATTGACTGTGAGTTCGAATTTATGCCGAATTATATCTACTCCAAGGAAAATGAGCAATGTATCCGCCAGGAAGTAGAAGCGGCCAGACGGATCGGCCTTCCGGCAGAGTTTACCAAGGAGACGGCTCTGCCCTTTCCGGTGAAAGCCGCATTACGCCTTGACCATCAGGCACAGTTTCATCCGCTGAAGTTTTTGGATGCAATTGCAAGTAAACTAACCATCTATGAGAATACCAGAGTAACCGAGGTTCGAAGTGACGGAACCATTATTACGGACCGGGGCAGTGTCAAGGCAAAATCCATCATCGTGGCAACCCACTATCCCTTTATCAATGTACCCGGTTATTACTTCCTTAGAATGCATCAGGAGAGGTATTATCTGTCGGCGCTGGAAGGCTGTTACACATCGGGCAGCGCCCGTCTCGACGGAATGTATCTGGATGCGGACCCCCAGGGGCATTCCCTGCGCAATTACAGGGATTATGTGATTTTTGGGGCAACCAATCACCGGACAGGGGAATATAAGCCCCTGGATGCATATGCCCGTCTTGAGGAAACCGCCAGACGCTACTATCCCAATGCCAGGATCAAATATATTTGGTCCAATCAGGATTGCATGACTCCTGATTCGGTTCCCTACATCGGACGATATTCCGCCAACACTCCGAATATCTACGTGGCTACAGGCTTTAATCAGTGGGGAATGTCTGGCTCGATGGTATCAGCAATGCTTCTCAGTGATAGGATCACCGGGAAAAGCAATCCATATCGCAAGGTGTTCTATCCAAGGCGCCTGATGATATCCGGCGGCAAAAAGCTTCTTCAGGATGCCGGAGTGATTACAGCCAGCCTGCTCTCCGAGCATCTTAAGATACCACGGGATAAGTTGAAGGATATCAGAATAGGACATGCGGGAATCATTAACCGAGGCGGTCAGAAGCTGGGAGTATACCGGGAGACGGAGAATAAATATCATTTTATTTCGACCAAATGTCCTCATCTGGGCTGCAGCCTGGAGTGGAACCAGAATGAATTGACCTGGGACTGTCCCTGCCACGGCTCCAGATTTGATTATCGCGGCAAGCTTATTAGTAATCCCGCAATGAGAGATGTATTTGATGCCTGCCAGAGGAGGAAGAAGAGCTGATACGCTGCCAGGGTATTATCATTTCAGCAGAGAAGTGCTATAATTGGGGTTGAAAACTCCGTTTTTCTAATGTAAGAATACAAGAAGCAGCATGGAAAGAGTGGGTGATCCCACTCTTTTTTTGGGTTTTTATAATATTCAGTGCAATATTTTACTGCTATGGTGGATGTTTGAAGTGAAAGGAGGCTGTCATGAGTCAGGATTTAACGCGTACGCAAAACGATATAAGGGATATGGTTGAACGATATTCCGACATGATATATAAGATAACCCTTTCCTGCACAAGGGATAAGACGGTTGCCGAGGACATCCTTCAGGATGTATTGATAAAATATATGACGGCTTCCACTGAATTTCATGACGAGGAGCATAAAAAGGCATGGATGATCCGGGTAGCCGTAAATGAATGCAAGAAATACTTCCGTTCCACATGGAACAAAAGAAAGATGCCGCTGGAGGATATCTATTCCTTTGAAGCTCCGGAAAAGCATGTGATCTTTTATGCAGTAATGGAACTGCCGGTTAAGTACCGGATTATTATCCACCTGTATTATTATGAGGAGCTTTCCGTGAAAGAAATCTCCAGGCATATGGGAATGAATGAGAATACGGTAACCTCAAGGTTGCACCGGGGAAGAAAATTATTAAAGGAGATGCTGGAGGTAGAATATGAATATGGATAATTATAAAGAGGCGATGAAAGAAATACCCATATCTGCGGACGAAATAGAAGCAAAGCTATATGAAAGAATAAAAACAGAAAAGAAAATAAAGAACAAACTGAACGTAAGAGGAACCATGCCTGTATTTGCCCTTGCTTCAGTTATATTATTGATCTGCATCCTGTGGTACAGAGCATCCCTGGACTCTCCTGCCATTACGGTCAAGGTATTGGCAGCGGAGCAGGAGGCGATCCCTCTGTCCAAGGAGTTTATTACTATCGATAAGCAGGTTGCCCCTTTTTATGGAGGATATTCAGGGGATGATCAAAATGCGAATGTCACTTATCATATTCATTTTATCTGTGAGGGGGAAGGGATTGATACAATTACCTATATCCTGTCAGAGAAGGAAGTAACCAGGGATAACCGCGCTGCTGCACCGGCCTATTACGTTGAAAACATTACTCTTCCGGTAGAAGAATACCGTAATATGCAGTTAAGCAAGGAGGAAAACTTTATCAGCGGATTTTACGGAGAGGGAGAGGAAGATGCGACGATTATAAAAATGATCGGCAGCTCCTATACTGTAAAAGATGAAGAGCAGGAGGAGATTGCCTATGGATTGGTGGTTGCTGCCTCGGTGGATGAAGAAGAGAACTTCCGTTGCGAGGATCTGGTAATCCGGATTAAGATAGGGATGGAAGACGGTTCTACGGTAAATAAACAGCTTCTTCTTGAATTTGGCGAAGATGCCTTCCATGAGGTTCAGATAAAAATCCTGAACTGACCGAGATGCAAGAAATGATACATGGACATGGAATGGGAACAAGATTGTATGAAATGACTAAATATTGACAATAAAAATCAGGCATTGTATAATATTAAAGTAATTTACTAAAGTGATTTCTGGCCAAGCCGGCAAGGAGATATTGAAATGACAATAAAAGATATTGCAACACTTGCTAATGTGTCCATCAGCACTGTTTCGAAAGTTTTAAATAACAAAGACGCTGATATCAGCGAAGAGACAAGAAAAAAGGTGCTAAAATATGTAAAGGAATATCAATATACTCCATATTCAAAAATAAAGGAAAACGCTTTAGGCAGATCCTATACATTCGGTTTGATTATTCCAAGAGATTTTGAAAATAAGGATATTCTGATATCAAGTGTAGAGAAAACAGCAATAAAAAATGGATATCATACATTGATCTATTTTACAACGACTGAGGAAGATGAAGAAAAATACATACAGATGCTAACCAGTAAAAATATTGAAGCCATTCTTTTATATAGTATAGGAGATGCAAAAAAGGCAATTGATATTTTATATAAAAAAAATATACCTTTAATTTTGTTAAAAGAGGAAAAGGAAGATAGAACGGCTGCTCAAATATTTATCGATTACAAGGAAGCGGGCTATCTGGCGACCCATCACGTCATACAGTATAATCATAGAAACATAGGACTTTTATTATGCAATAATGCAGAAAGCGATAAGATAAAGCAGGGGTATATCAAAGCCCTTTATGAGAATGATATCCTATTTGATAACAGTAAGGTATTCGAAGGACAGGATGAACCGGATGCAGGGAATATTGGAACGCATCAGTTCATTAATATGAATGTTACCGCGATTGTTTGTGAAAATGAAAAAATAGCCTGCAGTGTTTATCAAACTTGCAACAGCCATGGTTTACAAATTCCCAAGGATATCTCTGTTGTCAGCATAAACGGTATGGAATGGGCGGATATATTAAATCCTAAGCTGGATACGGTAGATCTGGCGATTGACGGCATTGGAAAGAATGCGGTCGAAGCTATGATTAGCATAATAGAAGGCAAATCGGCCCCGGACAGCTGCAGTAAACGGATTGATATATCATTGGTAAAGCGGGAAAGTGTAGGTAACTCCGCTAAAAACACCCATAATCAAAGCAGAAAAATCATTGTTGTCGGCAGTATGAATATGGATGTAACGATTAATGTCAACAATCTGCCTACGGATGGAGAGACATTGATTTCGGATAACGTGGTATTATTACCCGGAGGCAAGGGAGCGAATCAGGCAGTCGGAGCAGGCAGGCTGGGCGGCTTGGTATATGCGATTGGCTGCCTGGGAAATGATAATGACGGAAAGAAAATTTATAATAATCTTGTGAAGAGTTCTGTTAAAACAGACGGCATTAATTTTGCCCCTCATTTACCGACAGGTAAAGCTTATATTAATGTTGCCAAAAACGGAGAAAGTACCATTGTTGTCTATCCGGGTGCCAATAACAGTTTGGATAAATATCAGATAAAAAAATACAAAGGGTTATTTGAGGGTGCTGAATTTTGCCTGCTTTCTTTGGAAATTTCAAAAAAAACGGCGGAATATGCTATTGATTTATGTCAAGAGGCCGGAACAAAGGTTATAGTGAAGCCATCCACAATAGAAGCGCTGGAAGATAGAATTCTGAGAAAAATAGATTATCTTGTGCCTAACGAAAAAGAAATTCACCGTTTGGTCAATGGAGATGATTCGGTTTCGCAAAAAGCGGAAAAGTTGTTTCATAAAGGAGTAAAAAATGTAATTGTAACCCTGGGAAGCAAGGGCTGCTACCTGAAAAATAAGGAATATTCCATCTCCTTTATGGCGGCTCCTTTTGAGGCTTTTGATACAACCGGTGCGGCGGATGCTTTTATTAGTGCGTTAGCTGTATTTTTAAGCGAAGGCAATGACTTGATTACAGCAATAAAGTTTGCGACGTATTCCGCGGGAATTAGCATCTCGAGACCGGGTGCACAGCCGTCCATGCCGGACAGAATGACACTTGATATGTACCGGCATGATATCATAAATTCAATGAAAGAAGTTCTGTAATTTAATAGTACAAGCGCCGTTTGCTTGGGAACGATAATGGTATGACTGAGAGTAGAATTACTCGGAAACATACCATTATTTTTTTGACCGTTTGGATGAATGGTGCAATAAATAACTTTACTAAAGAGATTTACTATACAAAGTTACACAAATAAATATTGACATATAGAAAATGTATGGTAATATAATATTAAGAAAGTTATTTCGGAAAATAGTTTAGTAATAAAAGATACATAATGGAAAGAAGGTAAACTATGATAAAGAATGTCTTGGTGGTTGGAAGCTTAAATATGGATTTGGTTATTATAGTTGATAAATTACCGTTGGTGGGAGAGTCAATACTGGGACAGGATATTTCATACATTCCCGGGGGCAAGGGAGCCAATCAGGCCTGTACAATTGGAAGGCTGGGCGGAAATGTGACAATGCTAGGATGTGTGGGCAAAGACAATTTTGGGAAGATACAAAAGGAGCAGCTTTCCTCCTGCAATGTGGATGTGTCATATTTAAAGGAAAGTATAGATAAGCCAACGGGAACGGCTGTTATCTACATAAACTCAAAGGGAGAAAACACAATAGTTGTGATTCCGGGGGCAAATAATGAATGCGATGCCGCTTATTTAAGGGAACATGACCAACTCTTTCGGCAATGTGATTATCTATTGCTGCAGATGGAAATTCCGGAGGAAGCCATTGCCTATGCACTGACCAGAGCAAAAGAACTGGGAAAAGCGGTGATTTTAAATCCGGCACCGGCACCGGACAGTATACCGGATGAGAAGCTGAAGCTGATAGATTATATTATTCCAAATGAAACAGAATTAATTAAGCTTAGCAAAGAAGAATGCGTTGACCTGGAGTCTATCGAAAGAGGAGCTAAAACGCTGGTGGCAAAAGGTGTGAAAAATGTGATTGTTACAATGGGAGAGAGAGGCTGTTTATTTGTTAATAAGAAAATGACCTCCCACTATCCGGCAAGAAAAGTAGAGGCAGTTGATACAACAGCCGCCGGCGATTGCTTTAACGGTGCGTTTGTTGTTGGATTGGCAGAAGAGAAGACAGAGAGTGAAGCAATCAAACTGGCGAACATTGCTTCTTCCATAGTAGTTACAAGAAAGGGGGCGCAAATTTCCATACCTACAAGAGAGGAGACAGAAAGCATTTTAAGGGGAATGTAGCAGCAAAGCAAATTATAGGTATGTATGAGAAATCATGCAAGAAGGAGGAAAGGATGAAAATGAAAAAACTATTGGCATTATGTTTATCGGCTGCAATGATAATGAGCTTATTTGCGGGATGCAGTTCCGGTAAAACAGCGGATAATACCGATGGAAAGCAAAATGAAGCAACAACAAATCAGGGGAAAGAGAAAGAAACGAAAAGCAGCGGTGCGAGAGAAAAGATTGTGATATCTTGCTATCTGGCAGATGCTTCACAGGTTGCTGTACGTGAAACATCTTGAGTTTCCGTAAACTGTAACTTAAAGATAAATAAATTCCACTAAAGTGCCAATCTACCGTTCTTTAGATTGTATAAGAGTGGCAGTTCATGGATTAGAGGCACTTTAATAAGCCCTGCCTGAA
>JAFAGA010000097.1 GCA_023423045.1 Bacillota bacterium | reverse complement strand
TTCAGGCAGGGCTTATTAAAGTGCCTCTAATCCATGAACTGCCACTCTTATACAATCTAAAGAACGGTAGATTGGCACTTTAGTGGAATTTATTTATCTTTAAGTTACAGTTTACGGAAACTCAAGCCTGTTATATTTATGCAAAACGGGACTGCCACACCAAGTATGATATACTGCCTCAGGAGCAGACAATGAAAAGTAAATCCTTTGTCCATCTCCCGGAACGGCATACCACCTCCAGTGTAACAGCCCCATATGAATCACTTACGCTTATCGAAAACGGATATCCAGATAAGACTTTACAATCTCAACACATTTATCGAAACCAAGCTTGCTGCTATTTAAGCACAAATCATAATGCTTGGCATTCTCCCACTCTCTACCGGTATAATACTTATAGTATTCCGCCCGGTGCTTGTCAATGGCAAGGATCTGCTTCTCAGCCTCCTTCTCCGATTTACCGGTCATCCCCATCATGGTATTGATGCATTCCTGCAAGGGTGCATGCACAAACAGACGGACCAGATTCGGATCATCCTTCAGGATGAAATCGGCGCACCTTCCTATGATAATACAGGATTCTGTGCTTGCCAGCTCCTTTATGATTTTGGCTTGATAGTTAAACAGATTATCATTGGATACAAAATCGTCACTGTCCGGAGGAATCAGCTCTCCCTTATAGATATTGCTGGCTATTTTAAAGAGCAGACTCTTCTTGATCTTTTCATCGGCCTTTGCAAAAAGCTGTTCGTTGATTCCGCTGTCATCCGAAGCCAGGCGGAGCAGATCCCTGTCATAATAGGGTATCCCCAGCTCTTCCGAAAGCATCTTGCCGATGGTACGGCCGCCGCTTCCATATCCTCTTGCGATTGTAATCACATACTTCTCCATATAAACACTCCATTCTACCGAAACACTGTTAAGTGCTGAGGACTATTCACCTAAATATGCCTTTTTGACCGCTTCATCGTTCATTAATTCAGATGCATCACCCTCTAATACTATACTTCCGGTTTCCAAAACATATGCACGATTTGCAATGGAAAGAGCTTTTTTGGCGTTCTGCTCTACCAACAGCACCGTGGTTCCTCCTCTGCTGATCTCCTTGATAATATCAAAGATTTCCTCCACCAGAATCGGGGAAAGTCCCATGGAAGGCTCATCCATCAGGATAATACGAGGGTGGGACATCAATGCCCTTCCCATGGCCAGCATCTGCTGCTCTCCTCCGCTTAAGGTGCCTGCAATCTGCGACTTACGCTCTTTCAGCCGAGGGAAACGCTGGTATACCTTCTCTATCGTCTCTTGAAACTCATCCTTATCGCTTCTGGTGTAGGCTCCCAGCTTCAGGTTCTCAAACACCGTAAGCTCCTGGAAGATTCTTCTCCCCTCCGGAACATGCGCCATCCCAAGTGATACAATCTTATGGGCAGGGGTTTTTCTCAAATCCATCATTCCGTTCGTTATGTTCTTCCCTTGTCTGGCAGAGTCCCCTGCGGCAAACTCTATGGTTCCTGATTTTGCAGGTACCAGACCGGTTATGGTATGCAGGATCGTAGTCTTTCCGGCACCGTTTGCCCCGATGAGAGCAATGACCTCCCCTTCATTTACATCAAAGGAGATGCCCTTGATTGCATGAATAACCCCATAATATACATTTAAATCTTTGACAGATAATAAGGCCATGCCGCCCCTCCTAATCTTCAAATTCTTTAGGCATTTGTTAAATGCCCGCACCCTAATTGTCCTATTTGCCGAGATAGGCTGTGACTACCGCCGGGTCGTGAAGCACTTCTTCCGGTGTCCCCTTCGCCAGCTCGGTACCAAAATTCAGTACCAGCAGCTGCTCACAGATTCCCGCTACCAGCTTCATATCATGCTCGATCAACAGAATGGTAATATGAAATTTGTCTCTGATCAGACGAATGGTTTCCATAAGCTCCGACGTTTCATTGGGATTCATGCCCGCTGCCGGCTCATCCAGCAAAAGCAGCTTTGGGTTGGTGGCAAGAGCTCTTGCAATTTCCAGCTTTCTTTGCTTTCCATAGGGGAGATTGGAGGCAAGAGTGCTCTCCTCCCGATCCAAATCAAATACCTTCAGTATCTCTCTGGCAGTTTCATTCATCTTCTTCTCTGCCTTATAGTAGCCGGGAAGTCTTAGCATACCGGCAAGAAAAGAGTATTTCTCCCGATTGTGGAGCGCCGCCTTTACATTATCACGAACGGACATGTTCCTGAACAGGCGAATATTCTGAAAGGTTCTTCCTATTCCGGCGATGCTGATCTCTGCGGTGGATTTTCCCACGATATTTTCACCGTCCAATAAAATCATTCCCTCTGTCGGCTGATATACACCGGTGAGCAGGTTGAAAACCGTAGTTTTACCCGCACCATTGGGTCCGATCAGGCCAAAGAGCTGGCCCTTTTCTATCTTCAAATTCACCTCGTCAACAGCTCGAAGACCGCCGAAGGAAATTCCCAGGTTTTTCGTTTCTAATAATGCCATATACCGATCCTCCTTTGCTTTCCAGGCCGCTTATTTACCAAATCCGAATACTTTGGCAAGCCCGGAAAACCCATTGCTTTCCTGCATTCTAACCCTAAGCTTCGAATGGTTAAACAGCATCATTGCAATCAATAAAACAGCATACATCAGCATCCGGTAATCTCTGATCGGCCGCAGGAACTCCGGCAGTACCGTCAATATCGTCGCCGCTATAATGGAGCCCCGGATACTGCCCATTCCTCCCAGGACTACAAATACCAGAATATCAATGGACCGGTCATAGCCATAGCCGCTGGGCTTGATAATCGATACATTATGTCCGCCGATTACACCGGCAGCTCCGGCAAAAAATGCCGCAACGGTAAAGGCCATTATCTTATACCGGCTGGTACGAATTCCTACCGACTCAGCCGCAATAATATTATCACGTATGGAGGTAATGGCTCGGCCATGTCTGGAAATCACAAGATTCTGGCATAGGATAATCGTTATAATAACCGCCACATATACCCAGGTATAGTTTGCATAGGTTTTAATTCCGGACAGTCCCATGGTTCCCTTATTCAGAATCAAATTGCCCGCTTCATCCCTTCCTCCAGGCAGGTACAGTGCATTAATAATAGAACGAATAATCTCGCCGAAGGCCAAAGTAACTATGGCAAGGTAGTCTCCTCGAAGCCGCAGTACCGGAATTCCAATCAGCAGACCGAAGAGGGCTGCGATTGTGCCGCCCAGCAGAATGGCAATTATGAATTCAAGGGGGCCCGGAAGATTCATATTCAAGGTGAATATCGCACCGGCAAAAGCTCCCAGAGACATAAACCCTGCATGTCCCAAACTCAGTTCTCCCAGGAAGCCGGTAACCAGATTCAGAGATACCGCAAGAATGATATTGACCCCGATGGGCACCAACAGAGCCTTTGACTGTCTGTTGATAATGTCAAATTCCGTCAGAGCGCTGATTGCAAGGTAAATCGCTATAATGATGATAAGCTTTATAATTACGGAAGCGGTTCCGGATTTCTTCTCACGGATGCCCGATGTTTTTATATTCTTTTTCATAGCCCCGTACCTACACTTTCTCAATGCGTTTCTTACCTAACAGCCCCGAAGGCTTCAGTAAGAGAACTAATATCAGAACACCAAATACAATAGCATCGGAAAGCTCCGAATTAATATATGCCTTGGAGATACTTTCAATCAATCCAAGTAGAATTCCCCCAAGCATTGCTCCCGGGACACTGCCGATACCGCCAAGCACCGCCGCCACAAAGGCCTTAATTCCCGGCAAAGCTCCCATCGTCGGATTCAACGACTGATACTGGCTCAGGAATAAGATGCCTGCAATTGCCGCCAGGGCGGATCCAATGGCAAAGGTCAGGGATATGGTCTTATTCACATTAATTCCCATCAACTGTGCCGCTCCTTTATCCTCCGATACGGCACGCATAGCCCTTCCCGCTTTCGTTTTATTAATAAAAAGAGTTAATGCAGCCATCGTGACCAATGTAACCGTCAGAGTTACAACTGTTATTCCTGCGATGGATATACTCCCGATTTTAATCGTTTTCAGTTTCACGATAGATTCAAACGGCCTTGGATTAGCAGAAAAAATCAACTGGGATGCATTCTGCAGAAAAAAGCTGACACCGATTGCCGTAATCAATACCGCAAGCGGAGGAGCCTTTCTCAGCGGTTTATATGCAATCCGCTCTATCGTGATTCCCAACACCGAACATACTATAATTGTCAATATTACCGCCACCGGTACCGGCAGCTTCAGCTGAACAATAAATACATACAATGCGTATGCACCAACCATGATAACATCACCATGGGCAAAATTAATCATTTTAGCAATACCATATACCATGGTATACCCAAGTGCAATTAATGCGTAGATACTTCCTGTTCTTAATCCATTGATTAATTGTTCAATAACATTTCCCACAAGCTTCACCCCATCCTTTTCCTATCAGTCGAACTATTTCCTTTGAACAGGAATGTATGCAATTCCTTATGAAAGAACGAAAAGGAGGCATACGTCTCCCCTTCGTTCTCATATAAAATAAACTATAATGTACGGCTCCTTTTATCAGAAGACAAAAAACATCTTCTAATAACTTATATTACTATAATTTTATAGCCGCTGCAATTTATTTTGACGTATATTTTCCGCCGACAATCTCAACAAAGTTAGCGCCCTTGTTCGGCTCACCGTCGGCATTAAACGTCATAGATCCGGTTAATCCCTTTACCTCGATCTGAGTCATAGCTGCAATTATTTGTGCACTCTCCGTGCTGGCGGCCTTCTCCATTGCAGCTGCAATTACATATATGCTGTCATAGCCGTCTGCAGCAAACTGATCCGGTGTCGCCTTATACTTTTCCTCATACTTCTTCACAAAATCTGCAGTTGCCTGATCGGTTGATCCGGCATTGAAGGGGGTCAAGAATACTGCGCCCTCTAATACGGTAGGATCCACTGTCTGGGCAATTACTCCATCCCAGCCATCGCCTCCGATGAAGGGAAGGCTCATCTCAAGAGCTGATGCCTGCGTTGTGATTGCTGCAACATCTCCATAATAGATAGGAAGGAAAATCGCTTCCGCATCCGTACCCTTAATCTTGGTCAACTGGGTATTGAAGTCAACATCTCCTTTTACAAAGGATTCGCTGGCTACAATGGTACCGCCGTTTACCGCAACCTGATCAACAAAAGCCTGCATCATACCGGTGCTGTATTCGTCCGAATTGTTATAAATAACAGCAATCTTGCTATATCCCTGATCCTTGGCGAAATTTGCCATGGTCACTCCCTGAAGGGGATCGGTAAAGCAAAGACGAAATGCATTGTCATACTTTGTAAGGCCTGCTGCGGAACCGGAAGGTGTCAGCATCAGGATGCCTTCCTCCTTGGTCAGTTCAATAATACCCAAACCTGCTCCTGAAGTTACAGTTCCCATCAGAGCATCCATGCCGGCATCCATCAGAGCATTAAATGCTGTTACGGCATTCTCCGGGGTCGCTTCATCATCCATAAAATTGAGTTCTAAGGAAACCTTCTTGTCTCCCACGGTAACTCCGCCTGCCTGATTAATCTCCTCAATCGCAATTTCGGCTCCCTGCTTAACAGAGATACCGTAGGAAGCAGCCTCGCCGGTAAGAGGTCCGATACCGCCAATCACAAATTTGCCGCCTGCCTTCGACGGACCGCCATCTTTCGTGCCGCAGGCTGCCAGAGAAGCCGCCGCCAAGGAAAGAGTCAGGCCTAAGACAATTATTTTCTTGAATCCTTTTCTCATAAAATCCCTCCTGTTAATTGAGCCTCCTGCCTTATGTATCCTTCACACCCTCCCTTACCGGGAAGATGGTTCTATGAAGCGTAAAAGAAATGGGTGTTGACCGCTCTTTCACCTGAAATCCATAGGAAGCTGTTGATTTAATAAAGCGTTCGCGCACACCAATACAAATGTCTTTCTTGCACGAACGTCTTTATCTTAGGATATATAATAACCTCCGCTAAACGATTTGTCAATATAATCTTTTAGCGTGTTAAAGTAATTTCATAAGTACTCTCATATTGACATCAATACAGTTCTCCCCCACATTTATCGCATAAATCCAGTCCCTCCAGGGTAATTCCTCCGCAATCGGGACAGATAATTTTGGCGGGTAGAATCTCCCTCTCCACAATTTCATACTCCGTGTCAGGGTCCTCTGCCTGTCCGTCAGACTTCTGTCCCTCTTCACTTTCCCTTTGGACTTCGTCTTCCTCTTCGCCTTCCTCGTCGTCCTCATCTTCCTCTTCGCCGAACAATTCTTCCTCTGCATTCTCAAGCACCTCTTTTTGGGTGCTGTCTTCCTCCAATTCTCTTGGGTTTCTTTCCCCAGCGGATTTAATCCTTTGAATGAGTTTTCCAAATAACGACATACAATACCTCCTATTTATCGCTCTATTCAATAATATATGAAGCTGGTATGTCATTCGGTACAGCATCAGGAAAAAGGCGAGAATACACCTTAATTCCCTGATACAAGTAATTTCTGTTTGCTGACACCCCGCATCTCAATCAGGGGCACTCCTTTGCCCTCTATATAGTCCCTGGTGATAATCACTCTGCCAATATTATCATCCTTCGGTATCTCATACATAATATCCAGCATGAGCTCCTCCAGAATTGCACGAAGTGCTCTCGCACCGGTTTTCTTCTCCATCGCCTTCACCGCAATTGCTTCCAAAGCCTCCGGTGCAAACTCCAAATCAACCTCGTCCATGGCCAGCAGCGACTGGTATTGCTTTAATATGGCATTCTTGGGCTCTTGAAGCACCCGGACCAGCATCTCTTTCGTCAGGCCCTCCAAGGAGAACATAATTGGCAGCCTGCCCAGGAATTCCGGTATCATGCCGTATTCCCTGAGATCATCCAGATTAACCTTCTGCAGCAGATTCGGTTCCTCATCGTATTTATCCTTCAAATCCGCCCGGAACCCGATGGAGCTCTGCTTATTTAACCGGGTTTTAATAATTTTATCCAGATCAGGGAAGGCTCCTCCGCAGATAAACAGAATATTCTGTGTGTTTACTGTGGTCATCGGTACCATTGCATTCTTCGAAGAAGCACCGACGGGAACCTCCACACTGCTTCCCTCCAAAAGCTTAAGCAGGCCCTGCTGTACAGATTCGCCGCTTACATCCCTGCTGTTGGTATTGCGCTTTTTGGCAATTTTATCAATCTCATCGATAAATACAATTCCCCGCTCCGCCTTCTCAACATCATTCTCCGCCGCCTGCAGCAGCTTGGAGATCACACTTTCCACGTCGTCTCCAATGTATCCTGCTTCCGTCAGAGAGGTGGCATCGGTAATTGCCAGAGGTACATTCAATAACCTCGCCAGTGTTTTCACTAAATATGTCTTTCCGCTTCCGGTGGGACCGATCATCAGCATATTGGACTTATCTATCTCCACGTCCGGCCTCGTATAATTGCCGATACGCTTATAGTGATTGTAAACCCCGACAGAAATAACCTTCTTTGCATGCTCCTGACCGATTATAAATTCATCAAGGCTGGCCTTGATCACATGAGGTGCGGGAATGCTTCTGCGGTCAAAAGTCTGAGGTACCTTATCCTCCTCCTGCTTTTTCTTCTTTGGCTTCTGGGTGAGGGGAATATCCCCTTGCAGCCCGGACAGATTCAGGATATTCGGATTTACCCCCATCATCTGCAGATAGGGATTATCCGGCTTATTAATGGTATCAAAGGTCTTTTGCATGCAGTCAGAGCAGATGCTGATCTGATTAGGAATACGAATCATCTTCCCTGCCTTGCTTTCCGGGCGCCTGCATAAATAGCAGATTTCTTCATAATCACCGTGATCACTGTGTTTTGTGTGGGAAGTTCCGTTTTCCTTATCATCCGTCTTCTTTATATCATCTATATTAGAATCATCAAAATTATTATCTTTATTCATTATTTCCTCCGTTTCCACCCCCTCGCTTCTGATGGGGGACGTCATTTTATTACAACATTATATCTTATCCGCTTATATCGCACAATAGTTTAATCTTAAAGCTTCATTAATATTTGCTAAAAACTCATATAACCTATATGCAAAAGGAGCCATTGCCGCTACCGCCTGCAATGGCTCCTGTCATCTCGTCATTATGGGAACCGGTTTATTCCTGTGAATTCTCCAGGGCCGGATTCTTACCCAGAGTTACTGTCACTTTATCCTCCTTGTATTCACCGGAGGTTTTTCTCATATAAGTAACCTCAACAGGGGACCCCACGCGCTTGCTTGTGACATAATCCCTCAGCTGTGTGATGGAGGTAATCTCAATATCATCGGCTTTGGTAATAATATCTCCGGATAAAAGCCCGGCCTTTTCGGCAGCCCCTCCCTTCGACACCTCATTGACAAATACTCCCACCGGCATATTATAATAGGAAGCAACGTCCTCCGTAACATCATTTCCGGCAATTCCCAGATATCCCTGCTCCTCTTCCGCAAGAATCTCACGGCTCATCAGCTCATTAATAATCGGAATGGCGCGGGAGATGGGAATTGCATAACCCATGCCCTCCACTTCATTGGAAGCATATTTTACCGTGTTAATTCCGATCACTTCACCATCCAGATTCAGCAGAGCTCCTCCGCTGTTACCCGGATTAATAGCTGCATCGGTCTGGAGCAGAACCATCTTATTGGAATTATAGCCGTTGGAGACCTCTACCTCCCGATCCTTTGCACTGATGTAGCCCACGGTAACCGATTGGCCGTATCCAAGAGCGTTACCTATGGCAACCGACATCTGCCCAACCTTGATATCATCGGAGTTCCCTAATTTGGCCACTGATATGGCATCCAGGGTATCCTTCTCCAGAGAGGCTATATCAACACAGACTACCGCCAGATCTGCCGCCACATCCGTCCCCTTAATTACGGCATTGGATTTTGTGCCGTCGATAAAGGTTACCATAATGGTATCGGTTCCTTCCACCACATGATTATTGGTCGCAATCAACAGCTCTTTCTCATTCTTTCCAACAACGAAGCCGGAGCCGCTGCCCTCCACCTCCTGGCTGTACTGCCGGCCGAACCAATCCGAGGTCTGGGTGGACGTGCTGTTAATGGATACGATGGAAGACATGGTTTCATCAACAATAAGGCTGATAGCTGATCTGTCGCTCAGTTTAACGTTTCCGGAGGAGGTATAGCCAATCTCATATCGTTCCTCCTGCACAGTTTTCCTGGCAAGGCTGCCGATCAGCTGATTGGAAGCGGATTCCGGATCAATCACATAATAAAGCTGCTGAAAACCGGCAAAGCTTATGGCAGCAATTAACCCAAAGCACACTGCCTTGGCAAAGAACTTTACTCCCTTATTTACGGGCTTTCGTTCTCTCCGCTTTTTCTTCTTTTCCGTATTAACCTGGCTGTTGCCGTAATCCCAGGGATTTGCATTGGGATTATAGTTTGCATAGGAATAGTTCTGATTGGAACTGTTCTGATAGCCATTACCCTGATAAGGATTATTCTGGTAGGCGTTGTTCTGATAGGGAGCATTTTGATAGCCGCTGCTCTGGTAGGAACCTGTTCCGTCACCTTGATAAGAGTTCGGACCGCTGCCGCTATATGTTTGATAACCTCGGCCCGACTGGGAGTAGCCCGGATAAGGGTTTGAATCGACAGATTGATTCCCGGAAGGTCCGTAAGTACCGAAGGGACCGTAAGCATTCCCAGAAGGACCATAAGCATTTCCGGAAGAGCCTCCGTTGGTTATATTTTCTGCCCAAAAACTATACTCCGGCACTTTATTATTTGGATTTTGATTACTGTTTGTATGGTTGCTGCTTCCTTCCGGATTCAGATTATTATTTTCAAAATCAGACATAAAAATTCTCCTTTCTTCTTTGTTATGTACTCTGATTCTCTATCATTCGAATTATGATTACAGTGTAACATCAGAATGTGTTTAGATTGTGAAAAACAACAATCTTAAGAAAAAATTATGTTGTTGAAATCGCCCCCATCATGTATTATAGTAAAGAGGTTAACCAAATGTAAAAATTAACAAAGTAGGTGTGTCGATATGATTAAAGATAATCAAAAAATGCTTAATCGAATTCACGTCCTGATGGATGCCTGCGTTATAGCTGCTGCCTACCTTCTCACATATTATCTGCGGTTTTACAGTCCAATGACGAAGCTGTTTACGTTCCTGCGGGTAGAGAGAAATACGTTCTATACGGTTGATGTGTATGCAAAGCGGCTGGTATTTGTTATCCCGGTGTATTTGTTCATCTATTATTTTGCCCATCTATATACACCGAAGAGAGGACGACGCAGGTGGGTTGAGATTTTCAACATCATTATGGCGAATACCTTCGGCATTACAACCTTCTCCTCCTTTTTGTACATCACGAAAGAATTTAATATTTCCCGTTACTTTTTGGGAGTTTTCTTCTGTTTAAATATTTTACTGAGCGTCGCTGCAAGGATGACTTTATCCCAGATACTGCGGGTGGCAAGGCGGAAGGGCTATAATCTGAAGCATGTTATTCTGGTTGGATATGGACATGCTGCGGAGGCCTATATTGACCGTATCTTTGCCAATCCCCAGTGGGGCTATTATATTCATGGCATATTGGACGATAATATCGAGGTGGGAACCATGTACAAAAAGGTTCCGGTCATCGGAAGCATCACCCATCTGGAATCCTTTCTGGGCAAGATGACTCTGGATGAGATTGCAATTACCCTAAGCGTCAATGAATATGAGAAGCTGGAGAACATCGTAACCATCTGCGAAAAATCCGGCGTTCACACCAAATTCGTCCCGGATTACTACAGCTTCATCCCAACCACCCCGTATACGGAGGATTTATACGGCCTGCCTGTAATTAATATCCGCAATGTTCCCCTGAGTAATACCTATAACCGGATCGTCAAACGTATCGTCGATATTATAGGAGCAGTGGTTGCGCTTATCATTTTCTCCATCCCCATGGTGCTGGTGACAATTATCATAAAGATCACCTCTCCGGGGCCGGTGATTTTCTCCCAGGTCCGCATCGGCAAGCACAACAAGGAATTTAAGATGTACAAGTTCCGTTCCATGGAGGTCCAAACCGAGAAGGAAGAGAAGAAAGCCTGGACAACCCGCAGCGATCCCCGGGTTACCGGAATCGGCAAGTTTATCCGTAAGACCAGTATAGACGAATTTCCGCAATTTTTCAATGTCCTGAAGGGAGATATGAGTCTTGTGGGTCCCAGACCGGAGCGCCCCTTCTTTGTAGAACGGTTTAAAGAAGAGATTCCCCGCTACATGATTAAGCATCAGGTCTCTCCTGGTGTCACCGGCTGGGCGCAGATTAACGGTTACCGGGGCGATACCTCCATACGCAAGCGCATTGACCATGATCTGTACTATATCGAGAACTGGACCCTGGGTCTTGACTTTAAGATACTGTTTCTGACCATTTTTAAGGGCTTTATCAACAAAAACGCATATTAAGTGCATCGTTCTTACCGGAAGGATGCACTGAGATTCATAAAAAACCGGAAAGGCAGGGAATAGATGCAGCAATGGCACCGGAGCATAGAAAGAAAAAGAAAAAAGGCAGATTATATTTTATTCTATTTTTAGAAATCACTGTTATTTTATCGATTTTTCTGGTCATCTACGTATATGATAAGATGAGCAAGGTTCATTTTGTTAATACTGAGGACAATAAGATCCAGCAAAATGAAGTTGAAATCGAAGGCTATCGCAACATCGCCTTATTCGGTGTCGATTCAAGGGACAATGAACTGGTGAAAAACACCCACAGCGATACCATTATAATTGCCAGCATCAACAACAAAACCAAGGCGGTTAAATTATCTTCCATCTACCGGGATACCTATGTGAACATTCCCGGGGAGGGCTATAACAAAATCAATGCTGCCTACTTTAAAGGCGGGTATTCCCTGGCTCTTAGCACCATTAACACTAACTTCGATCTGGATATCAGGGAATTCGTTACAGTCAATTTCTCAGCCATCGTTAATGTTATTGATCAACTGGGCGGAATTGAACTGGATATCACCAGCAGTGAGCTCAAATATCTCAATGGCTATGTCCGGGAATTGAACCGCATCAACGGCACCCAGGTAAAGGGACTCAAATCCGCAGGTACTCAGACCGTAAATGGTACCCAGGCCACCGCATATGCAAGAATCCGCTATACAAAAGGTGGTGATTTCAAGCGGGCGGAACGTCAACGGATCGTGCTTCAGAAAATATTTGATAAAGTTAAGAGCTCCGACCTTTCCACCATCAATTCCATCGTGGATACAATGCTGCCTCAGGTCTATACCAACCTGTCCGCCGCAGATATCCTGGACCTGGTGAAGGATGTGCTCTCTTATGATATCGTAGATAACACCGGCTTCCCCTTTGAAAAGGATGCGCACAACTACAAAAAAGTGTCTTATGTATTCCCCATCAATCTTCAGGACAATGTAGTCCGGCTGCACGAATTCCTGTTTGATGAGACCGGATATATTCCCAGCTCCACCGTCATGGAATATTCCTCCTATGTCGAGGGAATCCGTACCCAATAATAAAGAGCCCGCTTGCGGACTCTTGCGCTGCCGCGCAGTTGCCTCTAGGCAACATCCACCTTGTGTGTGGCATGTGCATCCTGCAGAGCATTGCAATCGTACGATTATTATAAACCGCCGCCGTTACAGCCTGCTCTTAGACAAAGCTGCAACGACGGCGGTCTTTTTATGCTGATTACAGATCCTTATTTCAGAAGCTCCAACAGACGCTCCGTGGCATTACGATCTGTATAAATATAGTTATTCTGGGTAAAATCTCTGATTTTGTACAATTCAAAGGCCTCGCTGCGGATAATCCGGATCACCTCTTCGCCGGTATAAGCCACAGGGCCGGGCACAAAGGAGGCATAATCGTAATAGAAGCCTCTTCCCTGCTCTGAGAATTCATCATAATCATAGGCGTAAAAAATCATCGGCCGCCCGGTAAGGCAATATTCAAAGATTATGGAGGAGTAGTCGGTGATCAGTAAATCCGATGCCAGTAAGACCGAATTAACATCTCTCTCAAAAGACAACTGGTAGATATTCTCTCCCAAGTCCTCCTGCCGGAAGGCTCCGGCGATATGAGGATGAAGCCTCAGCCCCAGACAGTAATCCTTTGGCAGTGCTCTGCCCACTTCCTTAAGCAATTCAACCAGCCGGGGATTCTGCTCCGGATTGTCCCGGAAGGTGGGCGCATATAGAACTAGCTTTTTCTCCTCCGGTATCTTATACTTCTGGTAAATATATTCCTTGTCCGGACATCTTCCTGCGACTTCCGCCTTCTTTATCCGGTGTAAGAAATCATCTGTTTTGGGAAGGCCGATGGGATAGACCACTTCTTCCCTCACTCCAAAAGCACCGGCATAAAGCAGTTTCATCGCCGGCGAATTCACAATCAGATGAGTGATATTGGCATTGGCTCTCTTCTCCAGCTTTCCAAGATATCCTGTATTCACATCCTGGCCAAACTTCTTGATGGTGCCGGTACCATGCCAAAGCTGTACCACCCTGGTGCCCTTTCTTCTGCGAAGAAAGGCATAGGGAAGGAAGATATTATCCAGCAGGATAATCTCCGCCCTGGCCAGTTCATAAGGCTTTCGAAGGAAAAACACAAGAAGCTTCCTGACACCGGACAGCCTCTTTGCAGCCCCCGCATCCCTCTTGGTCAAATAAGAAAAGCTGTAGCCTTCCTCCCGTTTTTTCAGAGCTCTGACGGCGATACTTACGTTACTTCCATCTCCGTCATCGTGAGTCATGATGCAGAACACTCTCTTCTTTTTGATGGGTACCAGCCTGCATAAATTGTAAACCAACGCAAACAGGCAATAGCCAAAGGTTTTAGTCATGAGCTACACTCCTGGATTAATGTCTCGGGTATCTATGTATTATCATAAGTAGAAGCTATTTTTTCGTCAGACTCCGAATTAAATCAGTGACCCTCCGTGAAGCATTTCCGTCATCCGCATGGTTAAATTTGAGGTAAAAGGCTTCTTCCCTCTCCTTGTATTTCTCCGGCTCGTAATTCTTAATTGCTTCCACCAGTTCCTCTGCGGTCAGAGCCACCGGACCGGGAGCTTCCGCAAGGAAATCAAAATAAAAGCCTCTTAAGGTATCCTTATATTCTTCCAGGTCATAGCAGAAAAAGAACATCGGCCTTTTCAGCAGGCTGTAATCAAACATAACGGAAGAATAATCCGTGATCATCATATCGGACACCAGATAAAGGCTGGAGATATCATAGCTTAGGTCGCAGGAATAGACAAAGCCCCGATAAGGGGTCCAGTCAATCTGTTCCATCACCAAATAATGATATTTCACAATCATAATATACTCATCGCCAAGCATTCTCTGAAGCTCACCAAAGTCCAGGGGAGGGTTAAACCTGTATTTTCCTTTCCCGTAGAACTCATTGTCCCTCCAGGTGGGTGCATAGAGAAGAATCTTTTTGTCCAAAGGAAGTCCCAGCTGTCGTTTCAGCCAGAGAATACTTTCGGGATTGTTCTTCGCAAAAAGGACATCATTTCTGGGATAACCGATCTCCAGCATTTCCTTATGAAAGGCAAAAGCTTTTCTGAAAATATCGGTAGAAAACTTATTCTGTGAAATCAGATAATCCCAAGTTTGGGTATTGTCATAAAAGTTCTTCTTATAATTATCAATCCCCTTTTCCCCTGCCATATACACCACATCCATATCCAGGGCAAGCTTCTTTAAGGGTGTTCCATGCCAGGTCTGGATATAGGTGCTTCCCGGCTTTTTAATAATATATCCGGGCAGGCGGGTATCACATACCCAGATCCCTGCAATTGCAAATAAATAAAAATAGAGAAAGCGGTTCCTCTTTACCGCCGTTGCCGCTCCCGGAAGTGCTGTCCTCGGATTCTCAAGAATAAAATAACAGCGGTATTCCCGATCCAGGCCCTGACGCACCATCTCCTCGTAGATTGCTCTGGGGTTGCCCGTATAATTTCTGCCCAGATTGCTCTCGAACAAAATAACCTTCTTATTAACCGGAAGAATTCTGACCCCCAAGCGATACACTCCAAGTATAATGGACTTTAGCTTCTTCTTCGTCCTCTTCTCCAGCTGTTTGCACCTATTCATCAGTGATGAGCTCATATGATTCTTTCTCCGGATTTAGTTTTTCTGGGGGATAGCTTTATCATTCCCTGCGCCCATATTCAGATCCTTTTTAATCTTGGTCGTTGAGATGCCATCGGTCCGCGGCAGATATACCACTTCACAATATTCCTTTAAAAAGTCGAACTGCCCCTCCCAGTCGTCACCCATCACAAATACATCGATCTGGTTGTCCACCACATCCTGTATCTTCTGTTCCCAGGTATATTCCGGAATCACTTCATCCACATATTTTACCGCTTCCAGTATAATCTTGCGGTCCTCATAGCAATGATAAGCCGTCTTATGCTTCAGCGCATTAAACTCATCGGAGGAAAGCACTACCACCAGATAATCTCCCAATTCCCTCGCTCTTCGCAGCAGGTTAATATGCCCTACATGCAGTAAGTCATAAGTCCCATAAGTAATTACTTTCTTCATTGTCTTTATGCTCCGGTCCGGATATTCATTGTGAGCGGAGCACATCCTCCTTTCAAATCATAACCTAATGATTTTTCCCATGCTTCTTTTATAATTCATTAATTTTTGCTTCATAGATTGCGCTGACATCCTTGACCTTGCCCTTGGCGATCAGCCTTCCTTTTTCCAGAAGAATGGCGCAATTGCACAGACGATTCACCTGTTCCAGAGAGTGGGATACGAATAAAACCGTAACTCCGCTGTCAAACATGGCCTTAATCTTCTTTTCGCTCTTCTTACGGAACTTTGCATCTCCTACGGCCAGCACCTCATCCAGAATCAGAATTTCGGGTTCCACAATGGTTGCAATGGAAAAGCCAAGCCTTGCCTTCATACCGGAGGAATAATTCTTTACCGGAACATTAATAAAATCACCCAACTCGGAAAATGCGACAATCTCCTCATACTTCTCTCTGATGAAATCCCTGGAATACCCCAGCACCGCTCCGTACAAGAAGATATTTTCCGCCCCGGTATACTGAGGATCAAAGCCCGCACCAAGCTCCAGCAGCGGTACAATCTTTCCCTTAATGGAGACATTGCCTTCCGTTGCCTTTAATACCCCTGCAATTATCTTAAGGAGGGTGCTCTTTCCCGCTCCATTCAACCCAAGAATACCAAGCCTGTCTCCTTTATTCACGGTAAAGGAGACATTATGCAAAGCCCAGAACTCCTGGTACCGCAGCTCGTTCTTCAGCATCTTGATAAAATATTCCTTTATATTATCAACCTTATTCTCCATCAGATTGAATTTCATACTGACATTGTCAACTACTAATACCTGTTCCTTCATAAGAAATCTCCTCTTTACACATTAAGGATAAATTCATCCTGCTTTTTGTAAAATAGCAGGATCCCCAGGAATAGGGAGCCAAAGCTGTATATTACAGACAGCAGCAGCGCAGTCTGATTCATCGGCAAGCCAAACACTGCGCTTCGGAAATTACTAATAATAACATAAAGCGGATTAATCATAAGAACCCACTCCTTCTCTCCCAGATGCAAGGCATCAACCCGATAAAATATTGCACAGGTATACATGATGAGCATAAGAAGCACTCCCCATAAATACTCCAAATCACGGAAAAATACGGCCAGGGTCGCCAACATCATCCCTATTCCAAGTGCCAATATCAATAATAAACCCAATGGTATAATCGCTTGTATAAAGTACACAGTGGGCATCACCTTAAAAATAAAAGTAGCTCCAAACAATACGAGCATAGAAATCAGGAAGATAACATAATTCGATAAAACGGTAGACAAAGGATAGATATACTTTGGCACATATACCTTCTTTATCATAGCACTATTACTGCGAATCGATTTCATTGCAGACTTTGTGGAATCCGAAAAAAAGCTGTACAGCAGCCGTCCGGTCAAAATATAAACCGGGAACTGAGGATCCTTTACCTGCCGCAGGTTGCCAAAAACAAATGTCAATACTGCAGTAGTCAGAATTGGTTCCAATAGCGTCCAAAGAATTCCCAAATAGGATCTCCGGTATTTCAATCTGATATCCTTCTTCACTAATTCCCCTAATAAAAAGCGGTATTTACCAAAGTTCTTCCATAATTGCTTCACACTTAGCCTCCGCAATGCCATATTACGGCATCCTACATTTTAGAAATCAAATGCAAACACGCTATGTGAATGCATTCTTCAATTACATTTTCATTATCCGAATACTGATTTTACCACTTTTTCTGCTGCATGTCCATCTTCCCATTCACAAAATCTATGGTAAAACTCATCATATCTCTGTCTATATTGATCGGACACCGCATCAATTCCCTGAACCGCTGCAACGACCTCCTCCGTAGTAAACAACAGAGGGCCCGGCACCTCTTTCTCGATATCGAAATAAAAGCCTCGAAGCACATCCCTGTATTTCTCCAGATCATAGGTATAAAACAGCATGGGACGCCTTAAATTCGCATAATCAAAGAAGACCGAGGAATAATCCGTGATCAGAATATCTGAGATCAGATACAGCTCCGATATGTCATCATATTTACTTAAATTATACGCAAAGCCGGAGAGAGAACTTACATCCAGCGCATCGGCAATGAAATAATGGGTACGAAGTAAGATCACATACTCCTCTCCCAGTTCACGGCGCATTTTCTCCAGATCCAGATGCAGCTCAAATTTATACTGTCCCTTGCCGTAGTACTCATCATCCCTCCAGGTAGGCGCATAGAGAATGGCCTTCTTACCCTCTGGGATCCCTATCCTGCTGCGAATCTTCCTGGCTATCTCTTCCCTGTCAGGGGCATGAAGAATATCATTTCTCGGATAGCCGGTTTCCAGCATCTGGTTCTCATACATAAAGCATCTGCGGAAGGTTTCACTGCAAAAAGCGTTGGGAGCAATCAGATAATCCCAGGCGCGGGACTGCTTATACACCTGCTGCTTGTATTTCGGAGTCGCAGAAGTAATCTCCTCGATATCAAAGACCAGCTTCTTCAGCGGTGTTCCGTGCCAGGTCTGTAAAAAGACACTGTCCTCCCTCTTAATTGCCCATTCCGGCTGCCTTCCATTAAATACAAAGTATTTGCTTACCGCAAGATAATAGTAGTAAAGAAGGCTGTATCGTTTAATTTTTTTATGTCTGTAAGGTATCTTCGTGTTCCTTTTGTCGATAACCCAGATAAATTTATATTGATCCGGGTAATTCTTCGCCAGATATTCATAAATATATTTTGGGCTGTCAGAATAATTCTTGCCAAAAAAGCTTTCGAACAAAATCGCATTTTGCATTGGCCGTTTCATGAATACATGAATATACAACGACATATACAATGCCTTCCTGCTCCGGACAATCCGTTTCAGTTTCAAATAAGCCAGATGACGTGTGACTATTCTTTGGGATGCCTTGACATCCTGATTAATCAGGGCCTTGATAATACGTCTTCGATAGCCCTTCAATGACCCCAGCACCTCAGGATGAATCTGTTTCATAAGGTTGCTCATTTTTACAAAGTTTTCTTCGCTCCAGGCAGGATTCTTACTCCTTTTTAGCTTAGGAGCGTATACTCCGGTATAATAAGAGATGTATTTCATATCAAAACGATATCTTAATTCTGAATCCCGAGGTATTCGACTTGTGGTTTCAAAATAAGCATCCAAAAAATCAAAGAAACGATTTGGATCCTTAATTTGTGATAGAGATGGCAGATTAATAGCATCATTGTGTTTTCTCTTAACATACTTCGCACCCAGCCGCTTGCAGAACTTATCCGTCTTTGATAATGCTTCCAGAAGAAAGGGAGCATCCGACAGATAAATTAAATTCTCCGGAAAACGCAGTTTATGCTCCTCAAGAAAGCTTCTCCGGAACAATATATTGAGTACGGAAATATTGCGCACGCCTTTCCGTTTTACAACCAGGATCCGATAAGCCCGTCTAATTCCGGCTTCCTTTCGGCGAAGCAGCTCTTCCTCTGACAGAAACTCCTCTGCCTCATCGGAATCGTCACCCAGCGTCATATTGCTCCTGCCGTTCTTTGAGTTGCTATCCTGAGCCTCCTGCTCTGCAAGTGTATCATTTGTATCTTCTTCATCAACAGCCTCTTCTTCCTGAGTACTGTCCCTGCCGGAACCGCCCTCCGCATCCAGCTGCGCCGAATCCGAGGCCGTTCCGTCATTTTCAATCTCTGCATCTTCAGCTTCCTGCTCCAGCTTTCGTGCCAGAAAAACAGCCCTGCCAAACCATGTAGGGACTTTCTTACCGTAGACAATATCAGCGTCCCGTTCCTGTGCCGCCTGAACGAGCGTTTCTATGGTATTGCCGTATAGATAATCATCACTGTCCAGAAAATACACATAATCACCGGTTGCTTTCTCCAAGCCCAGATTTCGGGCTGCCGCCACACCGTTTTTTTTCTGTAGGTGATGTACCTGAATCGATAACTCTTCATAGTCAGAAAGACATTGTATCTCTTTTTTATCCACTCGGTCGCAGATAAGAAGAATTTCCATATCCTCATAGGACTGCTCCGCAAGACTGTCCAAACAATCCCGCAGATAAGCCTCGCCTCTGTGATACGGAATAATAATACTTGTTTTCATTTCTTGTCCTCCATGTATTTTGGAATCATCTCATCATCCAGAAACCACAGCATAGGAATTATAGCATTTTAAGGAAAGTTAGTCAAGTTAGGCCCCTTTTCCATGATTCCAAAACCCTCTTGTTTTTCTTTATTCTTCCCTAAAAATACTATTTTTAACGGACATTCATGACAGAACATAGAGTCCGCTTGCGAACTCCTGCGCTGCCGTACAGTTGCCTCTCAGCAACATCTCTGTGCGGCATGTGTATCCTGCGGAGCATTTTTATCGTATAGTTGTACTTCCTCTATACGATAAAAAGGGAAGCTTGCGCTTCCCTGAATACTTAATTCGTATTGTTCACATACAAGAATTTATTAAATCAATTCCAAACGGTTCAGTGCACTGAAGATAGCGCGGATGGAAGCTCTGGTAATATTAGAGCTTACACCGACACCGTAGGTGGTTCTTCCGCTCTTTGCATCCAGCATATGGATATAGGCTGCAGCCTGTGCGTTGGCTCCGCCTGCAAGGGCATGCTCTGTGTAATCCAAAACCTTGATTTCGATACCCAGCTCCTTCATTAAGCCTCTCTGCACCGCATCAATGGGTCCGTTACCGGTTGCAGCAAAGGTTTTTTCTTCCCCTGCATTGGTGTAAACGACCTCTGCACTGGTACTGGATTCATCGCGGTCTGAAAGATCCTCTATCCTGCACCTTCTAAAATGCAAAGGCTCCTTTTTCTCAAGATAGCAAATCTTGAATTCATTCATGATTTGCTCCGGCGCCACTTCGCCCTGGGTCTCGGATAATTTCTGAATTACATCGGCAAATTCCTTATGCATTCCCTTCGGCAGCTTGAAGCCGAAGTAGTTCTCCATGATAAAGGCAACACCGCCCTTACCGGACTGGCTGTTGATCCGGACAATCGGTTCATACTGCCTTCCGATATCCGAAGGATCGATGGGAAGGTAAGGGACTGCCCAGTATGCACTGTCACGTTCCTTCATTGCCTTAACGCCTTTATTAATCGCATCCTGATGGGAGCCTGAGAATGCGGTAAATACCAATTTACCTGCATATGGATGTCTTTCATGCACCTTCATCTTGCACAGACGTTCATATGCCTCAATAATCTCATTAATATTATCAATCTTCAGCTGGGGATCAATTCCCTGCGAAAACATATTATATGCTAAAGTTAAGATATCAACATTGCCCGTTCTTTCACCGTTGCCAAATAAGGTTCCTTCCACTCTGTCCGCGCCCGCAAGCAAAGCCAGCTCGGCAATGGCCACACCCGTGCCCCGGTCATTGTGAGGATGAACGCTGAGGATGATGGAATCCCGATTTTTAAAATTACGGCTCATCCATTCGATCTGGTCCGCATACACATTCGGCGTGTGCATCTCAACCGTTGCGGGAAGATTGAAGATGATCTTCTTCTCCGGGGTCGGCTGCCAAATATTCTGTACTGCGGTGCAGACCTCCAAGGCATAGTCAACCTCTGTTCCGGTAAAGCTCTCCGGAGAATATTCCAGAATAATCTCACCCGGAAAATCCTTGGCATATTCCTTAACTAACCTTGTTCCTTCCTGCGCAATCTGCTTAATTTCTTCCCTGGACATATTGAATACCACATCCCGCTGTAAGGTGGAGGTGGAATTATAGATATGGACGATCGCCCGCTTTACTCCTTCCAGAGATTCGAAGGTCCTTTTCAGCAAATGCTCTCTGCACTGCACCAGAACCTGAATGGTTACATCCTCCGGAATCAGCTTTCGGTCAACCAATTGTCTTAAGAAATCATATTCGATTTGTGATGCAGATGGAAATCCAACCTCAATTTCTTTGAAGCCAAGCTTGATCAGAAGCTGAAAAAACTCAACCTTCTCTTCCACTACCATGGGTTCGATCAGTGCCTGATTGCCGTCTCTTAAATCGACGCTGCACCACATGGGTGCCTTTTCAATCTGCTTTGCCGGCCATTGTCTGTCAGATAATTCTACAACGGGGTTTCTCTGATATCTCTTAAAATTCAACATAATTATATCCTCCTGATTAATATGATTTGTCCTTCTCTTCCCGAAAACGGGGTATTGCTGCCGATATTCCCAGCATCCCTTTCATATTAACTACGGAGTCGATAAATCACGCTGTATTTTTTGATAATAAATAACTTGATATTGTCTACTCGAGTCCCAACAGCATCAGATCCTTTCTTTGCTAATATATAAATAGATAGGGGGTCCGCCCATCGGAAGACTCACCCTATTATTCTCTTGGTAAATATGTAATGTTATTATAAACAGCGCTCCCATCCCTGATTTAATAGCCCACTTCATTGCATGGGTATCAGATTAACGCTTTAATCAGATGAAGCCAATGGGTAGGAGTACACCAATCGATAGCGGATAAACCCCCTAATTAATTGCTATCCTGCTGTCTTCATGGTGTTTTAGAATATATTTTCAAAAATTAGTAATAATTATGCTAAAGGTCACTATAACCCGATACAACTTCCCTTCGTCGATTATAGTGACCTCTATTATAACATCCCGTATTTTTAATTACAACTACTTTTTTATAAATTCATCTCCCAGGCCACATTTTATCATATTGCTCAGGACCTCCAGCGCCTGGGTTTCATCGGAGCCTTCACACAGCAATTCTATCTCATCCCCATGCTTAACACATGCAGACAATACGCCCAAGACACTTTTAGCATTCACTGATTTTTCTCCCAGCCGTATGGTAACTGTGGATTTAAAATCAATCGCCCTGTTGCATAACACGCTGATCGGCCTCAGATGCAAGCCCGCGGGTATATCTATCACTAATTTTGTACTAACCATGCGACACCTCCTATCACTAGTCATTGCTGCCATCAATAGATATATATACACTTACATCCGTGCTATCTGCAATTTGTGAATAGCCTTCCAGGTCTGCCCGGATTTCAAAGGTATAGGTTCCGGGAGTATAGCCCTTCAGATCAATATATGGCTCCAACGAACTTCTGGTAATGTTCTTCAATTCATCCGCCGGGCCTATTAACTTCAGATTAAAAGCACCCGTTGTTAAAAAGTCAAAATGCAGTTCGGGGGAAAGATTCCGTACATCAATATCTCCCGGCCAGATAGTAACTTCCTTCGTATCCGCCTTCCCAATGGTGATATTAATTACCGCACTGTTATCATCTCCTACCAGGAAAAGTCCTTCTCCCAGCTCTTCCTGAAGATTTACTTCCTTGGGGATACTCTCCTTCACTCCGCTGATATCCTCATCAATGACCAATTCCTTAATTCCTGCGAGAAGCTCATCTGGCCCTGCTATTTCGATACTCTTCGGCTCATAATCCACACTGGAGACCACATATCCATAGGCTGGAGCTCCGATGACATTGATTCTGAGTTCGATCTCCTTGATTTTATATATCTTTACGTTTATGGAAACATAACTCTGGCTGAAAGACAGATTCTTACCGCCTACTTCTTCTCCTTCCTCGTCATAAGCCTTCAGCTTTTCATAACTGGTGAGATGTTCCGAGGCCCCGGCAACACTGACTTCCGCTACAATTTCCTTGATCCGCTCTATTTTACTCTTTGGTCCTGATACGGTGATGATGGTACTGGCTGTCTTTTCTCCCACATAGAAGCCTTCCGCAGGTTCTCCCTTGGATACCACCGTAACCTTGAAGTTCTTGCTGAGCAGCTCCTCCCGGTTGATTTTCATCACCTGGTACCGTCCTTCTGTTACGGTGACATCATCGCCGTACCTGGGACATTTGATATCAATGGTAACCGCATTCACATCAGAAAGCTTGGCAAAATCCGCTGTCACTTCAAAGTCGGATAACTCCAGCTTCTCCTTAATGGACCTCCTTGCCGCCACGGTAAAATCTATGGTGGCCCCTTCCACAATCTCGTACACCATATCCGTAGAAAGAATGGCATCCTCATTTAATATCTTTACAGGAACATTAGAGAAAGGAGCAGACGTAATGGGATCATTCACATTCGTTATGATAAGCCACAAAATGGCGGCAAGAATAACAGACAGAACTTTTAAGCCAATGTTCCTAGTCAACTTCTCTTTCATTCTTCATTCTTCCCTTCCATAATTTTAATTTCCTGGGCTCCACCGATTTGTGCTGTATATCCATCAGCTTTGCTCTCAGATAATCACCATCGACATTACGGATCAGCTTGCCTGCCCTGGCGATGGATACCTTCCCCGTTTCCTCCGATACAATTATGGTCAGGCTGTCCGATACCTCACTGATACCGATACCCGCTCTATGCCTGGTTCCCAGGTCTTTACTCAATTGCATGTTATCCGACAGCGGCAGATAGCAGGTTGCTGCTGCGATCCGGTCGCCCCGGAGAATCACTGCTCCGTCATGGAGCGGCGTATTATGTTCAAATATATTGATCAGCAGCTCGCTGCTGATCAAGCTGTCTATATAAATTCCGGTGCTTTCAAAATCCTGGAGCGGGGACTCCCCTTCCATAACAATCAATGCTCCGGTTTTCGTCCTGGCCAGTTCAAAGGTTGCCCGGACAATCTCATTCAGGGTATGATCCGAGAATTTCTCATTTCTGTCCCTGCTGTCATCAAAGGTTATAATAGACCTGACCAAATTCTTCTGTCCCAGCTGCTCCAGCGCTTTACGAAACTCGGGCTGGAAAATAATTACGATCGCTATAATTCCCACATTAATGGTGTTCTTTATAATCCAGGTAATTACATTCAGATCAAATATTGCAGCCGCAAGCCAGAAAATCACAATTACAACCAGGCCCTTTACCAATGACCAGGCTCTCGTATTCTTGACCCATTTTACGACATGATAAATCAGAAATGCCAGTATGATAATCTCAAGAATATCCGTTATATAGATCTTCGGAATTGAAATCCACACCGAGTAATCTCTGATTAAGCTTCTGATTGATCCCATAGCCTTCTCCCCTACCGCAATACTTTATTCACTGACCGGAATATGCTATTCCTCTTCGTCCTCATCATAATCCGCATCCTCCGTATCCTGTCTGCGAAGTGCCGCCCTTTCCATCTCTGCGGAAACCTTTTTAACATTGATATGCTTTACCTTCATCTGAGGTGTTGTCACCGTAACCTTGGGCACCGCCTTCACATAATAATAATAAACATCATCTTCAAACTGGGCATGCTCCACCCCCGAATAATCCAGGGTGAGCTTAAAGAAATGAACGATATATACCAGAGCCCCTGATATAATCGTGCCAAATATCATCGCTAAAATCTGCTCCGACTTATCCAAAATAATATCGCTGACCAAAAAGCCAAGAATACTGGTCAGGACACCGGCTGCAATGGATATCTCAAAAGCATAATCAAACCTCATCCTTCTTACATAATATACCACCAGAAGAATTAAAGCAAAAATTACAATGGACATAACCATCTGCTTGTTATTCATCAACCCGTCAATCACATCCGTATACAGCTTCAGCACATCATCCACCGAAGGATTCACCTGCACATTCACTGCCGCCTTCACAAGCTGGATAATATAATACACCGCCACACCGCATACCGTGGAAACAATAGCGATAGGCGTCGCGACGATTCCCAGCAGGATGGGCATCACATAGGGTATCTTCAAAAAATACAAAATCGGTACCGCCAATACCGCATAACCATAGCGCGGTGTAAACCTGGCAAATAAAAAATACAATATCATCAGGAGGATGATCACCAGGATCGACAATATGGGAGAGGCATAATATACGTGCAGGGCAATCATCACCGTTGCAATTAATACCATAATTGCCGAAGGGGTAAAGGCACTGATCAAAGCCAGCCCAAGAACCACCGGAATGGATTTCAGCCTGGCATCAAAGCCTACCTCATTGTTGATTGCAATAAATGAGATCAGGGCAAAGATAAATTTTACTGCCGGATTAATATATATATCATGTCTTTGATAAAAATTCTTTACACGTTCTCTAAATACCAGTAATGGCATCATGCTTATTTCCTCCAGACCTTAAGACTCGGGCGTCTCATCATTATAGATTTTGTTCAAACGCTTCAGAAGCTTATAATAGCGGGATAATTTTTTGCGCGATAAATCATATTTAATTGCATACCCCACCGAAGCACCTAAACCGTAGATTGCAACTATAATTACATAAATGCCTAGAATATAAGTCCCAACCGCCTTATAGTTCATGGTCACCGCGTTACTTACAATATATTCTGTTTTGTAAATAAAAATCAGAAGCAAAATCAATGCATAACCGAAAGTCGCACACAGCACTGATTTGAGTACCTGGTATCTCACATAATCTGTTTTATAATATTTGCTAAGACGTATATCCTCTTTTCCCTCCTTGGTCTCATAGAGGGCAAGCTTTGTCATAAGTCTGATCTTATCTGTATTTAACATATTTCCTCCATCCTTCCGGTCCTGCCATCCCTACCGTATATGGATTGTTTTTATTGATTCCACTATTCTCTTTCACGCTCACTACGTTCATTATAACATGAACAAAAATTAATTTCGAGGACTTTTTTATTTTTTAAAAAACAGTTAACATTTATCGGTGCTCGCAGCTATTCTTAAATAAAAAGGTGCATGGATATTGATCTCTCATATTCCATACACCCAAATCTAATTCTATTCTGTTTTCTGCGGATACAATTTCCACTTCTTAAAGCCGCATATTCAGCAACGGTTAAAATGTTTTCACCCTTTCACCGCACCTGCGGTAAGCCCGGCTACAAAATAACGATTTAAGAAAACAAAGGCCACCAACATAGGAATAATTGAAATAGCGGTACCTGCTAACATTAGATTCCATGATGAAGCTGCTGCACCTCCGCTTTTCAGGGAAACCACCTGAACGACCAGGGGTGCCTTTTGGGGATCACCTAATGTAAAAACAAGCGGCATTAAATATTCATTCCATGCCGACCTGAAGGTTATAAGCCCTACCGTTGCCACGATTGGCTTTAATAAAGGGAAAATAATGTTCCTATAAATACGGAAGAAACCGCATCCGTCAATTTTTGCCGCCTCATCAATTTCCTTAGGAACAGCTTCAATATATCCCTGAACCAAAAATATATTTGTAACATTCAGGCCAAAGATCTGAATTACGATAACACCCCATAAACTACCATTCAAATGCAAAAATTTAGCTACATCCAATAGTGGATACAGCATTAAACTGCCCATCGAAACAAACATAGTAGACATAAAACAGGTATACCAGAATTTTTTCCCGCGGAAATCGCCTCTGGCAAATACATATCCTGTGGTTGTTGATGTTAATATAACACCTAAAACAATCAGCACTGTCATATAAATACTATTCCAGGTACCACGTCCAAAATCAGCAAGCTTCCATGCTTCTACGTAATTTACAAAATGAAACTTTGTTGGAAAAATATTGGCACCGGAGGTTAATATTTCCTGATTTGTTTTAAAAGACGCCAAAATAACATAGAGAAGCGGGAAAACAGTTAAAATTAATATGATTATCAATATTACATATGCAATAATATCTATAATTTTTTTCCTAGTCACAATTTTCTCCTTAAGTCTTATCTTTGGATCTCGTTACCCGAAGATAAATAAAACTGACAATTGCCAGAATAATTGCAGTTACCATCCCCATTGCAGAGGCATAACCTATTTGTGCTGAGACAGTACTTCCGCCATAATTAAAGAAATGTTTAAATATATAAGTCATAACAACCTCTGTCTGCCCCGCGGGTCCTCCATTGGTAAGTACCAAAACTAAATCCGTCACTTTTAAACTTCCGATAAGGGCAAGCATAACAATAATCTTCATTGTGGGAGCCAGCATAGGAATAGTTATACCAGTAAACTGTTTTAATTTTCCGGCACCGTCTATCATAGCACATTCGTACAATTCCCCGGGAATGTTTTGTAATCCTGATAAGAAAAACAGCATATTAACGCCAAAATTCTGCCAGATAGATGCAATTCCAATGACAATCATTGCAGTCCATTTCCCTCCAAACCAATTAATGGATTGAGCCGTAGGAGCAATTTTAAAAATCATGTTATTTACAATTCCCTGAAACGGATCAAACATAAAGGAAAATATCAGGCCGACAATAGCAACACTAACTACATTTGGCATATAAAACATTGTTCTAAAAAAACCTTTCCCTTTTAATTTGGAATTTAATATGACTGCCAGCGATAATGCCAATGGTATTTCAATTGCCAATTTTCCAAAGGATAAAATAAATGTGTTCGCAAGAGATCTCCAAAAATATGGATCTCGTGTAAAAAGGCGGATAAAATTTTCAAAACCATTAACTGCAGCAGTCACTCCGTCATAATCGTACCATGCGTATCTAAAAATCCATAGAATCGGATAAACAGAGAATAAAATAAACCCAATCATTTGAGTTGACAGCATCAAATATGCCTGGGTTTCATTACTAAGACTAGACCTACGCTTCTGTCTGCTTACATTTTGCCTTTGCATTATATCCTTTTCCCTTCTGATTTTGGGGACTGTTGTACAATCTTTCTACAACAGTCCCTGTATATTAACTAAATCTACTGTTTCGCAGGATCAAATTCTGAATCCTTATAATCATCAATATTGATTGTTCCATCCGCAATTCCTTTTTCCAAGGCCTCATTATAACGCTCATCTAAATCTTTCAAGCCCTCTTCAATACTTACTTCGCCTATCCATATTTGATTTAGTATCTGTCTGTAATCCTTACCCTCTAATTTTACAGTCGGCCCCATAGATACTATCTTGCTTTGCTGCTGCAAGGCGCTAAATTCTTCCCAGCCCTTTTGTTCCGGTTTTGCTCCTGAAGCTTCTGCAATTGCAAAGTCATAAGGTATAACCTTAGATTCTGAGTAAAGCTTTGCAAGTACTTCATCTCCATGGAACCATTTATAAACTTCCATAACCTTTTCCAGATCCTTCTCACTTGCTGTCTTACCAATTGCAAAATTTGTTGTAGCCAAAGCAAACTGTAAATTCTTACTATCTTCACTTATCTTTGGGATCGGTGCTACTCCCCATTCAATTTTAGCGGGAAACTGCTCATTGTATACCCCTACATCCCAGCTGGCGGCAAATTTCATTCCTATATGTCCTTCAGAAAATTGCGCTCTGGCCGTATCATTATCAAGTCCTTCTGCTCCGGGAAAATAGCTGCCATCTTCTTTTATTTTTAAAAGCCATTCCATTGCAGGCGCGTAATCAGAAAATTTGAATTTTCCCTCTTTACTGCTAAACATGTCATCACCCATTGCACCAAAGAACGGGAAACGGAATTCCCAGTCAAAATATGAGCCCCATTTTAAAGGTAATGCAATACCGTATTCCTTCTTTGCCGGATTGGTCAGTTTTTTTGCATCTTCCAAAACTTCATCCCATGTCACCGGTGGTTTTGCTTCTCCATTTTCATCTACAATACCAGCCGCCTTAAACATATCTTTATTATATACAAGAGCAATGGTATTTACATTATATGGTACCGCATAGGTTTTACCTCCATAAATATTTTGAAGCGGCTTTAGCTTTCCTTCATACTTTTTCAGATATTCTGCTCCACCCGGCATATCTTCCAGGGCCAATACCGCACCCTTTTTTACATATCCGTCTAATATTTCAAGCTGAGCTTTGAAAAGCTCCGGCTGCTGGTCAGATGATACAGCTAAATCAACCATTTGCTCATAGTCAGCACCGTATACTTTATAGTCAATATTGATGCCCTTTTCTTTTCCTGTTGTGTTATTATAGTCATCTACCATTTGTGTCATTAACGCTTTACTGCTGGCATCATTTGTCCAGACAGTAATTGTCTCAACTTTTTCTTTGCTCTCAGCTGCCTGTCCTCCTTTTGTCTCATTAGCCGCATCTTTGTTCTCTGATGAATTTCCACATCCGGTAAGCATTCCTGTTGCAAGTAAAAGACTCAGGCCCAAACACGCCCATCTTTTCAATAATAAATTTTTTTTCAATTTCCTTTCTCCCTTCTCCTTGTAACGCATTACACGTTTCTTTTTTGTTGTAAATGAATTATATCATTCCGAATAGGTTTGAATAAGTATAAACATTTATACATCTTTTTTTAGTCATTTATAATAAAAAAGAAGAAATGTTTATATTTCATCAACACTTCTTCTTTAAGCACTAATTATATTCGTTATAAATTTCAAAAAAATGAAGCTTTTTTAAATTTTTTATCAGCTCTTTCATACTTGAACACTCAAACTTCTTAAGAATCTTATTTACTTGTGTGCGAATGGTAACTTCCTCTACAAATCGCTCTTTTGCAATCTTTCGATAGGTCTCGCCGTTATATATGGCACGTAATATTTCCAATTCAGCATTGGTCAGCTTGGAAGCTAAGTTTATTGCATAAATCATACTGCTTTGTCCTGAATACATAACAGAAAATTGTTGTAATATTTTTTCTGCCCATTCGGGTCGCAGAAATATTTGCTTACGATATACATTTCGGATGGAAGTAAGCACATCTACAATAGAACTGGTTTTTACAATAAAATCACTTGCCTGTTGTCCGTAAGCCTCAAACAGCATATCGTCCGTTTCGTGAATTGTCAGTATTATTACAGCTATTTCTGCTTCCTTTTCTTTAATTTCCTGCAATGCAATGATACCTGCATTCATTCTTTCCATCTCAATATCCATTAATACAATATCTGGCTTTAAGCTTAATGACAACTCAACTGCCTCTTCCCCGCTTTGTGCTGTTGCAATTACTTCTATATCCGGCTCTCTGTCCAAAATCATTTTAAAATAATTACGAATTTCTTCAACATCATCAGCTATTATGATTCTAATCTTTTCTGCTCCATCATCCATTTTCCTGCTCCTCTGCCCTGTACAATAATATTTGAAATGTTGTATATTCGTCTTTTTTGCTACTCATGGTTATAAAGCCTAAATGAGCCTTAATAATTCGAAATGCATAAGATAATCCAATTCCCCAGTTATCCTTTCCGGGCTTTGTAGTATAAAATGGATTAAAAATCTTTTCTTGTTCCTTTTTCGTAATTCCCGTTCCATTATCTGTTATCTTCATAACCACCCACTCATGTTCTGTAAACAGCTCTATTTTTATAATTCCCTCTTTTTGCTTAGCTGCTTTGATTGCTTCACATGAATTTTGTAATATATTAGTCAGAACATCTATGATATAATACGAATCCACAACAGATTCAACTTTAGGCTCTCTGAATTCCCGAATTAATCGAATATTCTCCGGAAACTTAACACGCTCAATTGCCTCCTCCAAGACTTTAACCATACTGGATTTATAAGTTTTTAAATGTATTTCGCGAAAGCTATCGGACAGATGAATTATGCTATCCATTGAATCTGCTGTTATTGTACTTATGCGTTGAATTGCATTTTGACTTGCTTCTAATTCAGTATTATTTTGTGCTTGCTCAGCCAGAATCTGAATAGTAAATAAGGTATTCTTAAAGGAGTGGAAAACACTTCTTAAGTTCTGGTTCAGGCTATTTAATCCCTTAACATTACGCTTTATTTTAGCTTCCCGAAAAAAATCCACGCTATCCAATCCATTAAATTTTAATAATATAACTAACATTGCCTGCATTATCAGAAGCATAATAATCGGGATAACCTCTGACATTACAATATTTACTTCAAAGCTCTTAGGGAAAGATAATAATATTTGCGGAAAGTTTAAAGCATATATTTGTTTAAATGGTCCTAAAATAGTAAATCCCCAAAAAAACATATTTAATATAGAAATGCAAATAATCATGGAGAATATTTGTCTTTTTTTAATTTCCAAGGTTGTATTAAAAAACATTCGTACCAGCCGTATAATAGGTGCAAATAAATACACAAAAATTCCTATATAGTTCAAAAGATCAATAAGTATAAGTAATGCTTCTAATCTATTGGCATAAGCCCTATTAGATTCCATATATAAAATATAGAGACTGTATCTGGTATTGGAATCATAAAACCAAATGTAGAACAATGGAAATAACAGCAAAAAAAAGAATTTGTTTTTTCCCCGAAAGGTAAAACGGTTATTGGAGGCAAACTGCACTGCGAAAAGCGTCGAAATGAATAAATATGTTGCAATACCAATGTTACGAATCCTTAATATTGTGTAATAGCTAATCCGTATCTTTGTAAAAAACTTAAACAACTCATAGTCCGGTAAAAACAAAGGATTTGTAGTGTAATGATAATTGCCCAGCTTCGCAATATATAGTACGGAAGCCCATAAAGTAAGTGCAAGACTAATACCCATCATGGCAAAAAACCAAGTATGGCGGCATGTATATTTACGAAAAAGTATGGAAATAGAAAAAAACAATATAATGAGCATCATATATATCATACATATTCCCCCATTATCCTGCTGAAAATGCCCTATCCTTCCATGTGCCCAGCGTAAGATGCCGAACTATCATCCAAAATCAACACCCAGTCTTTGCCTTTACATGGCGGACAAAATAACCTGGTTCCTTCATTTTTATAAGTACCTTGTATTTTGAGCTGCCCATCTTTTGGATTATACCAGGAAGCAATTATATGAGAACCGCTAATATTACCTAATTTTACATGAAAAGAGTTTCCCGTTGTTGTATATGCCATAAGATATCCTTTACCCTTAGTTGCGCATAGATATGGTTCATCTTCTGAAGCAGCAGTAATTAATTCATTAGCTGGAATACGTTCAAAAAACGGACGGGACAGCATTAAGTTTTTTAAATGCTTCATTTGACTGCTGCCTGGGGCATCTAAGGCCTGTTTCCATGTCATAGGGTAATAGTCCGTAATTTCTTCCTGCATACACCATATGGAGCTATGGCCATAGGTATGCCCAAACGCACCTGAAAACACCGCATGGTAAGCCGCTAAACGGATGTCAAAATCATTAAAGAATCCATCCTCTGGTCTAAAATTTTTGGGGATATTTTCATACCGTGGTTCTCCATCAATAACCGGGCGCACCGGCACTCGATTATAATCTGCTATTACCTTTTCATAATTTAAGTAACAATCCATCATATGACCTGACTGAATCATATGGAAATCCACTTCTTCCGGTAAAAAAGCAGAAGAAGTGTTGTCTCCGGGAGGGTGAAATGTAATCAAATGCGGAAACGCCTCTCCCTTTTGCAACCCCTTTTTCATCCCAAGAATAACCTCATAATGTTCATCTGTTATAAGTGGTCGGTCTCCCCCCAGAACCCATATGATATTATTATATTTCCCGTATCTTTCTCCCATCCATAACCCAAACTTATATGCATTATCCGGTGTAAATATTTCGGGTCCAACTCCATGAGCCAAATTATATTTATCTCCCCAGGTAGGCAGTAGTGCTATGTACAGTCCAAGGGAGTCTGCAAACTCAATGATATCATCTACATGCTTCCAATAATTGTTTCCTTTTAAATCCGGTATAAGAGGATCGTAATTCCCGCTTTCATTTTTACACAAAGGATATCTATTATATGCATTCGGAGTACGAAGACCGTCCAATTCGGCTAACGCGACTGCCTGTATTACATTAAATCCTTTCGCCACGCGGTTTTGCAGATACAAACAGGCTTCCTCATAATCCAATTTATGAAACAATTCCCATGCAGTATCTCCCAGCCAAAAAAAGGGCAATCTACTTTCTCTCATTAAAAATCTTTTATTTTCACTAATCTGCAATTTTTCCAACACTTATCTAATCCATCCCATCCATAGTATTAACAAAAAAGCCATTTCCTTTATGATACATCCGTTCGTTGGCTATGTCAATTTGTATGCATTAGTTTTACTTTCCCAGTTAATCGCTTGTTACAGATAATATGTAATGACACAATGTGTCCACCAGATAAATGTAAATAAAAAAAGCGGACACTAATACATCAAAGTAACGGTGTCCACTTTCGTTTTATCTATTCACTTTTCAAGTCAACCTTCCGCCAAATCTATTTATTTGGGCGTACACTGAGTGTAAAATTCCTCTATTCTACTTTCTCTTTTTGGAAATCCGCCAAAATTAAGCACTTCCGCCTTGTTTACCTATCCAGACTCTTCATCGTCGGGAAATCATTCCTGATACAGTAAATCCTTTTATATGTCTTCATTTCCTTATTTCTTGCATGTTCTGCTTGTCTCCCATTTTATTATTCTTCACATTTCATTATAAATGGTCGTAAATCTGTCGTAAGTTGGTCGTAAATATACTTATTGCGAATAAAGCATTCTTAAAATACTGTAATATTTTTTCTCTTGAAATTTATGAAGTCTTTGAACCTTTTCCATCATTTCTTCCAGTCCTGATATTTTATCCATATCCTAAAGACAGTCCACCAATGAACACTCTTTAATTCTTGACAAATCATAAACCGGCTGTAACCATCCCATTGTATTTATTCTTCATCATCCCGATTTTCGGTGCAGATGTCATCAAACCACCCCTCATCGTAGACGCTCCCCATCCCTTTATATGGAACCGCTCTGGCTCTTCCCATCTTATAAAGCTTACAGTTCTTCGGGCCGTAGCAAAAGCTTTCGAAGCGATGCTTCTGCGCAATTCCAAACTCATATTCAATTGCAACATTTGCCATTGCCGCCCATTTGCATTGGAAACATTTATTTTTCCAGCATTTATTATCCAGCATTCTAGCACCTCGCCAATCATAGGTTGCCAGATCCGGAACCAGAGAAAGCCATGGTGCTTTCTCTGAATTGATTACTTCTCCCTCTGATAACTTCTTCAAAGAACCAGCACGATAATAATCAGCATATTCAATCTCCGGATATTTCTTCGTCCAACCGGTACCACTGATCACATCGCCAATATGAAAAAGAAACTTCTGTTGCTGCTTCTCGGATATAGCAACTGCAAATTCTTTTTCTTCGTCTTCTGCTCTCCCCTTCAGGAACAAATTATATCCCGTTAGTGAATGAGTTCTGTTATCCACAAGATACCGCCACACATTAGACCGCGGCTGTACCGAGGTTATTTCTCCTAGAAAGGCTATTTTAAATTGTTCTTCACCATAACTATTTCTCATCGGTTTTACTCCTATTTTACTGGTTTCTTATTCACATATCATCCTTCATTTTCATTAAAACCTTGCATCATATAATTATTCCAAGATGCATTAATCTTCTCTAAATCCTTCTTCTGCATGATTCTATTCCTATCGTTTAGGATTGCAAGCATTTCATCAGCAATCTCTTCAAGTGGAGTATACTGATAATGTAATAAATATCCAATCATTCTCTTAGCCGTAAAATCTGTATTTAGATTCTTTGTGACAATATCACAAAATTCTTCCGGGTACCCTCGTCTTAGCATTAACTGATAAAGTTCCATACTAATCTCTGATCTTGATTTCATATTCAATCTCCATCTTTCTGTACTTTTTAATTTGTAACAAAAACTGAGATTACGTTGATTCAGAACTACTCGTTTCTTCTTTTATACGATAACCTGATTCTTCTGCGACACGCAGGCTCTGGTTTCTGCCCACTTCAGGGTAGAAAATCACCTTATGAGCTTCACCGGTTACAGATACCTCGCCTGCCAGTCGTTCCCTTAGCAATGTATTTCGCTTCGTGACAGTAACATTATTTACGGCATAGGCAAGTGCTTTCTTGGTTCCCACCATGACCAGTATCTTTTTTGCTCTGGTGATTCCTGTATAGATCAGATTCCTCTGAAGCATCACATAATGATTCATAAGTATCGGCATTACCACAATCGGATATTCTGAGCCCTGCGCCTTATGGATGGTAGTGGCATAGGCATGAACGATTTCATCTAATTCTGTTATATCGTATTCCAGCTGTCTGCCATCAAAGTCAATGGTTAACGATCGATCCTCTAGATCAATAGCGGTAACGCTTCCAATATCTCCATTAAAAATCTCTTTATCATAATTATTCCTAATCTGCATCACCTTATCTCCCACTCGGAAGATGGATCCGCTGCGGCGAAGTCCTTCTCCCGTAGGGTTAAGTGCCTCCTGTAATGCCAGGTTCAGATTGGTCGCACCTACAACTCCCCGTTGCATGGGTGTTAGGACCTGAATCATGGAGGAAGGTGTCTTGTAATATTTTGGTAGCTTATCCTTCACAAGCTTCACAATCTCAACCACTGCTTCCTCTGCCTCTTCCTGCGGAACAAAGAAGAAATCTGTCTCTTTTCCATTAGAAATCTCCGGCATTTTTCCCTGATTAATTTTATGCGCATTCATTATAATACGGCTAGTCTGTGCCTGCCTGAAGATCCTGGTAAGACGAATTACCAGGAAGCGATCCGATTCGATAATGTCTCTTAACACGTTACCGGCTCCAACCGAGGGAAGTTGGTCAATATCTCCTACCAGAATCAGCCTCATACCTTGCGGTATCGCTTTTAACAGAGAGTTCATCAGTATGATATCAATCATGGAGCATTCATCCACAATCAATACGTCGCCTTCCAAGGGATTTTCTTCATCCTTTTGATAACCCTCTGGTGGCTTACACTCCAGCAAGCGATGAATAGTCTTTGCTTCCAATCCGGTTGCTTCCGTCATTCGCTTCGCAGCTCGTCCCGTAGGTGCTGATAATAGTATTTTCAGACCATAAGCACGGTAAGCCGCTATGATTCCCTGTGTTGTGGTGGTCTTACCAGTTCCCGGACCTCCGGTCAGCACCATTACCTTCGCCATGGCCGCCTGTCGGATCGCATCTTGCTGTACCTCATCATATTTCATATTTACAGTTGCTTCGATTTTCTCCACGTCCACGGATAATGCATCGTTTCCGGTTTCTGTGCGTGCTTTTGAAAGGCGCGACCACAGCTTGTCCCCTGCCGGCTGAGCCGCCAGCCTTAACAGCTTATTTGCCACTCCTGTCTCCGCATAATAGAAAGGTGGCAGGTATATCGAATCTCCCTCCTGGATCAGATCCTTCTCCTTCAGCATCTGATCAATCGAGGTGACAACACATTCCTGCTCAGCCTCCAGCAGCGTGGTCGCCTTTTCCAACAGTTGCTTCCTAAGTGCATAAGTATGGCCTTCGTCTGCCAATTCACTCAGCGTATACATAATACCGCTACGCAAACGCACATGAGTTTCTTTTCCAAAGCCGAGCTTCTGGGCAATGCTATCTGCCGTCTTAAAGCCGATCCCCCATATGTCATCTGCAAGACGGAAGGGATTTTCCTTTACCTTCTCTATGCTTTCATTACCATATGCCTTATAGATCTTGGCTGCTAAGGAGGTGCTTACTCCATGATCCTGCAGAAAGAGCATGATATTCTTTACTTCCTTTTGCCGCTCCCAACTCTCCTTAATCATCCCGACTCGTTTACTTCCAATGCCTTCTACCTGAATCAGTGCATCTGGATTCTCTTCGATGATTGTCAGGGTATCCGTACCAAATTTTTGGACAATTCTTTTTGCGAACTTTGGTCCTACTCCTTTGATCAGACCGCTCCCAAGATATTTCTCTATTCCATAAATGCTCGCCGGCATGGTTTCTTCCCATTTTTGCGCCATAAACTGCCTGCCATATTTGGTATCAATCTTCCACTCTCCGTCAATCAGAAGCACAGAACCAACATTGGCATCCAGAAGACTTCCTACTACGGTGACAAGATCATCATAACCTTTTACATTTACCTTAAGAATCGTATAACCATTTTCCGGATTCTGATATGTAATTCGTTCTACTATACATCGTATTTTGATCACCCGAATCACCACCTTTTACTATGTTATCTGAATAACTACCTTCGATTGCTACCTTCTTTTTCCCATACACAACGACTTCAAAGACTTCTGAAGTATTATGTAAAAGCATTATCTTCTACTATTTTACCAATATCCTTTTGTATCATATCAAAATCAAAAAATGTAACCAGCTCCCATATGATCCTGTCCATTCTTTTTTTGAATAGTTCTTGGCTTAATCCAGCTATTTTTCCATAGTTTACTTCTAGTATTGCCCTAACATCTCTAATAAGTCTTCCACGTCTAGGTCCTTGGATATGTTCAAATTTCAGCTTTCCAAGTAACTGATCAATCTGTCTATACTGAATTATTTTTGTGTCATCTGCAAAAATATAATTTCCTAACAATTCAAGCTGATATCCTACGATTGCCCATTCGGCTTTATCTCGATTAACGTATCTCCTTAGGTATAATGCTTGAAAATCGTTTGCTCTTTGAAGAAGACTGGTATCACTCTCAATATTTTTCAACCTACTAATCAATACTTTCAGATCTTCGAATAGCAAGTCCCCATCATATTTTATATGATGTATCAAACATTCAATATGCGCCACTCTTTCATAATTTGTTCTGATTAACTGTTTATATTTTAGCACCTGATCTAGGTTAGAAACAAAAAGCGTAATTACATCATAGATTTGCTTCACCTGCTCATCAGATCTTTCATCCGAAACCCCTATTGTGTTCGGACCAAGTGTCGTTAGCTTATCAGCAAATAAGTGTTCAAACGCTAAAACATTAAATTCTTTCTCGGTTTCTAGCGCAAATAACTCAGGTTGTTTCATTTTATTAATTGCATACTCATCGTTAGAAAAAATGAATTCTATTTTCACTTCCTGCTTGCCCTTCGTAGCAAATAGTTCCTGTTCATTGCATATACTTGGCACCGTCAGGAAGTAGGTTTCTAGTGCATCCAATCCAAGCTTAGGCTTTTTGGGTTCATATAATCGAAACTTACAGTAATCCCCGACCCCGGAAAACTCATTTTCTATTTCAGAAATGATTTTATGAACTTCTTCACAGCTTGCCAAACATATCATATCTATATCAATACTAGTCCTTTGCGATGTTACTGGTATATAAAACTGTGTCGCAGCTCCACCTTTCAAAATAATTTTGTCTCCAAGCTTTCTTTGTAGCTGCAAGAACATCTCTAAGTCCCATATGAAAAGTTCGAACTTTGAAATGGAGTTAAAACCGCCGTCATTCATACGTTTTTCAATCTCAGTTCTTAAAAAAACATCTTTTTCAAGAATTAAATTATCTTTGTTTATTAATTCCATTACGCCTCCTTAATTTGATAACTCATGAACTCTAAAGTTTTTTCTGATGCTTTGTTCAGTTCAATAAGCCAGTTGATCTCAATAGCTATTCCCCTGTCTTTTGCTGCTGCTTTCATTTTTGCCATTGTAATAGAATTATTCCTTTGTAAACTTTGATATATTCGAGACAGTTCCTGTACAGAGACTCCATACTCCATTCTCGTAACTGCATAATATAAATCGATGAAGCCTTTCTCTTTTATGGAAATATTATCGGTCATCAAGGAAAAATCTTTACCTCTTAGCAAAATGACATCCACTTTATTCCTGATAAATGTTTTTTCTAATATGCCTCGATCTTTTTCTGTAAAAACAATCATATCCCTCTCACTCAACAATTCTTGGATTTCCTTCATACCAGATTCTTCAATAATCACAAGTAATGGGTAATTTTCTGGCATATGAAGTATTTCACCAACTAAGGAGTCCACACCTGAGATATAAAAGTCATAACCATATTCTATTAAAATGTCATAGATTTTTTTGGATTTTCTTTGTAAGTATTCATAACCTGCAGCCACATTAGTTTCATTATTCTTATCTTTAGAATATATTCCATGTCCAGTTTTATAAAGTTTTCCTTGTTGGACCAATGAATGTAGTCTCCAAGAAATTGTTTTTCTGTTAATTTCAGGAAATAAAGAATATATCATTTTAAGGCTTAACTCATCACCATTATTCATATGTTTTGAAAGCTCATTGAGAAACTTCTCATCTACAGTAGTATTTTTCTTATTCATATCATCACCTCTTCAAAACTTTATTATCAAAATTTAATTTTGATATATATATTTTGATTATATCAAAACTTTTTAAACAAATCAATGTTTTGCAAAAAAAGTTTTGCCTTTTTACACTGTTTCATCGAATAATATATCTGTCAATTAATATTAATCCACTTTTTCGTGTTATAAATAGCTTTCTTTATAAATTTATACATTTTTGGGACTATAAAAGTGTCATGCGACAAATTATCCTTACTTCCGGCTACACTAACGCGGCATTTTATTATCTGATTTATTCTGATTAAGTTCTGATATTGTGTCGCTTTTTACTACACATTTCTATCAGTCTCTTTTTGAA
>JAFAGA010000092.1 GCA_023423045.1 Bacillota bacterium | reverse complement strand
CGGTTGTGAACTCCTGATTTCGATACACAATAGTCTATCTGTCATCCGCAAAAATTGAATTTGTGAATGGCTTGTTTACTATACTCTTTTTTATCGGCTTCCCTCTACTTCTTTGTTTCAAACTTTCATCCTCCAATCTCAATCTATGTTAAGGTAGCATCTCCCAGGTAAAAAGTCAATATGAATTATTACGGGAACAATTGCTCCAATTTCTTTGACTTGATTCAACAATGAAATATTTACCTTGACAAAGCGAAATATTCTTTATCTAATAGGATAGAGAGCATGGTGTAAACTGATTTGCTTATGTATTTATATATCAGACTGCCTGAGGAGGAAACGATGTTAATAAATGAAACATTAGAGCGAAGGCTGGCATTTGAAAAGCTGGTATCCGGAATCTCCAGCCGATTTATCAGCTTTGATGATATTGATGCGGCAATCAATGCTTCATTGAAGGATATGGGTATTTTCAGCGGCGCCAGCCGGTCCTATATATTTCTGTTTTCTAAGGATGGAGCGGTTATGGATAATACCCATGAGTGGTGCGCCGAGGATGTATCCTCAGAGATAGCTCATCTTAAGGGGCTCCCCACGGATATGTTTCCCTGGTGGATGAAGAGACTGCGCAGCGGTGAGATCATTCTTATTCCAGAGGTATCCCAGTTACCTCCGGAAGCTGCGGCGGAAAAAGAGATGCTGGAGCCCCAGGGAATTATATCCGCATTGGTATTACCAATCTACATAAAGAAAGAGCTGAAGGGTTTTCTGGGTTTTGATAATGTTACTGCAAAGGGAGTATGGAGCAGTGAGGACTTATCTTTATTGCAGATTACTGCCGAGGTATTCAGTAATGCATTTAGCAGAATGCATTCGGAACAGGAGCTTCGGTCAAGCGAACGCCAGTTCAGGGAATTGTTTCATAATGCCAATGATATTATCTGTGTTCATTCGCTTGGTAAACCCGGGGATAGAATGCGTTTCATCGAGGTGAATGATCTTGCGTGTAAAATGACCGGTTATAGCAGGGAAGAATATTTTACAATGACACCGGCAGATTTGTGTACGGAGGAGTTTGCCAGGGAATTGCCTAAGATGCAGGAAGCAATTCATGAATGTAAGCATATTACCTATGAGATGGAGTATGTAACAAAATCCGGCAACAAAATTCCGGTGGAAATGAAGTCCCACACCTTCCTCCTCAATGGGGAGGAGGTTGTAATGACGATGGGACGTGATATCGGTGAGCAAAAGTATATGGAGAATGAACTGAAGAAAAACAATGCCGATTTACAGGAGGTGATCACCAGACTGCAGGAAACCCAAAGCCGGTTAATTCAGCAGGAGCAGCTGGCTGGCATCGGTCAGCTGGCAGCCGGGGTGGCTCATGAGATTAATAATCCTCTTGCCTTTGCAATGAGCAATTGCAGTTTATTAAAAGACGAACTGGAGGTATTAACTGACAGTTACCTTCAATACATGGATTATATTAAAGCCCTGCAGAAAAACGTGCTTCCGGAACCTTTGAAACAGAAGCTGAAAGTACTGGAGACACAGTATTCCTGCGGAGACATTATTGAGGAATTGGAGGATATCGCAGGTGACATATACGAGGGTCTGAAGCGGGTAGATACGATTGTGAAGAGTCTGAGTACTTTTTCAAGAATCGATTATCTGTCTGAGTTCAGGGAATATGACCTGCAGGAAGGGATCAGGAATACCTTGGTAGTTGCCAATAACGCCTTCAAATATCATGCGGAGGCAGTATGTGATTTTCAGCCGGTGCCTCCAATCAAAGTAAATCCCGGTCAAATAAATCAGGTGCTTCTTAATTTGGTACTGAATGCGGCATATGCACTCAAGGTAAAGTATCCCAGTGCAAAGAAAGCAGGATTAATTAAGATTACCGTTGTTTCTGACGAAAGGCATGTCCTTTGTATTATTGAGGATAATGGAACAGGGATTCCCGAAGAGAATATCAATAAAATATTCAATCCCTTTTTTACAACGAAACCGTCGGGAGAGGGGACCGGATTGGGCTTAAGCATTGCTTATGATATCATGGTTAATAAACATCATGGAGATATTGAGGTGATAAGCAGTCCGGAGCAAGGGACCAAATTTATACTGAAATTTCCGATTGTTAACGAAAATAACAATCTGCTGACAAGTTCGGAGGCTCGATATGACGAAGAAAATACTTCTTATAGATGATGAAGAACAGATACGAAAGGTTTTAAAGAGATTGTTCATGAAGACAGATTACGAAGTATTCCTTGCGGAGGGAAGTCAGCAGGCATTGGAGCTTCTGCAGGAGGAAAAATTTGATGCTGATCACAGACCTGCGGATGCCCGGGATGGACGGATATGAACTCCTGACGGAGGTTAAGGGAAAATATCCGGAAATCATACGGATTGTATTAAGCGGATATGCAGAAGAAAAAATAATATATCAATTATTCCAGAATAATCTTGCCAAAATGTGCATCTATAAGCCATGGGATAATGCTTATTTATTGCAGAGCATTCGACAGATATTTGAGCTGAACAGCATCCTGTCAAGTAATAGTATTCTGCAGATTATCAAGAATCTGGGGCATCTTCCTGTCTTAAATAATATCTATAAGGAATTATGTGAGCTTATGGATATCAATGCAAGTATCATTGATTTTGAGCGTCTGCTGATGAAGGACCAGACGATTGTAGCATCCATTCTGCATTTGGCTAATTCTGCATTTTTTCATGTTAACACGGGATCTCTGAGGAAGGCGATTTCCTTTATTGGCCTTAATCAGACAAAGAATATTGTATTTATGGCAAGTTTATCCTATGAGAGACCGCGTTATGGGAAGCTAAAGGCCATTTATGACCAATTCTCGGTCCATTCCAACCTGACCAATAAAATATGCTATCTGATTTACAGGTATATGCTGCTGAAGGAGATACCCTCGGACAGCTCCTGCATCGGTCTTCTGCATGGTATTGGCAGAATTGTGCTGATGAATAATTTCACATCACAATATGAAAAGATAATTTATTCCTGGAGAGCGGGAAGTCAACCGTTATATCAGATAGAAAAAGATACCCTCGGAGTCAGTCATCAGGAAATGAGCGGCTATCTTCTGGACTGGTGGGGCCAATGCAGCCAAAGAAACAACAGAAATGATTGAGGCATCCATTAAGAAAGCCGAGGGAACCAAAATTGCGAAGGAAACTGCAGGAGCCTTCCAGACCATTGTAAATCGTGTTGAGGACATTGCTAAGCTGGTGAAGGATATTGCAGCGGCATCCAATGAGCAGGCGATAGGAGTGGAGCAGATTAATCAGGGAATTATGCAGGTGTCTGAAGTGGTTCAGACAAATTCGGCCACCTCGGAGGAAGGGGCAGCAGCAAGCGAAGAGCTTTACAGCCAGGCTACACTATTAAAGGAGATGGTCGGACAGTTCAGGCTGAGAGAACGCAAAAGAGCGGCCGGCAGGATGGAGGAACTGAGCCCGGAGATGGCGGCGTTACTGGATGATATGGTGCGTCAGAAAAAGATACAGCAGGGTACGGATGTTTCTGTGAAAGATGAGAATGCCGGCAGTAAGCCTAAAATTATGTTAAGTGATATCGAGTTTGGGAAGTATTAAGTTATTAAATTGTCAGGGATGCAGTTATCTGCAGAGCGGATCATATAATGAGAGGTTAGGGCTTTATCAAGGCCTTAACTTCTTATTTTTGAATCAGTCCCTGGCTTATATTCAAAGAAGGAATGGGTATTTAAGAAATCAAGAGTTAGAAGCCCGCCTGAAATTATGTATGTGATTTGGATTGACGAGAGGTTAATTCCATCGTAAAATAAGTGATATGACTTGCGAGACAAGTAAAATACCAGAAAGAAAAGGGCAGAATTATGTATGAACAGAAAAACCTGGCAAAAGGGAATGTGGCAAAGCAGCTGATTATCTTTGCCATACCATTTATTATTTCAAATATAATACAGACACTATATAGCGTTGCGGACATGGTTATTGTAGGACAGTTCAACGGGACGGCCAGTATGTCAGGAATCAACATCGGAGGTCAGGTAACCATGCTGATTCTGAATGTGGCGATCGGGATCAGCACCGGCGGAACCATAATGATAGCGCAATCTGTGGGCGCGGAGAAGACCGGTAAGCTGCAGAAAATTATCGGCACGTTACTTACCTCTCTGATGATAGCGGCAGTCATTCTTACCGTGCTGATGCTGCTTTTGAAGGATCCGATTCTACGGGTTATACATACTCCGGAGGAATCGTTTTCCGAGGCGAGTGTCTATCTGATGATAACCGCCCTTGGCACGATATTTATCTTTGGATACAATGCTTTGAGCGCTATCATGCGAGGGATGGGAGACAGTAAAAGCCCTCTGTATTTTGTGACGGTTGCTTGTGTTGCCAATATCGGGCTGGACCTGCTTCTGGTGGGGGTACTCCGCCAGGGAGCAATGGGAGCAGCAGTTGCAACCATTGTATCACAGGCATTGAGTATGATACTCTGTGTCATTTATCTTCGAAGAAAGAAATTTGTGTTTGACTTTAATTTTAAATCCTTTGGGATTGATATGGGACAGCTGAAGAGCATTCTGAAACTGGGAATTCCTCTTACGATCCAGAACCTGATCAGCAATTTATCGTTCCTGTTTATGACAATGCTGGTGAATTACATGGGCGTGACGGCCTCGGCGGCTGTCGGCGCGGTAGGTAAGTACAACGGCTTTGCCATTCTTCCGGCAATTGCCATGAATGCGGCCATATCCGCAATGGTGGCTCAGAATATCGGGGCAGAGCGGGAAGATCGTGCAATTAAGACGATGCTCACCGGAATGGGGCTGGCCTATATGATATCGATACCGATTTTTATACTGACAACTGTAGCGCCCCAGACGGTACTGCGTATGTTCTCCACAGATGCGGAGCTGATCGCGGTGGGAGTGCCGTATCTGAGAGCCTTTTCCATTGATTACCTTCTGGTGCCCGTGGCCTTTTGTCTCATCGGCTTCTTTATCGGAACGGGCCATACCACCTTCTCCTTGTTCAGCAATATTATGTCGGCGATTGTAATCCGGATTCCCATGGCCTATCTGCTGAGCAATGTGGCGGGAATGGGGCTTCCTGGAGTAGGGCTGGCGGTGCCGTTGGCATCTGCCACGACCATTGTGCTGGGCTTATTATTCTTTTTCTCCGGACGCTGGAGGAGAAGAACCGTCAGGATAGAAGAATAACCGGATCAGAGCCACAGCATGGCGGTTTCCAAAAATTCATTGAGAACAAAGGGTATCTGTGTTAAACTATATGAAATTAGGAAAAGATAGTTATATTAAAGGGAAGCGAGGCGAATGAATTATGTGGAAATGTCCTGAATGCGGACGGGAATTCAAGAATACAGATCAGGATCATTATTGCGGCACGGCGCCGAATACGATTGATGCCTATATTGCCGATCAGCCGGAGGAGGTTCAGCCGCTCTTAAACCAGGTGCGGGATACACTACGGGAAGTGCTTCCGTTTGCAGAAGAGCGCATTTCATGGAGAATGCCAACCTACTGGCATAAGCATAATATAATTCATTTTGCGGCATTCAAAAATCATATTGGGCTGTATCCCGGCGATAAAGGGGTGGAGCATTTTTTGGAAAAGCTCACCGAATACAGGACAAGCAAGGGAGCGATACAGCTTCCGTACAGCAAACCGCTTCCGCTGCCGCTGATTGCCGAAATAGGGAAATGGTGCTATGAAACCGCAAATCATCACTGATTTTGGGTTTCTTAAATGAATAAAAGGAATATAATAAATGATAGAAATGTAATTTGATAAGAGCAAGAGCGGCAAAAGCCGAATGGTGTAATTATGATTAAGATTAGTGCGAAGCTGACACACATAGATTATGAACAGATTGCGAAACGGTTTATTCCGGATGCCTTTGAGAAAGCATCCGATAGCGATAATATTGCGATGAAGCTGGCCGGCAAGCTTCTGGTCACGGACGGAGAGACCAGCGTTCTGGCAAAAGGGATACTGAATTTGATCCCCCGACAGACCAAGGATACGGTTGCATATCATTTGATTTTACGGAATTTGGAACGCTTTCGGGAAGGGATGAATGGGTTTCTGGCAGGGGAGCTGCCTGGAATCCGGATAAGAACCCTGAATATATTGGATACAGGTAAGGCGGTGTATGATGTGATTAAACTAGAGATCATTTTTGATGAGATTAATTATAATTTGATACTGGAGCAGCAGCTTCCCAGGCTTTTGGAGCAAATGGCCGGAAGGCCCGACAAATCAGGAGAGCTGGCGCGGATTTTTCTCGGGATGAACAATGTGCCGGGGAAGATGATCGGAGCCGCATTTGATGTTCTCTCTCAGGAGGAGAAGAATCGGCTGTTAATTCAGATTTTATCCCTTTACCGGGAGGAAATCGCGGAGGCAGCCAATGCCGGACTTCAGCAGCAGAAGATTTCGGCAAAGGTGGCCGGGGTAAGCTTCAGCGATTGATTGCAACGACCTTTAATTTTGTTTTATGAAAAGAGGTATTATGAAGAAGATATGGTTGTCTTTAATATTATCTCTTGTTATCTTTGCAGGAGCATACCTGACGATGTGTTATTTAATACCTGGGATGAGAATCAAGCTGGCGGCTGAGCCAATGGAGTATTTTGCTGAAAGTATAAAGCATATGGCCTTGTTCAAAAGTACGGTATCTTTACTGCTGGCCGTTATTGCGGGCAGCATCCCGCTGTTGGGTAAAAGACAAAAAAGAATATAAGCTTATATAAACTGATAAACTGATATAATTTACGGAGAAGGTGCCGGGCATTGGAGCTTGGTACCTTCTTTTTCTTGAACATAAGAATGGTTCGCAAAGCGTGCCACTCGCTGTTTCGGAAAGCAGACATATAAATCGATTATCCTTGCTTGTCCAAGGTCTACAGCACGGAGATAGGATAGTACAAATCGCATTCACAGTACTGCTTGTTGCATCTGGAGTAGGGTATGTATTCAAAATGAAAGCATTCCTCCAGACGGAATTCCACCGTAGGCATCCAGATGTCGGATACATACTGCCAGATGGATTTCAATGTTTTGGAGGAAATTTCTTCGGGCCGGTGGGGTCCCATGTAGGTAAAAACACCGTACTTGTGAGCCTTGATATGCTTTATCTTCATGTCGGGAGGTACAATGCTGCTATCATTGATCTCGATGGCCGGAAGATAACGGGTATATCCGGTATCGGTGCCGGTAAGCAGGGTGAGCCCGATGTAGGTATCCTTTTCGGAAGAATTTATCACCCGATGCCGGTGGTTATAGAAGAAATCGTTGCCATATTGGCTTGCGATCTGAGTGCGGAGATTTTCTTCAATTCCAATCCGGTATTCCAGTCCGGCTATGTTGAAAGCGGGCCGTACTGTGATGGACCGGAAGAAGACCAGACCTTCTCCTGCGCAATTCATAAAATCCGCATTAAAGCGATCAAGAATCTTTACCGGTATCGGGGTGCGGCGCCATTTGGCAGGAGTGGTATGGTAGGCTTCCTTAAAGACTCGGTTATAGGTTCGCTCACTTCCGAAGGAATACTTGGAGGAAATAAAATCAATGCTGCAGCGTTCATTCAGCAGATCACCCAGGGATAAGGCAATCCGCCGCAGCCGCACATACTCCATCAGTCCGGTGGAGGTTGCCCCCTTCCAGATACGGAGAAGGTGAAATTTGGAGATGTTGACATTCTCCGATATCGTATCCAGATTGATCGGCTCCAAAAGATTTTCTTCGATATATTCCGTCGTGTTCTTGATTATTTCCAGGAGATAATTATCCATACAGACCATCCGTTGCTGCCTGATTGCAGGCGTTTTTTTATAGGTGCGGATTCATTATAGCACGGGTATTTTTAATGAACAAGAAGCAGGAGGTAAAATATCAACTTAGCAATTTCTGTCCGCATTTTTGAGAGGTATAGGGTAGAATCAGTAGTAAAAAGGAGGACAGGCTATGGAGAGAATGGATGAGGAAGCAGTCAGGCAGAGATACCTGGATGCGACAGAGAGCTTCATCGACAAGGTGAAGGATGATCCGAATGTTATTGCCGTGATCGTCAGCGGAAGCCTCGCATATGACCAGGTGTGGGAGAAGAGTGACATTGATATGACTCTGGTAGTGCGGGACCAGGTGCTGAAGAATAATTCCTACTGCATTGTGGAGGATGATATCACAATTAATGTATTCCTGGTGGTGCGAAGTAATTTTAAGAGGTATCTGGATAGTCTGCGGGGAGGATCCATCGGGCATTCCTATCTTTCCCGCGGCAAGATACATTATTGCACCGATGAAAGCCTGGTGGAGTATTTCGAGGACTTTAAGCTGATGGGAAGCGATGATCAGGCGCTTTCGGTATTTATAACAGCCTGCGAACTGGTGCATCAGTGTGATAAGTGCCGCAAATGGCTGGAGGTAAAGAAAAACCCCCTCTATGCGCAATTCTATCTTTTGAAGGCGGTGGATAATATCGCACGGATGGAAGTTTGCCTGCATGGGGAATCACCCTCCAGAGAAGCCGTTTTGAAGGCGTATACCCTGAACCCGGAGATGATCACTCCCTACTATCAGAATGCCATGTCCCGTCATTACGGGGAAGAGGAGATTGAAGCGGCAATCTGCCGTCTGGAGAATTATCTGAAGCAGCATCTGGATATTATCAAAAAACCGGTGGTAGGGTATATGGCTGACCAGGAGATGAAAACCGTTACTATGATTACTAAATATTTTGAGACGGACAGTCATTTTATTGTAGGGATATTTGATTACCTGGCGGAGCAGGGAGTAATTGCCAAGGTGTCCCAGACCATTCGCATCACGCCCAAGAGCAAACGTGCTGTGGAGGAGATCGCATATCAGTATATTGGGATGGAATGATAAATTAACTATTACAATTTAGGCCTATTCAATGAAGGAACAGGAAAATCAGGAGGGAATATATGGCGGTGCGTACCAGCATTGAGATATCGGGAGCAAAGCAGAATAATCTGAAGAATATCTCCCTGGAAATACCCAGAGATAAATTGACGGTGATCACCGGAGTATCCGGGTCGGGAAAATCCTCACTTGCATTTGATGTCATTTATGGAGAAGGACAAAGGCGTTTTTTGGATTCTATTACTAATTTCGCCAAGAGCCGGATCAGCCAGCTGAAAAAGGCGAAGGTGGATTACATCCGGGGGTTGTCGCCGGTGATTGCCATCGAGCAGAAGAAGGGCAACAATAATCCTCGGTCTACCGTGGGGACGGTAACGGATATTAATGATTACTTAAGGCTGTTATACGCCAGTGCGGGAGTCGGCAGGTGTCCGGAATGCGGTCATCCGCTGGAGCAATTAACAGCCGCGCAGATTGCGGAGCACATCATGACTCTGCCGGAGGGATCGGTGATAGAGCTGCGGGCGCCGGTGTATAAGATTTTTGGAGAGGATTATAATTTTACCTTCCAGGCGCTGCGAGAGAAGGGATACAAAAAGCTGCTGGTGGACGGGGAACCTTTTTCACTGGCAGAGAAGCGGGAGCTGGATGAGACGAAGGATTACCGCATTGAATTGATAATAGACCGCTTTACCTTAAAGAAGGATTCCTACATTCAGATTACAAAGTCGATTGAGGTGGCAATGCTGGCGCTGGAGGAGGACATCATGATCAAGGTGGAGGTTCTCGGTGAGGTGAAGCTTTCCTTCTACGAAGGATACGCCTGCCCTGAGCATCATATGTTCCTCTGTGATATGCAGCCCTTCCATTTTTCCTTTAATACCGCTGCCAGTGCCTGCCATACCTGTCTGGGAGTGGGAATGTCCTATGTGGTGGAACCCAGATTCCTGATTGTGGCACCGGAGAAGAGCCTTAACAAGGGAGCCTTGAAGAATACGGTCTATAATGTCAATGGGAAGGACAGCTACCGTACGGTCATGCTGTACAGCCTGTCCCAGCAGTATGATTTCAGTCTGGACACTCCGTTCCGGGACCTGCCTAAGGAAATCCATGAGCTTCTCTTTTATGGCACCAAGGGGGAGCCGGTTAAGATGCAGCAGCCGCCCAATTCGGGAAAACGCAACTGGATTGTGGGAAGAGAGATTCCCTTCTGGGGATATGTGCATGAGCTGGAACACTGGTACCGGCAATACATCCGCAGAACCTCAACAACGGAGGCCTTTGAACCCAGCTTTATTAAGGATTGCATGATTGAGAAGGTCTGTCCCGAATGCAGCGGAGCAAGACTGAAGAAACAAAGGCTCCAGGTTACCGTCGGTGATAAGAATATCGATGAGCTATGCCGGATGCAGCTCCCGCAGCTTCTGGAGTTTTTGGAAGGGCTGAGCTTTAAGGAGGGTATCCGGGATGTGGCTAATTCCATTATCTACGAGATATCTTCCAGAATCCGGCTGCTGATTGATATCGGGCTTCATTATATCAGCCTTAGCCGGAGAAGCGACAGTATCTCCGGCGGTGAGATGCAGCGGATTAAGATGTCAACCCAGATCAGCAGTGAGCTCATGGGGATGCTGTATGTCATGGACGAGCCCAGCATCGGACTCCACCCCAGAGATTCCGATCGTGTAATCTCCACCATGAAGAAGCTTCGGGACATTGGTAACACTGTAATTGTGGTGGAACATGATATGGAGACAATAAAGAATGCGGACCATATCATTGAGATCGGTCCCGGGCCGGGAATTCACGGCGGAACCGTTGTGGCAAGCGGGAAACCGGAGGAAATCGTGGGGGAGAAGACTTCCCTGACCGGGCAGTATCTTTCGAGAAAACTGCAGATTCCGGTACCTGGAAAGCGCCGCAATCTTGGGGACTATTTTCTGTCCGTTCAGGGAGCCAGAGAAAATAATTTAAAGAACGTGGATTTGGATATTCCGTTGGGGGTATTCCTGTGTGTGACCGGAGTGTCCGGTTCCGGCAAAAGCTCCTTAATTAATGAGATACTATATAAACAGCTGAAAATAGATAAAACCTGCGCGCGGATTGTCCCCGGTGAGCACGACTTTCTCTTCGGCTCGGAGCAAATTAATAATGTGATCAACATTGACCAGACACCCATCGGGAGAAACAGCAAATCAAATCCGGCCACCTATATCGGTATTTTTGATAAGATCCGGGATCTTTATGCGGCTTTGCCGGAGGCGTTGGAGCGGGGATATACCGCCTTGGATTTCAGCCTGACCCATGCCAACGGCACCCGGTGTGAGCATTGCGCCGGTGACGGAATTATTGTGACCAATCTCCAGTTCATGGCAGACATTGAAACCATATGCCCCATATGCAAGGGAATGCGCTACAGTGAGGAAGGGCTGGAAATCAAATACCACGGAAGGAGTATTGCGGATGTACTGGAAATGACGGTAGAGGAAGCCCTGGACTTCTTTAAGGATAATCATTATCTGAAGCACAAGCTGGGGATCATGAATGAATTGGGGCTTGGCTATCTCTGCCTTGGGCAAAGCTCGACCACTCTGTCGGGAGGGGAAGCCCAAAGGGTGAAGCTGGCCTATGAGCTGGCCAAGATCAAGAAAGGAGCCCATAACCTGTATATCCTGGATGAACCAACCACCGGACTTCACCTGTTTGATATCGCAAAGCTTCTGGAATGCCTGAATAAGCTGGTGGATCAGGGGCATTCGGTAATTGTAATCGAGCATCACCTGGATGTGATCAAATCCGCCGACTACATTATAGACCTTGGACCCGAGGGAGGCAATAAGGGAGGTTATATCGTTGCCGAGGGGACCCCGGAGCAGGTGGCCAAGGTAGAAGGATCTTATACCGGAAGGTATTTAAAGGAGATTCTGCAGGAGCCGTGCGGACCGGTTGAGGGTGCTTAAATCTGCCCGAAAGTAATTTCAGGCCTTCCAATGGATGCAAGCAATGGGAAGCGGCAAGCCTCTTCTCTTATGTCAATAAAAAGTATCCGGTTGGAAGGCCTGCTGTCAATTCCTATCAGGTTTATATGATATGCACAATTAAGAACACATAGATGAGAAAAGAGTAGCCATATTTACTATTTTTATAAAAAATAGTTTTCAAAAAGTTAATTCCGTGATATACTAACAAAAGAAATGTGTAACTTGGGGTATTAGGGGTTACTCGACAAGCACGGACAAGATTGTTAGAAACTTAACAAAAAATGTCCTGATCTTGTTTATTACGGAGTGGAAACAGTAAGGAGAAGACATGGATAAGAAAATAGTAATTGTCGGTGCCGGGTACGCCGGTATTCTGGCGGCAAAGAAATTAGCAAAGAAATTTAAAAAGCGGGATGATGTCAGTATCACGATTATTGACAAAAATCCATTCCACACCATGCTTACTGAGCTTCATGAGGTTGCAGCAAACCGAGTGGACGAGGATAGTATCAAAATCAGCCTTAAGAAAGTATTTGCAGGCCGCCGTGTCAATGTTAAGATGGATACGGTTACTTCCATTGATTTCGAGAAGAGAGCCGTAACAGGGCAGAATGAGACCTATCCTTATGATTACTTAGTTTTGGCAGCGGGCTCCAAGCCGACCTTCTACGGGGTTCCGGGTGCGGAGGAACATACCTTTAAACTATGGTCCTACGAGGATGCTGTTGTACTGAAGGATCATATACACAATACCTTCCGTATTGCTTCCCGTGAGACTAATATAGAAGAAAGAAGGAGATTATTAACCTTTTATGTTGTAGGCGCGGGCTTTACAGGCGTTGAGATGATCGGCGAGCTGGCGGAATATGTTCCTTTTTTGTGTGAAAAATTTGATATCGAACGCAAGGATGTGACGTTGGTTAATGTGGATGGCTTAAGCCGGCCCATTCCCAACCTGACAGAGAAGCTTTCTGCCAAGGTTTCCAGACGCCTTGAGAAGATGGGCGTCAAGCTTGTGATGAATGCTTTTGTATCCAGTATTGGTAAGGATTATATCGAGCTGAAGCAGGGAGATAAGGTAAATCATTATAAAGCAGGAACCATTATCTGGGCTGCAGGTATCCAGAGCACCGATATTGTCCAGGAAACAGCGGATAATCTGGAAGTGACCAGAGGCGGCCGCGTTCAGGTGGATGCTTACCTTCGTTCCACCAAGAATGAGAATGTATATGTAATCGGCGATAATATGAATTATGTTGCGGAAGGGGAAGACCGTCCGGTTCCTCAGATGGTTGAGAACTGTGAGCAAAGCTCCCATACCGCGGCCCATAATATAGAAGTGGCAATCAAGGGTACAGGAAAGATGGAGGAATATAAGCCGAAATTCCACGGAGTTATGGTCAGCATCGGCGGACGCTATGCGGTCTGTCATGTCGGACTTCCCGGTCATTTCTTCAGCATGCCTTCCTTCCTGGCGATGTTTGCCAAGCATTTTATCAATATTATTTATTTTATCCAGGTACTTGGATGGAACAAGGTATTCCATTACCTGAAGATGGAGATATTCACCATACGCAATTGCCGAAGCTTTGTCGGAGGACATTTTTCCAATCGCACTCCCAGCTTCCTGTTAGTCCCGCTGCGAGTCTGGCTGGGTGCCGTATGGCTTTATGAAGGTATCATGAAGATTGTGGAAGGCTGGTTTACCGGTCCGAAGCTTACCGGCTTTTTTGGCGGCGCCGCTGCCTGGTATAACAGCATACTTAATCCCCAGGCGGCGACAGATTCAGATGCGGTATCCTCTGCAACCTCAGCAGCAGCAGATGGTGTAATTAAGGTTGTACAAACGGTTGCCTCCAAGGCAAACCATGTAATAACCCTGGCTGCAGATGCCGCCTCCAGTGCAACCGGTGCTGCCGGTTCCGCTGCAGATGCTGCTTCCGGTGCGACCGGTGCGGCAGAAGGAGCTGCCGAAGCAGTAAAATCACTGGGTCAGATCATCCTTAATTTTGACTTCCTCGGTCTGTTCAAGGTAATCTTTATCAGCGGCAAGGATCTTGCACATTCAGCCATCGGTGATCTTGCCTTTAAGCTTGATATACCGCTGATGAACTGGTTTGTAGATAAATTGATCCTACCCAATGACAATATACAGCTAATGATGCAGATCTTTATCGTAGTAGCAGAAATTTTAATCGGATTGGCATTAATCGGAGGTTTATTCACAGCCCCAGCCGCAGCCGTATCATTGGTTCTGCAGTTTATGTTTGTATGTACCACCGGTTTGTACCTGGGAACCTTCTGGATGATTTTTGCCGGAATCGCTGTTCTGATTGGTGCAGGCAGAACCTTAGGACTTGACTATTATGCAATGCCCGGACTGAAGAAGCTGTGGAAGAAACTTCCATTCGTCAGAAAGTGGTATATTTATAATGACTAATGAGACAAAACAAGAAGTGAGTACCGGGCTGGTCCGTTCAGAGGATGCATTGGAGCTGGTAAGGCAGGAAGTGAATAAATCCCTGACAAAATCACCGTTGGTGATTCGGGAATATACGAAGCATCTTGCTCTTTCCCAGGGGAAATTCATCCGTGCCGCTTCGGTAATCATATGTGCTGAAAATACAGAAGGGTGGATTCACAAAAATGCAATTCGGATTGCAGCAGCCATAGAGCTGCTGCATCTGGCCACTCTTGTGCATGACGATATCATCGATAATGCCGAGCTTCGCAGGGGCGAACCTACGCTCCAGAAGAAATACGGCAGACGTACCGCGGTAATCTGCGGGGATTATCTGCTCAGCACCGCTTTGCGGATGGCGACATCCATTGAGAATAAGAAGGATTATCTGGAATTGGATCTTCCGGATTATGTAGGCAGAGTATGCCTGGGTGAGCTGGAGCAGTATATTAACAATGATAATATTAACCTGTCCATTTATCGTTATCTTAAGATTATCTCGGGGAAGACGGCAGCGCTGTTTGAGGCATCCTTCTTCGCGGGAGCGATATTTGGAGGATGCAGTGAGGCTCAGGCGAAGAGATACCGGCAGCTTGGCTTCTATGTGGGCATGATTTTCCAGCTCACCGATGACTGCATTGATTTTGAAGAAACTGTGGAAGGGGCGAATAAACCGGTCCAATCGGATTATGAGCAGGGAGTAATTACGCTTCCTCTAATTCATGCCTTCTCCCAATTGAATGATTTTAAGGAGCGTGCCAAGGCTCGTTCCATTACAAGAGCTGAAATCAATGATGCGGTGGCTAAAACCGGCGGCACGCGCTTTACCCGGTTCATCGTGGATAAGTATTACGGCAAGTCCATGCGGGTGATAGAAGAGCTTGAGCTTACACCGCATAAGAGAGAGCAACTAATACAGGTGGTAAAAAAGGCATCCCGATTGTTATAATCGGGATGAATTACCCTTATGTTTTCACTCCCAAATTGGTGGGATAGTGGCAGAATGGAGATTATCATGGTAAATCGGTTTTTAGGCTATGTTGAGATAAGGACTAAAATTACCAGCATCTTTGCCTTCCTGATAACAATTGCTTATCTGGGGTATTTGAAACAGCCGGTGCGATGGGGCCTGACAATGTTGTTTTTTGCCTCTATGTTTTTATTCGACCTGACGACTACAGCTATCAATAACTATATTGACACGAAGAATAATCACCAGGAGCTGCAGTTTGGCCGAAGAACCGCTCTGATTATCATCTATGTTTTATTTGGAAGCAGCACTGCCCTGGGATTATCCCTGGCATATGCGACGGATATTGTTATCCTGCTTCTGGGCGGACTGTGTTTTTTGTGCGGGGTGTTCTATACTTACGGACCGGTTCCCATATCCAGGCAGCCCCTGGGTGAAGTTATGTCCGGTGCATTTTATGGTTTGCTCATTCCGTTTATCCTGTTCTATATTAACATGCCGAAAGGTACTTTTTTAACCTTGATCGTTAATTTTAAGACAATATCCCTGGATTTGCAGGTTATGCCATTTTTATCATTGTTATTATTCTCCGTTGTGCCCTTTTGTGCCACGGCGAATATTATGCTGGCGAATAATATCTGTGATCTGGAGAAGGATATTGCGGTGAAACGCCACACCCTGCCTTATTATATTGGCAAAAAAGCGTTGTATTTGTTTGCGGGCTTATATTATGCGGCCTATCTTGCAACAGCTGTGATGGCAGCCCTTGGTATTCTGTCTCCAATCTGTCTGCTTTCGCTGGTGACAATAATACCGGTGCAAAGAAACATCAATACCTTCCTTCGGAAGCAGGAGAAGTCAACCACTTTTGTGGCCGCAATCAAAAATTATGTTCTTATTATGGGAGGAAATACTCTTGTGATATGGATCAGTGCCCTTGTGGCATAGCGAGACCTCCGGAGGTAATGTCGAAAGACACTTACCTGTACATAATAAGTAAATGGTATATTCATTCCATCAAGTATGGAATTAATATAAATGCTACTAGCAAAAATAACAAACATCATAATGGAGGAAAAGATTATGAAAAAGATTTTAGCGATGTTACTGAGCTTAGCTATGGTAATGTCTCTGTTAGTTGGATGCGGCAGCTCCACTAAGAATGAGGGACCGGCAGCAACCCCTACCACTGCTCCTGAAAAAGAAGCAGAAGCAACCGTGGCACCTACAGAGGCGCCTGCAACAAATGATGATACAACTGCAGCAGCTGCAAAGACTGGTCTTGGAGTAAATATCTCCCTTAAGAGCAGCAAGGATGCAGGCGAGCAGGATGGTTTAGCTCAGATTGATGCTACTATCGTTGCAGTATTAGTTGGCCAGGATGGAAAGATTTTAGATTGCAGACTGGATGCAGCTCAGACTAAAGTTAACTTCTCCAAAGAAGGAAAGCTTCTCACCGATTTAGCAACTGCATTCAGAACAAAGCAGGAGCTTGGCACCGACTACGGTATGACTAAGGCATCCGGTATCGGCAAGGAATGGAACGAGCAGGCAGATGCATTTGCAGCATATGTAATTGGCAAGACTGTTGATGAAGTTAAGGGAATCGCTCTTACAGAAGACGGAAAGCCCGCTGATGCAGATTTAGCAGCATCCGTAACTGTACATATCAATGATTACATTGCAACTCTTGAGAAGGCTGTTGCAAATGCTCAGGACTTAGGCGCAGCAGAAGGCGACAAGATTGGTCTTGGTGTATCCACTGATATCGCGAAATCCAAAGATGCCAGCGCAGAAGGCGACGGTCTGGCACAGGCATATTCCTACTATGTTGCATCTACCTTCAATGCAGAGGGCAAGATTTCCAGCTGTGTAATTGACGCTTCCCAGGGTAATGTAAACTTCTCTACCGCTGGTGTTGTTACAACTGATTTAGCAACAGCTCCTCAGACCAAGCAGGAATTAAAGGAAGGTTATGGAATGAAGTCCGCTTCCGGTATTGGCAAGGAGTGGTATGAGCAGGCAAACGCATTTGCAGCATATGCTACAGGCAAGAGTGTAGATGAGATTAAGGGTATCGCTTTAACAGAAGGCAAGCCTGCTGATGCTGATCTTGCAGCTTCTGTAACAGTACATGTAAATGCATTTATTGAGGATATTGAAAAAGCTTCTTTAAGCGCAGCGAAATAATTTTTCCTGATCAGTAATTATTTTTAGGGCTGTTGCAAAACATTGAACAGAAATGTTTGCAGCAGCCCCTTTGATATCTATGTGAGGTGGCCTCTTGAAACATTTGAAACGTAAAATTACAGCAATTCTACTTATAGCAGTTATGCTCTTTCCCATGTCTGCCTGCGGCAGGAAGGAAGAGCCGACCAGGTATCAGGCACAGTTTTTGGAGCTTTTTGATACGGTAACCACAATTATCGGCTATGCCGAGAGGGAAGAAGATTTTTCTGAATTTGCACAATCTGTTTATGATGACCTGAAGGTATATCATGAGCTTTATGATAAATATAACGATTACAAAGGTGTCAATAATATCAAGTCCATCAATGATAACGCCGGTGTCCGGCCGGTCCAGGTGGATCAGAGAATTATAGACATGCTATTATATGCCAGAGATGCATACCGGAAGACTGACGGAAAGCTGAATATTGCCCTGGGTTCGGTTCTGGAGGTATGGCATGATTACCGTACCGCCGGGATTGACGATCCGGAGAATGCCAAGCTGCCTCCCATGGAGCTGCTCCGGGAGAAGGCCGAGCATACGGATATTGATAAATTAATTATTGATGAAGCGAAGTCCACTGTGTATCTGGAGGACCCCGAGATGCGCCTGGATGTGGGGGGCGTAGCGAAAGGGTATGCTACGGAGCAGGTGGTGCAGAACGCCATGGAGAAGGGCTATAATCATGGTTTGCTCAGCGTAGGAGGAAATGTCCGGGCCTTTGGCAGCAGAGGTTATAGTATTTTTGCTCCCAAGGATGCAGGAGAAGCCATTGGTTCCAAGGATGCCTGGAATGTAGGAATTCAAAACCCGGATAAGGAAAGTGAAGAAAAATATCTGTACATCCTGAATCTGGAGAATCTATCCCTGGTGTCCAGCGGTGATTACGAGAGATATTATACGGTGGACGGAAAAAGGTATCATCATATTATTGACCCGGCTACTCTGATGCCGTCGGAGTATTTTACAGCGGTATCCATTGTGACTGAGGACTCCGGAATGGCGGATGCATTGACCAAGGCGCTGTACAATGAACCCCTGGAAGAAGGGCTGAAGATGATCGAAGCCATGGAAGGTACGGAAGCCCTGTGGGTTATGAAGGATGGTACGATGAAATACAGCAGCGGTTTTGAGGCTATGATAAAGAGATAAATTACTATCTGTAATTGTCTGAATGGATAGATCGGCTGGTGGTGCTACATCATCAGCCGATCTATTGCCTATCGAAAGGTTTTCCAGATAACTATTCTTGCATTTTTTTGATGATAGGATTAAAATTAGATATAATTAAGCATTCGGCATTATAATAATCAGAAATAGTGGGAGGATACATGGATCATATTGATAAGCAATTATTAATTATGCTGCAGGAGAATGCCAGAGTGCCGCTGAAGCAGCTGGCGGAAAAGGTTTTTTTGTCTTCTCCGGCAGTGGCGGCCAGAATAGCCCGCTTGGAGAGGCAGGGAATTATCAAGGGTTACCATACGGATATTGACTGGCTAAAGCTGGGACACCATATCACCGCCTTTATCAATCTTGAGGTGGCTCCTTCCCAGAAGCAGGAATTCTATCCCTTCATAAAATCCTGTCCCAACGTTATGGAGTGCAATTGTGTAACCGGCAATTTCTCAATGCTGATTAAGGTATGCTTCAAAAGTACGATGGATTTGGATGTGTTTATCGGAGAGGTTCAGAAGTTCGGAAAAACCAGCACACAGATTGTATTTTCTACAGCAGTTGAACATCGCGGAATACAGGTATTAGCAGACCACAAAGATGAGAGCGCACAGTAACAGGCGCTCTATTTTTTTTGTTATATAGAAAATTACGCACCATGTAAAAAAAGTGCTACATAGGATACACATGCCGGGCAGGATGCGCACCCAGCACGTAATGCAAATAAATTTGTATATGGTATTATGTCGGCCAGGCCGATCTCGCTCGGTGCGAGAATGGGCCAAGGCGTATTCTTGTTCCAAAAAGTACTTGTAGATTATTCGAAATACTGATATTATCAAAGTATATGATAAAATTTGTTTTAAAACATCATTTTTGTTATTATCTTAATGGGTGTACCATGGGATGGATTGGAGAATTATGATACAGACGATTAAAATGAACTTAGACGATGTGGAGCATCTTGCAGCCATATCCAAGGCATTGTCCTCTGAGACCAGGATTGAGATACTTCGATGGCTGCGCCATAAGGATTTGAATGTGAATGAAATTGCTGAATTGCTGAATATTCCGGCCTCTTCCTCAGCGGCCCATGTTAAGGTGCTGGAGGAGGCCGGAATGATTAAGACCTCCCTGCAGCCGGGAATTCGAGGTTCCATGAAGCTGTGCCATATTGTGCTGGACCATATCTATGTGGAAATGAATACAGCCAGGAATCCGGAGCAGGATGAAGAGGTTATTAAGATGCCCATCGGAAGCTATGTGGATTATAAAATAAAACCTACCTGCGGCATGGCCAGCAGCAAGGGACCCATAGGAGCGGAGGATGATCCCAGATGTTTTTATCTGCCGGAGCGCATTGAGGCGCAGCTGATCTGGCTGGGGCACGGATATATAGAATACCGCTTTCCCACCAACGCCATGGAAGGGAAGAAGGTGCAGAGGTTGGAGCTATCCATGGAACTGTGCTCCGAGGATCATGAGTTCAACTTGAATTATCCGTCGGATATCACCCTTTGGGTAAATGGCCTGGAGGCGGGTACCTGGCACAGTCAGAGCGATTACGGCGGACGAAGGGGAAAGCTGAACCCCGGCTGGTGGCCTGATAAAAATACTCAGTATGGAATACTTAAGACTTGGAGCATAACCGACCATGGCTGTCTGCTGGATGATGAGAAAGTGGAGAACAGGAGCCTGCCGGAATTTGGGCTTGGCGGGAAAGATTATATCTCTGTGAGGATTGGGATCAAGGAGGATGCAAAGCATCGGGGAGGAATGAATCTCTTTGGAGAGGCCTTCGGAGACTATGCACAGCCGATTGTTATGAAGCTGATATTTAAAAAGGAGTAAAAATATTTTAGAGCTCTTTACAAATAATAAGAAGCGTAGTATGATATAAACAAACAACAATAATGTTATAAAACATAAATAATGTAATAAATAAACTGCTGACAGTTAGGAAAAGGAGATTGCGATATGAAGAAGGAATTACTTCAGAAATTCGAAGAGATTTTTGGCGGTGGCGGTGAGTACCAGGTTTATTTTGCTCCCGGAAGAGTTAATCTGATCGGAGAGCACACCGACTATAACGGAGGCCATGTATTTCCGTGTGCGCTGACCATCGGAACCTACGCGGTTGCCAGAAAGAGGGATGACGATAAGCTGCGTTTTTATTCTTTGAATTTTAAGGATCTTGGAGTGATGGAGAGTCAGCTTGGTAAGCTGGAATTCATAAAGGAAGATAACTGGACGAATTATCCCAAGGGTGTGGTCTGGACACTGCAAAAGAAAGGTTATTCCATTCCAAGCGGCATGGATATATTATACTTCGGAAATATTCCCAATGCTTCGGGGTTGTCCTCCTCCGCTTCCCTGGAGGTATTGACCGGCTTTGTTCTTAAGAATCTGTTTGGCTTAGAGATGACCAATACGGAGATTGCTTTGTTCAGCCAGTATTCGGAGAATAATTTTAACGGCGTGAACTGCGGCATCATGGATCAGTTTGCGGTAGCCATGGGAAAGAAAGATCATGCCATTTTCCTGGATACGGCGGATCTGTCCTATGAATACGCTCCTCTTGCACTTGGCGGAGCCAAGATTGTAATTATGAATACCAATAAGAAGCGCGGCCTTGGGGATTCTAAGTACAATGAGAGAAGGAGCGAGTGTGAATCGGCGCTTCGTGATCTTCAGAAGGTGCTGCCGGTGACTTCTCTGGGCGAGCTGACGGAGGAACAATTCGAAGAATATAAGATGACAATCCAGAATCCGGTGGAAAGAAATCGTGCGAAGCATGCCGTGTATGAGAACCAGAGGACGATAAAAGCGGTAGAGGCTTTAAAGAATAATGATTTGAAGCTCTTTGGACAGCTGATGATTGCTTCTCATGAATCCCTGCGGCATGATTATGAGGTAACAGGAATGGAACTGGATACCATCGTTGAAGCGGCCCTGAAGCAAGAGGGAGTGATTGGAGCGAGAATGACAGGCGCGGGCTTCGGAGGTTGTGCGGTCAGTATTGTAAAGGAAGATGCGGTAGAAGCGTTTATTCAAAATGTAGGTAAAGAATACATTGAGAAAATAGGTTATCCCGCAGCCTTCTATGTGGTAGAAGTCGGTGACGGCCCGATTATTTTATAGATAACAGGGCGAAATGGAGGTTAGACAGTATGACAATTTTAGTGCTTGGCGGTGCGGGCTATATTGGCTCCCATACCGCATATGAGTTAATAGAACGAGGAGAGGATGTTGTAATTGCAGATAATCTGGAAACAGGCTATCTGGAAGCGGTGCATCCGAAGGCAAGATTCTATCAGGGGGATATCCGGGACCGGAGCTTTGTAGACAAGGTATTTGACCGGGAGAAGATTGATGCGGTGATTCATTTTGCAGCCAATTCCCTGGTAGGCGAAAGCATGGTGGATCCGTTAAAATATTATGACAATAACCTGTGCGGAACGAAGGTGCTGCTGGAATCCATGGTGGCTCATAAGGTGGATAAGATTGTATTCTCTTCCACGGCTGCCACTTACGGAGAGCCGGAACGGGTCCCGATTCTGGAGACGGACCGTACTATGCCGACGAACACCTATGGTGAAACAAAGCTTTCTATGGAGAGAATGTTCCACTGGACCTCACTGGCCCATGGGATCACCTTTGTATCCCTGCGTTATTTCAATGCCTGCGGAGCGCATAAGAGCGGAACCATCGGCGAGGCGCATAATCCGGAATCCCATTTAATTCCGCTGATTCTCCAGGTTCCCAACGGGCAGAGAGAAGTCATCAGCATCTATGGTGAGGACTACGATACGAAGGACGGCACCTGCGTACGCGATTATATCCATGTAACGGATCTGGCTCAGGCGCATATCCTGGCTGTGGAATACCTGATGAAGGGCAACGGGAGCAATATTTTCAACCTTGGGAACGGGGTTGGCTTTACGGTGCAGGAAGTGATTGAAGCGGCCAGAAAAGTGACGGGTCATCCCATCAAGGCCGAGGTGGTTCCAAGACGGGCCGGTGATCCGGCGAAGCTCATTGCCTCCAGCGAGAAGGCCAGGACGGTGCTGGGATGGCAGCCGAAGCATGGGGATTTAGAGGAAATTATTGCTTCCGCCTGGAAGTGGCATAAGGCTCATCCTCACGGCTACCACAATTAGAAAGGCTGAGAACGAATATGATTTACGATTTGATAGAGAAGCTGGTTCTATACGCAGAAGAGACCGGGCTGATGGAACGAGAGGATAAAACCTATGTGACCAACCGGCTTTTGGAGCTGTTTGGTCTGGAGGATTATCCTGAGACAACGGCTGATCAGGAGACAGTAAAGGCTGAGGTGAATCTGGCAGAGACTTGCTCCCAGGGTATGGAACTGGAGAAAATACTGGGCTCCATGCTGGATTATGCCTGTGAGCAGGGCCTGATCAAAGAAGATGGGATTGCAGCCCGTGACCTGTTTGATACCAAAATCATGGGTGTTCTGACACCGCCCCCCAGCGTGGTTACAAAGCGTTTCCGGGAGCTGTATCGGGAATCTGCCAGGAAGGCGACGGATGATTACTACAAATTCAGCCAGGATACGGATTATATAAGAAGATATCGGATTAAGAAGGATGTAAAGTGGGTTACGGCTACAGAATACGGTGATATTGATATTACCATCAATCTGTCCAAGCCGGAGAAGGATCCTAAGGCAATTGCGGCAGCTAAGCTGGCAAAGCAGAGCGGTTATCCCAAATGTCTGCTATGCCCGGAGAATGTGGGCTATGCCGGAAGGATGGACCACCCGGCGAGGCAGAATCACCGGATCATCCCGATTCGAATTAACGGACAGGACTGGGGCTTCCAATATTCGCCCTATGTATATTATAATGAGCATTGCATCGTATTTAATATGGAGCATACTCCGATGCAGATCAATCGGGCGGCATTTCGCAAGCTCCTGGATTTTGTAAAGCAGTTTCCCCATTACTTTGTGGGTTCCAATGCAGATCTTCCGATTGTGGGCGGATCGATTCTGAGCCATGACCATTTCCAGGGAGGCAATTATGAGTTTGCGATGGCTAAGGCTCCCATGGAGCGGCATTTCACGGTTCCCGGCTTCGAGGATGTGGAAGCAGGCGTGGTGCGGTGGCCTATGTCGGTTTTACGCCTTCGTTGTGAGGATGATAGCCGATTGGTAGAGCTGTCCGACCATATTCTGAACAGATGGCGGGGATATACGGATGAAGCTGTCTGTGTTCACGCATTTACCGGGAGTGAGCCCCATAACACCATAACACCCATCGCTCGCAAGCGGGGAGAGAAGTATGAGATGGATCTTGTGCTTCGCAATAATCTGACCACAGAGGAGCATCCTCTCGGATTGTATCATCCCCATAGCGAACTTCATCATATTAAGAAAGAGAACATCGGCTTAATTGAGGTTATGGGCCTGGCAGTGCTGCCGGCAAGGCTTAAGGAAGAAATAGGCCTGTTAAGCCAATATCTGCTGGAGGGCAGGGATATCCGTTCCAATGAGTTGATTGTAAAGCATGCGGATTGGGCTGAGGAATTTGCGGCCGGTTATCCTGAGTTTACTAAAGAAAATATAGACGGTATTCTTCAGGATGAAATAGGTAAGGTGTTCTGCCAGGTTCTGGAGCATGCCGGTGTATATAAGAGAACGCCGGAGGGGCAGGCAGCCTTTGATAGATTTATCTCCGTAATATAAAATTATTTAAAATCAAATATCTGAAAAAGAGATGCTGTAATACAGGGCGGAATGAATTGCTTCTCCTGTTTTACAGCATCTCTTTCTGAGATATCCGGAAATATCCGAAAGCATGCCTATTCCTACGAGGCAGCGCAAGAGTCCGCTCGCGGACTCTTTATTTACCAGAGGCTTCCTACTATGTCCATCACAGTTTCCTTGATGGTTTCCAATTGTGTCCGCAGTACCGGGGCAGAGATCTCGGAGGGCGGCAGGTAGGAATTAGCAGAGGGGCTGCTCCGAAAAAGAAAGACATACCAGGTGGCAGCAAGCGCATATCTGCCTTGGACGAAATTCATATGAAAACCGTCCCGGCACAGGCTGATGCCGCCATTCCCATAATCAAAAGGGGATCCGGAGCGAAGAGCCTGAATCACTTCCCCGCAGGGAATGACCCGAAGGGACAGCTGCTCCGACAGGTGTTTGTAAGTTCGAATGATCGCCTGATACATTGTATTCTGGTCGCAGTTATAATTGATATAATCCGGGTGCTGCGAATCGGTCTCATAAGCCCAGGTCTGATGCAGCAAAAGCTCCGCGGACGGTGCATACTGCCTAACATAATCGGCAACCGAGGTGATATAGGGATGATAGGTATCCCAGATACCGCTGTCACCGCTGACCTGCTGCAGTGTAATATAATCCCAGGGCTCCTGGACCAGGGCCTCCTTAATGGATATCATCCGCCCGGTAAAATTACCGTTCAGTTCATATTCATACAAGGCGGCATCGGAGAGAATGTTGTTCCAGTGGGTTTTCAAAGAGCAGCCTCCGATATAAAGATTAACCACCATACAATCCCTGCCGCCGGCTTTTGCAATTTGGTGCAGATAAGCGGTGGCATCCTGGGAAAAGCTGTTTCCTATGGCAAGAATTCGAATCATAAGGCAGCCTCCCCTCTTTCATTGCGCTGATCCAGCTTCCTGTTTCTGAAGTACAGACATAAATCAATAGATACCATAACCAGATTCAGGATATAAAAGGCAACAACATAGGTGAGATTGCCGGAGAGGAATTTTGACGCAACACCAAAAATATATCCAATCAGTATAAAGCATAAGAAAACGATGCTTTTTCCTTTGGCAGTGCGGGAAGTGTAGGATTTGATAATGGATGTCGGCCAGGATATACCGAAGCTGATTACCATCACTGCTTCAAATAATTGTGCCATGTATGTACCTCACGATTATATTTTTTCTGCTATTATATCACATAGAGCGGCGGGATGCAAAATCTGTGTTTTATGATACTTCTTCTCAGGGTTCATGGAAAGAACTCTTCAATGCAAGGGCAGAAGATAACTATAATACTGTGCAGCACATATTTTTCTGCTGGATAATTGCCGGGGATTATATTATACTTGTCAGATAAGACTGTGTCACGGAGAAGGGCCAAAAGCAGATTACGGGATAAGCGCAGGGCATAAAATAATATCAGTTGAAGGAAGGATATTCAATGAATAATATTGTGTTAATCGGTATGCCGGGAGCCGGCAAAAGTACGGTCGGGGTTATTTTGGCCAAGGTGATGGGCTATCATTTTATAGATTCGGACCTGCTCATTCAGGAGCAGGAGAAATGCCTGTTAAAGGATATTATTGAGAGAGACGGATTGGACGGACTGATTGCGGTAGAGGAACAGGTTAACAGCAATATCCGGGCAGACCGTACGGTTATTGCCACCGGCGGAAGTGTGATCTACGGGGAAAAGGCGATGGAGCATCTGAGAAAGATAGGAACGGTTGTATATATTAAGCTCAGTTATCGTACCATCAGCAAGAGATTGGGAAATATCAAGCAGCGGGGAGTGGTTTTCCGGGAAGGGCAAACGCTGCAGTCTTTATATAAGGAGCGCTGTCCCCTGTATGAAAAATACGCCCACATTATTATTGAGGCGGAAGATCTTGACATGGAAGAGCTGATGGATAAGATAAAAGATACACTGCAGAAGACCCAGTAACATAGAAAATCCAGTAATATAGTAGAGCTGCGGGATTGCCCGCAGCTCTTAATGCAATCAACCTACCAGTGGCAGCTTTGCTCAAGAATTCTTACAAATGCCTCTAATCCTTGCCGATCCTCCTCGTCAAAGCGGGATAGGATCGGGCTGTCGATATCCAGTACTCCCACCACCTTGTCCCGGGAACGGATAGGAATTACGATCTCGGAGCGGGAAGCGCTGTCACAGGCGATGTGACCTGGGAAAGAATGAACGTCGGGCACCAATAGGGTGGAATTTTGCATGGCAGCAGTGCCGCATACTCCCTTGCCGATAGGGATATGAACACAGGCCGGCTTCCCCTGAAAGGGACCCAGGAGCAATTCATCACCACTGTCCATAAGTTCAGAACCATCGGTTTTCTGCCAATGGTTTTGTCTCAGATAAAACCCTACCCAGTTAATGTCCTTTAATGCTCCGTTAAGAAGGGCGGAAGCATTGCTGAGATTGGGAATGACATGATATTCACCCTCAAGCAGGGCAAGAAGCTGCTCCTGTAAGAGGGCATAGAGTCCGGATTTGTCGTCGGGATACATTGAAATTAATTCCTGCATACATTTCTCCTTGCCGGTTTATTCAAAAAGCCGGTTCATTTTTTCACGAATTCGTTTCTCTTTTGCTGTCATGGTTTCGGTGTCCTTTTGATACATTCCGTCTGCGTCCTGCACCAGACAATCCCCTTCCCGGCTGTCTAAGGGAAGCTTATACTTGGGAATTGAGACAAAGGATTTATCTGCCATCTCGCATACGGCGTAGCTGCCTTCAAAACGGTCGATGATAAACTTCTGCATAAGAAAACCCCCCTTACATTATTTTGTTATATCTTGCTGTGTGATGGTGTAACTCTGCTTGTTCACTGATACGGTCTGGCCATCTGTCGTAAATACAATACTGCCTTGTTCATCGGTCCGGTACACCCTGATATTATGTTCCAGCATGGTTTGCATGGTTTCGGCATGAGGATGCCCGTATTTATTGTCCTTGCCGGCGCTGATAACGGCAAAAGACGGATCCACTGCATTAATGAACTTCTCAGTGTTGTTGTAGGCGGAGCCGTGATGCCCGAGCTTTAAGACATCTGCGGAGAGATCAAGACCGCTCTTGACCATCTCATCCTCGGAAATCTTCTCGGCATCTCCGGTCAGAAGAAAGGAAGTATTGCCGTAGGAAAGCTTGATGCAGATGCTATAATTATTCAAATCCTCGTAATCGGATGAGTTCGGGGCCAGAATAGTAAAGCTTGCATCTCCAAAAGGGTAGCGGTCTCCGACTTGCGGACGTGTGATCCTAAGCTGATGTCTCTCCAGGGCATCCAATACGTCCTCGAAAGTATCAGTGTTATGGGTCACGTCAGGTAAAAAGACCTTCCCAACCTCGAAGGAATCCAGAATGGTATCCAGACCTCCGATGTGATCGCTGTGCGGGTGGGTTCCGATGACATAATCAAGCTTGTCAACCTGCTGTCCCGTAAGATAATCCCTGACCAGTGTACCTTTATTGTTCTCACCGGCATCGATTAGCATGGTGAAACTGCCTGTTTCTACGAAGATGGCATCCCCCTGCCCGACATCAATAAAATGCACCTCCATAATGCCGTCTGGTGCCGGAGCATTCTTGGAGGCTTCCTTATCGGACATCGCTATGTATTGATTGATTAATATAGAGAGCACGGCCAGAAGAATTAAACCGGTGATACGGCCTGCAATCTGCTTCGTTTTTCTTCTCATATTTGTTAATCTCCTTAGGGATATTATAGCGGGGAAGCGGAGGTTTTACAATGCTTATATCTTACTATATTACTATATACAGTGAAATATATTTTATATGCTTTCCAAAAGTAGAAAAAGGGATATAATTTAAGTATGAGAGGCCAAAGATGAAACGAAAGCGGCCCTGTATATAAATCGGCAGAAATGATGTGATTCGAAAGAGGGTTTTCCATAAATATGAGACACAAAAAGGAAGCAGGGAGGTAAGTATGAGATTATTCACAGCTATTTTATTGGAGAAGGATATCAAGGAAAGCATGCACCATAAGGTTGAAAGGCTGAAGGAGCTTGCAGCATCAGGAAGCTTTACTGAAAAGGAGAATCTTCATCTTACGGTGAACTTTATCGGCGAGACCGGCAGGGTGGAGGAGGTTAAACGGGCCATGCATGCTGCGGTGGAAAAATCAGCGGCAGAGAGTTTTTCTTTAACGTTCCGGGGATTCGGACGGTTCAAGCGTCCCGACGGGGACATCTGCTGGGTTGGTGTCAAGGAGGAACCGGTCCTGTGGAGGCTGCAGCGGGCACTGGTGATGGAGTTGAAGGAAGCCGGTTATTTTGATCTGGATGATCGGGAGTACAGGCCCCATCTAACGTTGGGGCGCCGGGTGAGGCTGGGCAAGGATACGGATTACCGCACCTTGGAGGCGGAAATCAAGCTGGTGGATATGAGGGTAACCGGAGTGAGCCTGATGAAATCGGAACGTGTCCAGGGAAAATTGACTTATACGGAGATCTTTCGGATAGAGCTTGGTGAGGGAAGCCGATGAAAAGGGGACGGTAAATTAGTTTTCCGCAGAAAGGAATATGGGGATAGAAAATGAAAATATTGGTGGATGCGGACGCTTGTCCGGTAAAAAATCTGATTGAAAAAATTGCAAAACAATACGGGATTCCGGTAACGATGCTAATTGATACCAGTCATATTCTGACCTCGGATTACAGTGAAATCGTGCTGGTAAGCAAGGCGCCGGATGCAGTGGATTTTGCCCTGATCAACCGGACGTCCCGGGGTGATATTGTGGTTACCCAGGATTACGGGGTTGCGGCAATGGCTCTGGGAAAGGGAGCTTATGCCATTCACCCCGGAGGGAAGCTCTATACGGACGGCAATATTGAAGTATTGCTGATGGAGCGGGATATCGCCAAAAAGTGCCGCAGGGCAGGAGAGAGGGTCGGCGGCCATGCCAAAAAGCGTACCGCTGCGGACGATGAAAGATTTGTCAGGGAATTCGGCAGGTTATGTGAAAAGGTCCTGGAAGTCCGGGGCGAAGGGGGCGGCCGGGAACAGCAGATGGGGTATGGAGGAAATGGCAAAAAATAGAATGGGCATTGGAAAGAATATTGATTGCAAAACCCTGCAAAGATATAATCCGTCTTCGACAGAAAAAGAAAAAAGCCTTGTAAGTCTTGTAAAATCAAAGGCTTCCGAGGCTTTAAAAGTTTTGGGTTAATTCAGTGAAAATCCGAAATGGTTTACTGCATTATTGTGGCAGATATCCTTTATGATTTTCTCAAGGGCTTCATAATCTGCAGGATATTCTCCGTTTTCCACCCAGGTACCAATCAGATTGCAGAGAATTCGGCGGAAGTATTCATGCCGCGTATAGGATAAGAAGCTTCTGGAATCGGTCAGCATTCCCACAAACCCGGAGAGATTTCCGATGTTTGCAAGTGAAATCATCTGATCCTGCATACCGGTCTTATGATCATTGAACCACCAGGCAGAGCCCTGCTGAATTTTTGCGGCGGCAGAGGAATCCTGAAAGCATCCAAGGATGGTTCCGATGACCTGATTATCATTGGGATTCAGGCTGTAAAGGATGGTTTTGGGGAGCGCATCTGCAGTGACTAAGGCGTTCAGGTAGTCTGCCATTTCGGCGGAGGGGGCATAATTGCTAATACAGTCATATCCGGTGTCCGGACCCAGTTTGTGAAACATCAGGGTGTTGTTGTCGCGTTTACAACCATAATGAAGCTGCATAACCCAGTCGCGCTTTGAATATTCTGAACCCATGAACAGCATAAATGCAGTTTTGAATTTCAATTCTTCGGCTCGGGTTACGGCGTTGCCCAAAAACCGCTTTGCGAAGATTTCTTCGATTTCATTCTCCGATGCAGGAGCATACATGACGTACTCCAGACCATGATCGGATACCTTGCAGCCTGCAGAAGCGAAGAAGTCCATACGGAGGGAAAGAGCCTTACATAAACCGGCAAAGGTAGTGATGGTGATACCAGAGGCAGCAGATAAGGAAGCCAGATAATCCAGGTAAGCCGGCTTCTCGATATTCATCGCCTTATCCGGCCGCCATGCAGGAAGAACCTGAACATGGAAGCTGTCATCTTCCGCAATTTTTTTGTGCCAGATCAGTGAATCAATGGGATCATCCGTAGTACAGATGAGAGCAACATTAGACTGCCGGATGATGCCGCGGACTGTCATGGAAGGCTCGGCAAGCCTTTTGTTGCAGAGATTCCATACTTCCTCTGCGTTTTTTTCATTTAGAATACCGTGATATCCGAAGTATTTGCGCAGTTCCAGATGACTCCAATGATAAAGGGGGTTTCCGATGGCTCTTTCCAGACATTTTGCCCATTGGATAAATTTATCTTTATCGGAAGCATCACCGGTGATATAAGCTTCATCAACACCACAGGAACGCATGAAACGCCATTTGTAATGATCGCCGCCTAACCAAACCTGAGTGATATTTTCAAAGCGGCGGTCCTCATAGATTTCCTGAGGGTTGATGTGGCAGTGGTAATCGATAATCGGCATATCTATTGCATAATTAAAATATAATCTGGTTGCAGTTTCCGTTGAAAGCAGAAAGCTTTCATCCATAAAATTCTTCATTTCATTTTCTCCTTGAATTAAAAAGAGGTAGTGCCTCTTTTTATTAATTTGCCTGAAAAAACAGTCTTTTTAGGCATTTCCTCTCCGGATAATACCCCAAGCAACGTCTGAACCAGCTGATGGGTCTGCATCTCCAGGCGATTGTCCACCGAGGTCAGTTCCGGTGTACAGCAGCCGGTAAGCATGGAATTGTTGTAGCCAATCACCGATAAGTCTTCCGGAATCAGAAGGCCTGTCCGCTGGGCATATTTGATGCAGCCAATGGCAAGGTTGTCGTCGGAAGCGATGATTGTGCGGAAGGAAGGGGAGGCTTTTGCGAGGGCTTCCACAAAGTTTGCAATTTCATTAAAATCCTCATTCTTTCCACTGTAAAAGTGGATCAGCTTCCTATAATCTTGTACATGATGAGCTTCCATGGCAGCCTGAAAGCCGTTCAATTTCTTAATTCCGCTGTAGGAATTGGAATTGTACAGGTAAAGAATGTCTTTTATTCCTGCATCTAATATGTTGGAGGTCACCTCCGACATGGTTCCGAAATCATCGCATAGGATGCTATACACATTGGAATGGTCAAAAGCGGCGTTGAGAATCATGACAGGAAGCTGGGAAGAGGCATCCTTGATGTACTGATTTTCTTCTTCAGCGGTATCGATAAAATTGGAACCCACCAGAATCAGCCCGTCAATTTTTTTGGAAAGAATCAGGTTAACATAGGTTTTCCGGATATCCAGATTATAGCCGGTACAGCAAAGCAGGGATTCATAGCCGTTTGCCTGCAATTCCTGTTCCAGATAGTAGACTGCCTTTGCCAGGAACAGATCTGAGGAATCGGCGCAGAGAATGCCAATCGTTTTTAAGGAGTGAAGCCCCATACCTCTTGCAAAAGCGTTGGGAGCATAGCCGTACTCCTCGATGATATTCATTACTTTTTCTCTTGTGGATGGCCGGACATTGCCGCCTCCATTTAATACCCTTGATACGGTAGCAGTGGAAACACCGGCTTTTTTGGAAATATCATAAATTGTCATTGCCATAATTTTGATCCCCCTGTGAAACTGTGAACAATGGAATGAAAGCGGTTACAATTTTGTGAAGTTATTATACCCTATTTTAGAAAATGATGCAAGATACATATTGACTATTGCCTAGAAATAATGTAAAAATAGTAAATGTAAGCGATTACATTTTGATAGAAAAATAAATACAAAAACAATAGAGAAAGGGGAAACAGATGATATGGAACTTTTAAATAAAAAGATGACTGAAAAAAAGGAACGCCCGGTTAAGGTACTGCAGTTTGGAGAAGGTAATTTTCTTCGTGCATTTGTGGATTATATGATAGATATCGCAAACGAACGGAGCGAATTTGACGGGGATATTGTGTTGGTGAAACCCATTGAAGCCGGCAATTTAGATTATATCAAGGAGCAGGACTGCCGGTACACGGTTCAGCTGCGAGGTATCGTGGACGGAGAGCCAAAAAGAAGCAACCGTATTGTTACCAGTGTCTGTGATGCAGTGGATGCCTACAAGGAATATGAGAAATATGCATCATATGCGAAATCAGAAACACTGCGTTTTGTTGTATCCAATACAACAGAAGCCGGAATTGTCTATGACGATACGGATCGGCTGGAATTCACACCACCCAGAACCTATCCGGGCAAGCTGACAAAGTTCCTGTATGAGAGGTATCAATATTTTCAGGGAGCAGAGGACAAAGGCCTTATCATACTCCCGGTGGAACTGATTGATGATAACGGAATTTTTTTGAAGGAATATATACAAAAGCTTGCTGTATTATGGAAGCTGGAGGAAGGCTTCCTTGATTGGGTGAATCGTGCATGTGTGGTTACCTCTACCCTGGTGGACCGGATTGTGACGGGATATCCAAGGGATGAGGCGGAGGAAATCTGGCGGGAGCTGGGATATCAGGATCGCATGCTTGTGACGGGAGAGCCCTTTGCGCTCTGGGTCATTGAGAGTGAGAAGGATATCAGCCGGGAATTACCGTTGCCGCAGGCAGGACTTCCGGTTGTTTTTACTGATAACCAGAAGCCGTATAAGCAGCGGAAGGTTCGTATTTTGAATGGAGCACACACCTCCTTTGTCCTGGCATCCTATCTGTGCGGGAATGATATTGTTCTGGAAGCGATGAATGATTCATTGATTTACCGCTTTATGAAGGAAACTATTTTTGATGAAATCATTCCGACCCTTACGCTGCCGGCACAGGAGCTGATTGATTTTGCCAATGCAGTCATTGCGCGTTTTCAAAATCCCTATGTGAAGCATGATTTATTGGCGATTTCCCTGAACTCCGTATCCAAGTGGAGGGCAAGATGCATGCCCAGCCTTCTGGGATATCTGGAAAGGGAGAAGACGCTTCCTGCACATCTGGCCTTCTCCCTGGCGGCATTGATGGTATTCTATACAGGCGGCGAAATCAGAGACCATGTATTAATCGGTCACAGAGATGGACAGGAATATGAGATAAAAGATGACATGACGGTACTGGAGTTCTTCGCTGATCATAGCGTGAAGAATGCGGAAGAATATACCCGCGCAGTTCTTAGTCATAAGGAATTCTGGGGCCAGGATTTAAGTGTGCTTCCGGGAATGGAGCAGGCGGTTTGCTCCTATATTTCAGAGATTCGTACCCTGGGAATGCGGGCAGCAATCGAAAAAATCTTCGTATAGGAGGAGCTCCATGAAAAGGTATATAAAGATTCATGAAAACGATAATGTGATTGTTGCATTGAAGGAAATTGACAAGGGAGAAACGGTACTTGCTGATGGTGTGGAAGTCAAAACTCTGGAGCGGATTCCCGCCGGGCATAAAATGGCCCTTGAGTGGATCAGGAAAGGCAGTGAAGTCATCAAGTATGGCGCCTGTATCGGAAATGCGGATGAGGATATTAAAGCAGGTCAATGGGTGCATACGCATAATGTCAAGACAGCTCTGGACGATTTTCTGACGTATACCTATCAACCGGCAGAGCAGGAGGAAGCCAGGACAGATAAGCTTTGGGAGGCGGAAGTAGAGAGCACGTTCCTGGGCTATCGGCGCCGAAACGGCAAAGTGGGGATTCGAAATGAGGTGTGGATTATTCCGACGGTTGGATGCGTTAATGCCGTTGGGGAGGCCATGGCCAGAGAGGCAAATAAGAGACATGGTGCAGCCCGGGTGATAGCCTTCCAGCATCCCTATGGATGTTCTCAGATGGGGGAGGATCAGGAGAGCACAAGAACCATTCTGGCTGATCTGACGGGCCATCCCAATGCAGGTGGAGTGCTGGTGCTCGGACTGGGCTGTGAGAACAGCAGTATCGAGGTATTAATACCATATATAGGCGCTTATGATGAAAAGACGGTCCGTTTTCTTGTCTGCCAGGATGTGGAGGATGAAATGGAAGTCGGAGCCGAAATTCTGGATGAACTTATTTCCAGTGCAGATGGCTTCCATCGGGAAACGATCAGCGTATCGGAGCTGGTGGTGGGCTTAAAGTGCGGCGGCAGCGATGGATTCTCCGGAATTACAGCGAATCCGCTGGTGGGCCGCTTCTCCGATCTGCTTATTGGAAAGGGCGGCACCAGTATTCTGACAGAGGTGCCGGAAATGTTCGGCGCAGAGACGTTTCTGATGAATCGCTGTGAGAATCAGGAGCTGTTTGGAAAAACAGTGGACTTAATCAACGATTTTAAACAGTATTATAAAGAAAACCACCAGGAAATCTATGAGAATCCCTCCCCGGGAAATAAAGCAGGCGGAATTACTACCCTGGAAGATAAATCTCTGGGTTGTATCCAGAAGTCGGGGAGCACGGCGGTGAGAGGAGTGCTTTCTTACGGTCAGACGGTAACCGCCCGGGGATTGAATCTTTTAAGCGCTCCGGGAAATGACCTGGTTGCGTCTACCGCATTGGCAGCCAGCGGGGCACATATCGTATTGTTTACTACCGGACGCGGTACCCCCTTCGCATCTCCGGTTCCCACAGTTAAGATTTCCAGTAACAGGCAGCTTGCCGGGAAAAAGAAAAATTGGATTGATTTTGATGCCGGTATGCTGGCCGAGGACGGAGCTTGAGTTTCCGTAAACTGTAACTTAAAGATAAATAAATTCCACTAAAGTGCCAATCTACCGTTCTTTAGATTGTATAAGAGTGGCAGTTCATGGATTAGAGGCACTTTAATAAGCCCTGCCTGAA
>JAFAGA010000029.1 GCA_023423045.1 Bacillota bacterium | reverse complement strand
TATCAAGGTTCATTGTGTTGTGTCAGCAGTTCGTTTTGTGTTTCTTATCTTGCCGCCAACTTTTTTAGTTTAACACATCCGCTTTATTATGTCAACCACTTTTTTCATTTTCTTCAAAATCTTTTTTCAAGTGGTTGCCGCCTCTCAGCAGCGGAATTTCATTGTACCTTCTAAAAGCGAAAATGTCAACTACTTTTTTAAACTTTTTTCTCATCTTATTTTCCATCGTTTTTTCCACTTTCCCCCACCATATTACAGTTCAGATTATAGTATCCTCCTTTCTTTTATACAGAAAAATAGCCGTTTCCCAAGTATAGTCTAAGCGAAACGGCTATTCTTTATTCATCACATTCAAATAATCCTTCTATTTCTGAACCAAATGTGCAGCAAAACCTCCGAAGTCCTCATTCAGGTAAATTGCCACCAGCTGTTCTCCCTTGCACTTCCGGCTATCCTGGTTAAAGGTGAAGCCCCTTGCTTCCAAATGGAAAATAGCGCGATCAATATAATTGGTCATAATTGCGATATGACCCATCTTGCCAAGATAGGGTTCCTTCATAACCTCGATTGCCGTTCCTGCAAATATAGAACTGCTGCCAACATTCTTTGTAAAACCAAATGCCTTGCCAAACAAACCGGCAACCCCATCTGCCTCTGTCTCATTTTGCATGTTGATACCGACATGCCGGAGCTCAAAGCCGAGCATCTGGGATACTGCCTGCCGGGTGAGTTCGGTTATCTTATCGAACTGTCCGGTCTTCACCAGCTCGTCACTAACCATCCAACTTCCGCCGCATGCAATAATCTTCGGAAAATCCAGATAGGTGTTCAGATTCTTTTCATTGATTCCGCCCGTCGGCATGAATTTCATATTCACATACGGTGCAGCCATGGCTTTTATCATTGCTAAACCGCCCGCCGCTTCGGCAGGAAAGAACTTCACAACATCAAGGCCCAGCTCAATCGCCGCCTCAATATCACTGGGATTAGCACAGCCGGGTGTTATGGGAATATTCTTTTCAACACAATAACGGACCACCTTGGGATTCAAGCCGGGACTTACAATAAAGGTTGCTCCGGCTGCGATGGCCTTATCAACCTGCTCTGTCGTTAATACAGTACCCGCTCCAATTAACATCTGCGGATACGCCTCCCTCATAATACGGATGGACTCCTCCGCGGCTGCCGTCCGGAACGTAATTTCCGCACAAGGCAAACCGCCCTCCACCAATGCTTTGGCTAAGGGATATGCATCCTTTGCATCATCCAGTTTAATTACCGGTATGATACCCATCTTCTGAATTTTACTCAGCATCTCGTTCATCTTTCTGTCTCCTTTTGTAAATAAATTTAAGCTACTTCATTCCTATAACAGGATTTTGGTGGCGCCGGTTATGAATTTTAATAAGATGTTGTTATTATAGATGATGCTCAAAAGCTCATTCTCTGCCACCAGCTTCATGGTTGACTGTCCAAACTCAGTGGTTGAGAAAACTGTCAGCAACAGGAAGAATAGCCAGACCAGAATCAGTCCATGAACCAAGCCCGCCAGCAACCCTGCTGTTTTATTCAGCTGATTCAGCAAAGGCAGCTTGCTGATCAGATTTAAAGCCAGAAAAATTACCCAAAGTGCAATCAGAATAACCGTAAAGGTTGCAATAAAGGATAGAGCGTTAATTGTAACCTCCGTCAAATATTTGCTTACATACTGCTTAAAACTTGTGATCGCAAATTCCTTGTATTTTTCTGCGGTGTTATTCTTAAGAAGCCCCTCCTTCACCGATTTGGGAATCGAAAGCCCCTCAATCAGCTCCGGCTCCTCTTTATGGGCTACCTTATCCTCGAAAGGAAGCATCTTTTCAATCTTGTTCGCAATTCCTTGATACAGCTTCTCATTATCCCTCATCGTATCCTTAACCAGCGGACTGATCCATATCGTCAAAAACAAAGCCAGAATCAAAGATACCAGGGAAAATACGGTCTTTATAAACCCTACCTTCATACCTATGATAGCATTGCCAAGCAAAATTACAGATACTGCAATCAATAACCAATTCATTCTCTCTCATACCTTTCATTGTAAATCTTATATCATCTACCTTATTACTGTTCAGCCTTTTTGCCAGCCGATATGTACCATTCCTTCTTCCATAACAGCTTGCCGCCCTTTATTCAATCAGGCTGATCTGCGAAATCTGGGTATCATTTATGAAGAAATAGCGATCCAGATGATTGATGGGATACAGGCCGGCAATATTGGTGTCAAAGGTATGCTTGAATTTTACCTTGCCGCTCAGCTTCATAATAACACAGGAAATATTATCATACATAATAATCTCCTCATCGGTCAGGTAAATACTGTTGAAGTCAAAATCCAGCTTCTGTTCCAGGACCCTGCTGCCCTCCATGTTATACAGGATTAATTGCCTGTATCCGGATGCTTCCTTCTCCAGAACCACACCCGTGTATTTTTCATTATATAATATACTTTCAATTTTGGTTTCGTATATCTCTTCCTTTACTACCTCCGGCCTCTCGGAGTACTTAAAAATCATGATCCCATTTTCCTTGAAGATACAGGCCGAATCATTATTATTAAAGATTACCCTGGGCACAATCAGACCTTCAAAGTTATAGGCTCCCATCATGCGGTCCGTCCAGTTCTTACCAACCTCGCCAAAATTATAAAAGGTCGTAATCCCCACCAGCTCACCGCTGGTTACGGAAAGATAACTTGTAATCAGCTTCTCACCGTTGTTTGACAGCGCAATATCAATGGGATATCCGTCCTCAGCCGTACTGGTGGCGATGTCCACAAGCACTGTTCCGTCGGTATCATAGATCTTGATATAATTAGTCCCCGCCTCTTCCAATAAGGCGGCAACAACACCTTTTTTGGATACCTCCGCCTTAATGATATGATTGACGGTAGGGATGCTGCCTGCCACACCCTTTCCATTAAAAACCTTCAGCTCCGTGCCCCCCTGATCTGCAATTACCACATATTCCTCACATATATCCACCACCGGCTTCTTCATCTCATAGGATCCGTTCCATTTCAAGCTTCCATCCCTGGCAATCGCAGTGGCACCGTCCTTGCTGTATTTTAGAACACCTCCGTTATAGCGCAGATATTTCGTTCCGTTTTCCGACGGGTTATCCATGGAATTAAATACTTCATAGCTTGTATAGTTCTTGTTATAGAGACGATATGCATAGATGCCGCCCCCGATCAGCACCGCAAGAAGTGCCGCCGCTATGATAAAATTACGTCTGCGCCGGATCCTTTTTTTACGGTTGCCATAGTCTCTGATCGATTGTTGCTCATTATCTTTCGCCATAACCGTTCTCCTGTGTTTTACTTTATAGTGATTATAACTCATTTATACTGTCTTGGCACGTATTATTTTACAAAACAGGAATACCTTTCTTTCAAAACAAAGAGTCGGCTTGCTGACTCTTTGCGCCCGAGCGGATTGCGTAGTAATAAAATTCCGAACGCATTCATGCGTTTGTCCGCATAGGTGCGCATCCTGCACGTGAGTTCAAGCATAAGCAAGCTTATGCTTTTATATCATAGGAGCACTTTCCTATGATATAAAAAGGGCGCTGCTCCTGCGCCCATTCCCCATTTTGGAGCCAACGCGAACACCACCCTCATGTACTGCTATGGAACAATCAGCTTCTGGCCCACATAGATCAAATCCTGATTGTCTATATTATTCAGCTCCATAATCTTATTCACCCTGGTATAAGTTTTATACAATTTATAGCTGATATCCGCCAGGGTGTCCCCTTCGACAACAATATAGTAATTTATCTTATTCTCCTTCTTTGCTTCCGTCTGTTTGGTATTCTCCTTACTCTCTTTGGAAGCAGGCTTTTCTGTAGGGCTGCTTTCCTCGTCATCCTTCTTTGCCGGCTTTGTCTCTTTCTTTTCCGGAGTCTCCTGGTTACCGTTTTCCTCGATAGGATCTACTTTTCCGGGAACCACTTCCACATCGAGACTGTTATCCGGCGTGTCGGCCGATGCATCGGTTTGCTCCTGCTGCCCCGCTTCCGTCTCCTCACTGCTGACATCCGAGCTCTGTCCTTTCACTACGGTGGTTTTGGAATCTATAGTATCCGTCAGCCGGTTCTCGGTAACAATCGACTGGACCTCCTCCATGTTCTGGGACAGATATTTCAGAGTATCCTGCATGCTCTTCATCTGATCATAATTATTTAATATGGCAGCTCCTACCACAAGAACAATGATTGCCAGCAATGTACCTGCGGCGTACATCAGCCTGGAGACGCCCTTGCTCTCTTCGACGGAAGGCTTTTTGCTCTGAAGGACCGTCCGGATATCCCTTGCAACTCGATCTTCATAGCCCTCCTCCACGCTTTGGGGCTCCTTATGCTCAATCATATAGGTTTGCATTTCTTCATTCTTTTCATAATATATGTAATAACCCTCCACCCTCGTCAGGCGGTTATTCTCATAGCTGTAGAAGGCCTCCTCCCTTTCCAGGCTGTCAAAGGCAAAGAAGATCTTGTCTTGTCCCGCAAAGTTGTTGATATGGGCTTTCGTTATCTTCTCCGTATCCTCCAGCAAATATCCCGGACCACCGATATACCAGCCGACAATCTCCGTTTCCACAAAAAACTTTTTAATTTCCTCATATATCTTTGTCCAGGTATCATTGGAGAAATTAATCTCTCCCGTCACATCAAAATCACTTATCTCCACCGCTCCCGAGATAAAAATATTACGGCAATTGTCCAACCGGATACATTGTCCCACCAAAACCGCTGCCCTGCAGGAGGAATAATCCCCTCCGGCCAGCTGCTTTACATAGGTCATCACATAATCTTCCACATAAATTTTTTTATTTGTATTACTTTTACCTATCTGTCGGACATTCTTTGGCAGCTTGAAGGAGGCCTGCGTTTTATTCCCAGGATTGCCTTCTCCGTTTTCATTGCTGTATATGGTTTCTATCACACAACTCACTCCTATCCGATACACTATACTTTTACCATCCGCTTGCGGACACATGCATAAGTCTGCTCTCTACGCTTTATTTTATCATAGGATGGACAGGCTTTTTGTCATATCCGGCTCTTATGTAAACATAAATTATCTTCACAATTCCAAGGAAAGCGTTACAATCCTCTTTAATATGAGCCAATTTTGCCGCCTTTTCTCTTTCTTTTCTCGAATTAAATGCTATTTTGCCTGATATCTTCCATTTGCTGATGTTTTTACGTCTATTTTTTAAAAATTTCGGTAATACTTTATCTAAGCTTTGGGCATTTGTGAAATGCAGCAAAACAGGACCTCCTGCAATGAGTCCAATTATGAAAGATATATCCTGAAAGAAAGGGCATGGTTATTGATATGAATATTTTCATGAAAACAAAAAATAGAATATCCTATTACGATTCCGCACAAAAGACAACTGCCTATGAATTGGGGGGCACGCTTACCGAGTTGATTAGAGAACAGGTATTACTAAACCGCTCCATCATATTTCTTTGTATCGGCTCCGACCGGGCAACCGGGGACTGCCTGGGCCCGATTATCGGATACAAGCTGGCAAAATACACAAAATACCATAACTATTATGTATACGGGACCCTGGAAGATCCGGTCCATGCAAAGAACTTAAAGGACACAATCGCTATGATCTATCGAAAACATGACGATGCCTTTATCATTGCAATTGATGCTTCTCTGGGAAGATCGGATCATATCGGCTACATCACGTTAGGAGAAGGCCCACTGAAACCCGGAGCCGGGGTAGATAAGGATCTTCCGGCTGTCGGCGATATCTTTATTACGGGAATCGTTAACTTCTCCGGCATGCTGGATAATATGCTTCTTCAGACGACCCGCTTGAATGTTGTGATGATGATGGCAGATCAGATCTGCCTTGCCATTAACTATTGCATCTGCAAACTGAAAAACACACTTTAAAATACAGGCTTATAAATATACGATATAAATAAGAAAGGATGGGTGCCCTATCGCATAGCTTGCGGTAAGGATACCCATCCTTTTTATTATTTCATGCTCCATTCTCTTCCTGTTCCGGATTCAACCTGTGGAAAGCAATGGCTTCCGATATATTGACAGCATTGCCTGCCTGAATAATTTGAATCAGGCTATCCACCCCTTTGATGGTCATGTATTCCTTACCCAGGATCGGTTCATATTCACTGGCAATCTTGAGGGTAAGCGCTTTCATCTTCTCCTCCGCCTTATTCACCTGCACTCTGATCTTATCATATTCCGCCTTCTGTTCTGTCAGTCTGGACTTGTAATTTTCTCCAATCTCCCCTGCGATAATCTGAGCGGTGGAGTTATCAAAGGTAGATAACGCCTCCTTCTTCTGAGCTGCCGTTTCTGCCTCTTCCTGCTCCAGCTTATCCAGCTCCGCATCAAAATCCTGCAATCCATAAGAACTTTCATCCCGGTCCTTGCGGATGTTATTGCGAATTACAGCCATCTTTCTCCGGTTCATCCGCATCTGCCTGCGAAGTCCCTTCACCTTCAATATATCCTCCGTATGCCTTTCCTTCGTGCGATTGCCAAAGAGGAGATAGCATCCTCCGAAGAGAATTACAGTTATGACATAGGTCAGAATCAAAAACAATATATTACCCTTCGGCAACAGGAAAAAATATATTCCGCAGGGAATGAGAAACAATGTGATTAATAATACCAGGAGAATGACCAGATAATCCGTAAAGCAGCCCGGAGAATACAGCGAGTAATATAGCTTGGAATTGCATATGCCGGGAATTCTGCTCTTCTTGAAAATTGTCCTGGCTTCCAGCTTCAGCTGCTCATTCTCCCTGCGAAGGGAGGCCGTCTCATTATCGATCCGTTCGGACACCTTGATGCTCTTGCTTTTCTCACGTTTTTCCTTCATCCGTTTGATTCTTTGCTGGAGCTTTTCTTCCTGTTGCTGGAACGTGATCTCTATTTCCTGACGACGCCTTTTCGTCGTCTTCTGAATCTCTTCCTTCATGGATTGCTCCAAGCCGGCAATCCCTTTTTCCAGCCTGTCCTCCTCCAAAAGCAAGGAAGCATTGCCGGACTGATATTCATGCAGCTCTGACAGACAATTCTTTATCTCATTCAATTGCTCCGCACCGCCAGATAATAAATTACCGCCTTCCATAGGAATCTCCCTTCTATCTCCATTTCTTACATTTTACTTCTTTTTTTGCACCCGGTCAAGCAAAAAGGGGGCATTACTCCCTACCGGCCGCCGTCTTGGACAGCCGGAAAATAACAGGAATAATGCCCCTTTTTTTGATATTCTTCTCTTAATTATAATTCGGGTTGGGCTTCTTTTCTTCATATATAATGCTATCGCCCTTTTTCTTCTTCCACATAACCCAGAGCGGGCCTGCGATACAGATTGTGGAATAGCAGCCGCTGATGGAACCGATCGCCATCGGAAGAGCAAAGCTCCGGATGGAATCAATATTATTAGCAGCAGCAAGGATATATACCAAGCTCACGCTCACCATAACCGCTACGTTGGTATTGATGGAGCGCATCATGGACTGGGTAATGGACAGATCCGTCACCACTTCCAGCGGATAGCCGATATATACCTTGGAGTTCTCACGGATACGGTCATAAATTACGATAGTATCATTGATGGAGTAACCGATAATACTCAGTGCAACTGCAACAAAGGACTCTCCAATTGGAATCCTAAAAATGGCACACACAAAGAATACAACAATTACGTCATGAAGCAGAGCCACAAGTGCCATAGCACCGGCAGACAGACCGCCGATATTCTTGAAGCGGATCCACACATATACCAGAACCAACGCACCTGCCAACAGGATGGAAATAATACCATTTCTCAGGAAACGCTTTCCAAAGAAAGGCTCCACCATGGAGGATTCCGACAGCTTCAGCTCAGAATCCGGGAAAGCTTCCTTCAACACAGCATCAAATTCTCCCTGTGCCGCTGCCTCCACACCGTAATTGCCGGCAATATTTAAGATCAGGCGCTGCTCTCCGGTGGAGATATCCTCCGTGACCTGGGTTGTAACCGGCCTTCCAAGCTTTTCGGAAGCTACGTCAGCCGCCTTCTCGGCATCAACCTCACCGACATAGGAGTACTTTAACATGGCGCCGCCCTTGAACTGAATATCCAGCTGCACTCCTTTATTAATAATCATGAAAATAATTCCGATCAGCATAATAGAGAAGGAGATAACAAAATAAACCTTACGCTTTGCATAAAAAGGTATAATATGATTCTCTTTGTACATCTCAGGAGTTACTACTATTTCTTTTACATACTTCTTGTTCTTTACATCTTTCATAGTGTCACCCTCCTTGAACGGCAGGTATAGAATGCCGGTTTAGTAAAGAATTTGAAGGAACTCAGGGAGTTGGTCATCAAACGGGATGCGGTCACACCGGCAATGAAGTTAAACACAATACCGGTAAACATGGAATATGCAAAGGACAACATCGTTCCGGAGCCGAAGATCATCAAAATGAATGCCACGATAAGTACCGTAATATTTCCGTCAAATATGGATGAAAATGAATTCTGATAACCGGCGGCAACCGCGGAGACAACACTCTTGCCGGATTTGATTTCCTCACTGATTCTCTCAGAGCTGATAACATTGGCGTCCACACCCATACCGATGGATAAAATAATACCGGCAATACCGGGCAGCGTCAAGGTCATCTGCGGAACCGAGAGCGCCAGGATCTGTCCGGCCACCTGTATCGTAAGCGCGATGCAGGCCACAAAGCCGGGAAGACGGTAATAAAAGATCAGGTAGATGCAGATCAGTAAAAATGCGATCCCTCCTGCCATCAGCATTACGCCCAGCGCGCCGGAGCCCAGGGTCGGGCTGATGGTGCTGTAATTCTTGGTAATCATGGAGAAGGGCAGGGCTCCGGAATTAATCTTATCTGCCAAATCCTTAGCCTCATCATAATTATCCATACCGGTAATGATAGCGGCTCCCTCCGTAATATGGGAATTCACCGTCGCTGACTGTATTAAAGTCTCATCCATATAGATGTTGATGAGCTTTCCAACCAGACGGCCGGTAGCATCGCTGAACAGCTTGGTGCCCTCATCATCAAAGTTTAAGCTTACCACATATTGATTAATACTCTTGTCAATTACCGGAGCAGCCTTTACCACATGGGCTCCGTCCAAGAGAACATTTCCCTCCGAATCCTGGAAGGTCAGCTGGGCTGTCTCTCCTAATTCGGCAATTGCACTCTCGGGATCAAAATCTGTTTCGTCGGCTTTCCACGGGAAACGTACAATAACAAAGCCATTGTCCTTATCGATGGTTACATCACGGTCCATGATGTTCTGCTGATCCAGACGCGTCTCGATGATGCTGCGCGCCGCCTCCAGCTCGTCCCCCGTAGGTTTACGGTCAAGCCCTACCGGCTCGAAGGCCGCATCAACACCGCCCCGGATATCAATACCGTAACGCATATCCGGTGCCCCCAGAATAACAAGGGGGGAATCCCCCATGGGAATTTTAACTCCGAACATGGCTGTGTAAACCATAAGTATCGCAATCAGCAATACTATAAAAAATGTCGGTTTTTTCTTATTCATTCTTTCTTTCCTTTCCATGTATTTTATGAATTTATTAAAGTCATAGCCGGCGGAGCATGTCCGCCTAAGGATATGGCGAGCAGTGATCTCTTTCGCCGGATTTTCTTATCGTATGTAAGGGTATAAACCAATAATATTACATAGGTAACCGCAAAAACCAGGGAGATGTAAAACATGCGCTGCAGCAGACGCTGGTACTCCTTCAGATTCTTGCAGAGAACAGGGCTTATTCTAATATTGCCAAACAACTCAAAATTAATAACTTCATTCGTAAGGAAAACTTCCTCGTATTGCAGCAAAGGAAGGGTATGTCTTGTCACCTTGAGGTCCAGCTTCTGAGTATAGGCTAACGGAGTCAACATCAGATGTATCAATATGATTGCGCTAAGGAGCAGGGCGATGACTAACATGGCGTCCGCCCGTTTATTATAGATTTTCATTCCCTCTCCCCTCTCTGGCTGCTCCCGGCTTAAGCCATTGTTATTTTCATACTAGACTAAATTAACACAAAGTAAGGCATTTGTATATAACAAAATGTTTCTATCTCCCTGTTCGCCGGCATAAAAGCTGCTCCGTAATCTATCTTGGCCTGCAGCCCTCGCAATAGACTCCGCATCTTATCTTTATTCCGCATTTCGCACATCGAAACCAGGCATCTTTCGAATCATCCGAGAACTCCAGCCGTTCCTCCCTGACCCAATCCAGCAGCCTTGCCACAGTAACCTCGGTGGCCTCGGCAATCTGGGTTACGGTTGCCCGGGGATGCTCCATGATATAATCCTTCACCAACTCCAGCTTCTTCTCATCCTCCGGCACATAGGACTTTGGAAGATTTCTCCGGCCTGCGATATCCGCTTCCTGAGACAGTTCCGCCGCAAGGGACATACATTCCGGACAGAGCTCCAGCCCATAGATATAATTGAAAAGTCTTCTGCAATTTTTACATGCCTTTATTTCCATTCGTTTCTCCTTTATTAAATATCCTGCACCAAATGTTTTCTACGCCTTCTTCCCATGATTTATTTTACTTCCGGCGATAAATCATCCCTCTTCCGGGATCAGCTTCTTTCTATACGGCTAAATCTGCTTTCTTACAATTTTGTATTCATCTTTATATTGAAAATGCGGACAATGAAATACAGAATAGCTCATAAACCGTTCCATATCATCCTCATCCAGATTCATCTGGCATACATAGCAACCGTATTCCTCATCATAGGCATAATAGTTACAGCTTTCACAATTATTGGCTCCGCCCATAGTCACACCTCCTGTCCTGTTCCTAAAGCTCTTCCCTTCTATATTCCATATCCCTTACCTTCGTGAGGAATTCCACCATAGCCTGGTCCTCCTCATGGGGATACTCATAGGAATGATGTTCTGCCAACGCCACCGCCAGACAGCGGTACAAATCGCAGGCTTGGAATAATGCCTGCCATATTGCCTTTTCATTACACTCGGGAAAGGTTGCCGCATACTGCATCCAGAGCGGGTGCTCCAGATAGCGCTCAAAGTATTTTCCCATCTTGCCGGGAGAGACTTTATAATCATGCCGGTAACCGATATACCAGGAAATCATTCTATCCACACTCTCTCTGGCAATCTCCAGCATATGCATGGCATAGGGCAGCTCCGACCGCTTTAAGCCCTTAGCAATATTTTGAAGTATCCACCAGAAGGAATTGCAGGAATTCTCAAACTCCCGCTTTGTGGGCGCCGTTGCAAAATATCGCTGGGCTCCCTGCCATATTACCTTCTCCAGGAGATTATCCTTGTCCAATAAAACACATCCAACCGGATCATTCTCCACCATCTCCGCCGCTTTTTCTGTCCTGGCAAGGGTCAGGTCCAAACGGTTCCCATCCCGAAACAACATCTGATAATTGAATCGCCCGTTATATTCACTGGGCTCCAAATCCTTATATGCCGGCATCTCCAGAATGATCCGCTCCCCGAAGCGGTCGACCCATTCATGATGCTCCGTGAAATATTCAATATCTGTCACAAGATATATGATATCATAATCCTGAAAGCAGTCCCGAAACAGATCATTAGCCACCCTTGATCCATTCATGATGACTGCCCGGATACGTTCATCCTTCCTGGCGGTGTTTAATATCAATTCCATCATTTCCTGTTCTGTTCTCATCATAGCCTCCCTATTTCTCACAAATAAACATCCCGTACTCCTTGGGAATATGGATTATTCCACGAGAATCCTTTGCTGCATCAAAGCACCGGTACAGCTCATCCTTTGTCACATTACCCAAATTACCGATAGAAGCCATGGAGTATATATACTCCACCAGGTCCTGCGTATCCGTAACCTCCAGTGCATCCATATAATCCGTTCTTCTTACCTTCGAGAAATGCTCTCTTAAAATTTCTCCTCCGTTTTGCAGGGTAAAGCTCCCGCTTACATTAATTGAAACTCCATATCCGGCCAGATGCCTGGTAAGACATCTCTGAATCCCGTTCTCCCCAAAGGTTGCACAGTAAAAAGCTCCCTCCTTCTTCAGCACCCGGTAAACCTCCGCAAGCCCCTGATGAAGCCTGGGAACATGGTACAGCATCATATTGGCAATCACTGCATCAAAGCTCTCCGCTTCATAGGGTATCTCTTCTATATTAATCTGTTCAAATGAGACTTGAGGATCGGCAGAAAATTTAGTGCGAACCTCTTTTACCATGCCTTCGGAAAAATCCGACAGCACCAGAGAACTTCCGGGTTTTAACTGATCTATCCGGCCCGTCCACATATCACCTGTCCCGCAGCCAAGCTCCAGTATTCTCATATTATCCCGCAGCTGATACTGCCCATAAATCCAGTTGCCAAATCCCTGCTTGTTCACGCTGTATTTTTCGTGGATCGACATACGGGTATTCAGGTTTCTGCTGTCACTGTACTGCTCTTTTACTGCCTCTTTATTATTCATCCGGTTATCACTCATGGGTCACCTCCATATATTTTTGTAAATCTTGAAGCTCCAACTGGTCCACGGTAATCTTAAGCTCTCCAATCTCCGAATAACCGAAGGTCCCATGGCAATCGGAACCGGTTGTGATTAAAAGCTCCCGTTCTCTGCACAGTGCGAGGCAGAGCTGTGTGACCTCCTCGGTATGGGTGGGATAATAGCATTCTATTCCGTCAAAGCCCAGGTCCACAAGCTGGAGAAGCCTTTGCCAAAAGTGATCCATGTTATTCTCCCTAATCGATACTCCGGGATGGGCCAGAACTGCCCTTCCCCCTGCTCTGTGAATCTGACGGATGACCTCTTCCACCGAAGGATACTCTCCGCTGTCATTGGTTATACCATACCGATTATAGATGGAGAAGCCCTCTCTCAGGCTGCTGGTCAGCCCCTTTTCCTTAAAATAATGCAGAGCCTTCCACCCCCCCTTCTCCCGATCATAGGAGAAAGCATGAAAGTCCTCCAGAGAAATCACTCCCTCATAATCCCCTTCCATATCTGAGATCAGCCGGATGCTGATTTGATCCAGTATCTCGCGGTTTTTCTTAACAAAGGAATTGAATTGAAGGTTTTCCAGATCGATTCCATAGCCAAGAATATGAATGTCCACGCCCCGATCAATAGAATCCAGCTCAACTCCCGGAATATAGCATATCCCGCAGGAAGGAGTAATTTCCCGAAGCTCCCTTGCCGCCGTCATTATATTGTGGTCCGTAATTGCCAGGACTCCCACCTTGTTGGCGATTGCCCTTTGGACAATCTCCTCTGCAGACATGGTGCCATCGGAATAATAGGAATGAAGATGCAAATCGACAAATGGATATTTATTTTCTCTCATATCAGACTCCTTATCTATGAATCCCCTTCACGGGGCAAGAATGGCAAACTGCTCTTTTACGATTATTTATGCGTAAGCAAGCTTTGGATACACCGTATCCCAAAGGCATTGATACATCAGAGACTGCAGGCGTTCTTCCTCCAGATTGGATAAAACAGCGATCACCGCCTCCTTATCAGGAAGAACCAGGCATAACTGACCCCATTTTCCTCTTGCACAATAGGAATTATTTCTCTCCCTCCAGAAATAGTATCCATAGCCCTCTTCCTTATTCTCTATCTGAAGCTTTGTTGCCCGTTCTACCCACTCCCCGGACAGCAGCTGCCTGCCCTGGTAAGAGCCCTTCTGCAGATACAGCTGTCCTATTCTGCTAAGTTCGTTAACCGTCAGCTTCATCCCTGTCGATCCATAGAAATGTCCCTCTGGACTGTAGAGGCACTCTGCCTTCGGGATGTGAAGCGGATCAAAGAATCTGGGTTTTAGGTAATCCAGCATTGGCATCCCTGCCGCTCTTTCCACAATAACTCCCGCAAGGTAGGAAGTAAAATTATTATACCGGAACTTTCTCTGTTCCACATTCGGGAGGGGCAGGGACAGGATATGCTTCAGCCAGTGATCGCAGGCGAGCCTCTCAAAGGGATAGTCAGCAACGGACATGGTAAGGAGGCGTTCCAGGGTGATTTTGCTCAGCCCCTCCAATTGTTCCAAAGACAGTTCCCCGCTGATGTCCTTCTCGAAGAAGGGCAGAATGCTGTCCTCAATACGAAGGAATCCTTCCTGCACCGCCAGGCCAACAGCTGTTGAGGTAATATTCTTCGTAACAGAGTACAGATTCTGTCTCTCCTCCGGTACAAAATGATGCTCCGCTGCCTTCCTGCCTCCCTGCAGGACAACAATTCCGTATACCGGCAGGCTATTATCCTGAACCAGGGAAATAAAATCCTTCAGCATAACTTCCTCCTTTACTCCGCTCTTTCTATTCTTACCTGTACATGATTGCGATAAAATTCCTCATCAAAAATTTCCCGGTAAAGCCGCTGCATTCCTTCACAGATTGCAGAGTCCTCAGCCTGGCCCTTCCAGGCTTTATACATTATATTATATTCATCTGCCAGCACACGGCTTAAGACCTTACTCATCTCGAATCCGTTCCTGAGATAAAATTGAATTCGTCTTTCTCTAATCCTTCTGCTGTCCTCATCTTCCGAATAATCCGGATTTTCCACCTCCGCCATAAGGACCGCATACCGGCCTGCCTGGTATTCTTCTATCTCTTTAATAAACTTACCGCCCAGGCCCTGGGAACGGTATTCCTCCAATACCGCATAATAATCCAGCAAAAGCATCTTCCCGCCGCTGCTTCCTGCGAAGTAGGCATATCCCAGGGGGTGATCCTCCTCAAAAAACCCGCAGCACAGATACTTCTCCTGCTGCACAAGTCTTTCAATTAAGATTAGGGGCTTCACCTCGCTTTGATGAAAGTGCTTCACCAGATAATTATGATAAAATTCATATCGTTCTTCTTTGCTTAAACTTCTCATTACCATTGTTCTTATCACTCCTACAATAAAATCAGAACCTCATTCGGATCTTAACCGCTCCAAAGGAAGTCCTGATTCTATAAATTTACCATTACAATCGGACATCCGCTTATACACCCATTGATACATCCGCTTGTGTATCTGCTTGACTATCCGTTCCGGGGAGGACAATATCAAAGAGCTGTACACAGGGGATTTTCTCCGTATAAGGCATCCAGAAATCCATCCCGGGAGCGCCCGGATCTCCTGTTTTCATAAAGTTTGTCCAGCAATCAAGCATCCTTTCACTCAGCAGATAATCTCCGTCCTCCATCGGCCTCCAGGCCCGGTGCAAAGTACCGAACATATACCACAACTCTGAGGAGTGGAAGGCTCCGGCCTGATCTCCCGGCAAATCCCTGGTGAAATAGTATACATAGGCCGGCCTGCGTCCCAGCTTCTCCAACTGCAGACTCCATTGACAGCAGCCATGGTAGACGGGACCGTATTCTCCCCTTGCCACCATCTCCGGTGTAACTGTAATATCATTCTTTGTCGAACCCAGCATATAGGGAATATCCTTTATTCCTCCCTTGAGGACGCTGCTGTCATATCCATCCTCCAGCACATATCCGTCAATCACGGGAGCATAGGGCAGCTTCAGGTCCTTGGAGAAACCCTTCTCTATAATTGGAGCGGCATACCGGAGCACCTGTTCAAAGGGCAGCGCTCTAAGCTCCTCCAGAGTTTCAGTCTTCGCATTGGACGCCAGCTCCTCTCCATAAGCGGCTGCTTCCGCCGGCATCATATCACGGTTCAAAGAGCAGCCATAGCCTCCGGCGCTTTGAAAAATCGCTTTTGCAATCATATTTTCGGTCAAGGGGGAGGAAACCAGGGTCTGGGCGCTCATGGCTCCTGCTGACTGGCCAAATACCGTAATGTTACCGGGATCGCCGCCAAAGGCGCTGATATTTTCATAAACCCATCTCAGAGCGGCAATCTGATCCAGAATCCCATAATTGCCCGCAATTCCTCTTTCATTTTCTCCAATCAGCCAGGGATGTACCAGAAAGCCCAACGGTCCTAAACGGTAATTTATCGTGACCAAAATCACGCCCCTTTTACAATAGGCGGCTCCGTCAAATTCCTTCTCATGACCGTATCCACCAAGAAAAGCACCTCCGTGGATCCAGAAGGCTACCGGGAGCTTTTCGCCCTCTCCCTCGGCAGGTGTCCAGATATTCAGGTAGAGACAATCCTCACTAAGAGGCGTCTCATACTCCGCTTCATCAAAAAATTCCTTATCGTAAAAGCCCTCTGTCCGATTCGCCATCTGAGCGCTCCTGTTGGAAAAGCCATCTGCCTGGTAGACCTGAGTCCAGCCATCCATCTGCTGGGGGGCCCTCCAGCGCAGTTCTCCCACCGGCGGTTTTGCATAGGGTATCCCCTTGAACACAGTATATCCCTCCATCGGCACTCCCGAGACCGGTCCTTTTTTAGTCTTAACCACCGTCATAACATACCCCTTCTCTTAGCGAAAAAGGCATTCGCAAGAAATGTTTTGGTTCATTTCTGCTCCTGCCATTTGTCCGCAGCTCTCGGATCGTCGCTTATACTTTGTATGGAAGCGGCGGCCCAAAAGATTAAATTCTCATCTCTATAAATTCTTCAGCAGCCAGGCCGCATCCTCACTAAGACAAGTCAAGCGGTCCTTCTCCGGATCGTAATTCGCTTCACGCTCAACAAAGAAATGCATCTCACCTTTGCTTTGTGCTTCTGCAGCCGCCTTCACCGCCTTCCAGTCAACAATTCCCTGTCCAGTGGCACAATTCAGCTTTTGGTTCTCCTCAAAGAACTTTAAGATCTCCGGAGGAAAGATCGGTTTTCCATCCGGACCAATCTCAAATTGGAAGGGCTTCTTCTCCTCGTACATGGATACAGCCTTCCTCGGTCCGCTTACCGCATTATTCTCCTTTACATGGATTGCCATGAAGCGTCCGGCATACTTATTGATGTACTCTACGGGGTCTTGTCCCGCATTGGAGCACCAGCCGCAATCCAGCTCAAAGCCCACATATTCCGGATCGGTATTCTCGATCACATAATCCATCAGATACTTATCATCGTCCTTATTAAACTCCTGGGTATGATTATGATATCCAATCTTTATGCCGTATTCCTTCGCCATCCGACCATACTTGTTCAGCAGCCCGGCCAGCTCCAGTGCCTCTTCCTTGCTGGCAAAATCAAACATGGGGCATACAATCATCTTGCAGCCGATGGCAGCCACATAAGGAATATCCTTCTCCATATTATCCATGCTGACATGGGAGGATACTGCGGTCAGACCGGCCTCCTCCAGCGCCTTCTTCATCTCTTCCACAGACATACCGCCATAATTGGAACCTGCGAATTCCACTTCCTTATACCCCATTGCTGCCAGCTTCTGAAAAGATACCGGCATCGGCTCCTGGTTATCAAATCCCAAAGAATATAACTGAATACCTAATTTCTCCATAGTACCGCCTCCTGATTAATTATAGATACCGTTTCTCGCCCGTATATCAATACGATATACCAATTTAAGTATATACCATTATAGAATTTTTTTCTATGTATATTCTTACATAAATATATCGGTTTCTTGTCCTGTTTCACGCTCCGCGCTATTGTATCCGCACACTTGTGGGTTCCTTATCTTCCCAGTCTGATATCCATAGATGATGACATAAGTGCAAACAGTGTAAATAGCAACTTTTCTAATAGACAGAAAGATCGATGCCGTATAAGTCGCATTTTAGTTTTTTTGCCACAGATTGGGATGCCGTATTATCCCATGAAGTGCTATAAGTCGGGATTCGGTTTATTATATAGATATCTGCTGCCCAGGCTGCAACTACATCAGCAGCATATCCTTTTCCACGATAGTCAGAAAGAGTTTCAAGACCAGCCTCGTGGGACGCGTCTGCAATACGTGAACTGAAGCATATAGACGTAACATTTCCATTCACAAGCTTTACAAAGCATGGTTCCCAAAATTGCAATTCAGATAGCATGTAGCTAAAACTATTCTTTAAAAGGTGTACATTATCATTGGTTATTTTTATTACATCACTTGGAAAAGTGATTTCTCTTGGTATTTTATAGGCAGGCCCTTCATAAATTTTCTGAATCTCGCCGTGTTCCTGAAGGACCTCTTTTATTTTTTCTAGAGGAACCGTATCTCTTGATAAATCGTTATTAATGGATTCTGCATTGACCAGGTCTGTTAGTTTTCTTATTACGGCTTGTGGTAAATCGTAACGAAAGCGCAGCACATTGCCATCAGGGGTGCGGCCCAGGAAGAAACGCGGTGCAGGAGCTCCGTCCAAATCATTTATATTTCTAATAAAATTATTGTTATCGTGTGTAAAGAGAGCCTTTGCCTGCATCTCCATCAGTTCCAGCTTAGTTAGCATATTTAACATACCTGCTTTCTTAATTCATAGATTGCACATTAACTATGAGAAAACTTCATCAACCTATCCTCCAAAGTTTATCACTATAATTTTCTTGCTTTGATCACAAATGTCACAGGAAGCATTTTGGCTTTTTTAGCAAAATCATTATTCTCCAATCGAGTCATCTCATCGTCAGATTCCTCAATCATTTTGTCGATGGTAAATCCTGCTTTTGCTAATGCATTGATATAAGTTGATAGCTTGCGATCTGATAAGGATATTGCTCCTCCATCGAGGGCTACCGAATACCAGGATTCATCAAAATAACTTTTCTTAAAGATAAGCGAATCATTTTCAATGGCAACACATTTATGAATCGGGTGAGACCAGCTGAAAATAAAGATACCGTCCTTTTTTAGATAGGAAGCAATCTTACAAAAAGTACTTTCCAGATCAGTAGCCCAACCCACACCATACACCGAATAAACATAGTCAAAATAATCTACAGGTACCCCACAGTCTTCTTCCATTGGTGAACAGATCAATTTTGCCGACAAATCATATAGCGATAAGTATTCCCTGGCTTTTTCTATTTGATTTTCAGAAATATCTATTCCCCATAGCTCAGAAGCCTTGCGGTCCCCATGATATTTTAGAGAATGCCCGGTTCCACAGCCTATTTCTAACAACTTCTTCCTTGACACATCACCAAAAAGATGGCATTTTTCCTCTGAAATAAATGCCCCGTACATAGGGAGTGCCGTTGTGCCGATAACCTCATTTCCTTTTGTGTCCCAAAAAGAACTGTTTGTTTTATGAATGTTGTTCTCGTTCATATCAACTGAAATGGCATAACCAACCTCACCTGCACCTATAATATTCGTTCTGTGGTTAAGACCCTCTTTCATAATGTTTCCCTCCATTATACCCATGCCTAAGAGCGGCAGCTGGATTTTAACAGCTTTGAATTATGTTCGTGTTGCCCATATGCAATATAAGTTAAGGTTCTAAACGCCATTCCATGCCCGACAAGAATCACTTTTTCATATTCTGCATATTTATCGGCAGCCCTTCTCATCCTTTTTCTCATAGCATCAACCGTTTCCCATCTCTTTCTTGTTTCTGCCGGATAAATTCCTCTATATTTTGTAAATTCTTCTGCTAAAAGATTTGCCTCCTCTGATGTCGTATATTTATTTAATAAATCAGGAATCCATTCATGTAAATCCAATTCTACCTTGACCTCAATTCCTATATTTTTTGAAATAATCTGGGCCGTTTGCAAGCCAATATAACCCCTCCACAAATTCTAATTTTTTATACGTCTAATGCTGGCAAAGATCAATCACATAATTCATATATTTTATCATATCCTTCCGTCTATCGGCTCTTGACAAGTAAAGCTTTTGCTCATTTCCCAATCTGATCACTTGCGCCTCCTTCAAAACCTTTTGATATTCCTGTGGTGATTTATTCAGCATATATTCCAACGCTCCACTTTTTGAGGTGATGTCTTTTTCCTGCAAGGTGTAATACATGCGGGAAAGACCACATACACACCACTCAATAGCCCAATCTGTAAAGGAAAGAATACCTTTTATGGAGAATGTTTTTGCAGCGGAGGCAGCCCACTTTGTCCAATATGTATTTACATTTTCGAGAACATAGGAGGATAACTCGTCTTTGGTCGTATTTATATTTAACTCATCAACAGGCCTGCCCCATATAACTGCACCATACGTTTTAAGGGAATACCAAGTTACCGGATTAAAATTAAAGTATGACTTATTATGCCTTTTGTCATGATAAGCTAAGATTGGTTCCGCTTCTTCCTTGCATTTGCCTAATACTAATATAGGAATATACTGTATTTCCAGCTTAACCTTTGGGTGTTTGGCTTCCAACGGTTTAATTTGCTTTTCTAACAGAGTGACAGTTTCTTGTAATATCGAATTATTAATAACAACCGTAAAATCAATATCGGACTTTCCATAATGCCAATCACCTAAAACTGCTGAACCGGTCAGATAGATACCAATTGTGTTTGATTTTAATACCAGCCGTACCGCATTTGCTACTTGTTCAGAAATATGCTCTAGCATCTGTGAAGCATCGTTTTCATACTTCATATAATTCACCTCCCATAATTGCAATACGACTTTATATCTCACCACAAATTCATGGTAGTATTATACATTGAATCCTGCTTCAGATACAACCTATTTAAAAAACCTACCAACTGGATATTGATCGTTGATAGGTCTCTTATCATTTATACGGGCGGTTAATCCAATTGAAAAAATCTCATAACGCCCCCGTCAATTGTTGTTACATCGCACTCCTTACCACCCCAGTGCTGCGTTTTAATGTCACTTATTTTATCCCAACCGTTTTTCTTAATATAAAAATGTAATTTTTCGATATTGTCGACTCTCATAAAAGCCACGGTTTGGCTTGACGCTTCTCCATAAAACATATGAAAACCATTGAAGGGCATGAGCGTCATACTGCTTATTTCGCCGGGAAAAGGAAGTAAACAGCCATAGGTTCCATCACCCTTATCATTTCTTTGGTCAATTCCCGCATACCATCCTAATACATCTTCAAACCACTTTGCAGTTTTATCCATGTTCTTTGTGTAGTACACAGGTCCATTTTCCTTGACTGCATAACCTCTTTCTTTTAATCTCTGCATTATAGCTAACCATACTTTAAAGCAATATCTATTATTTTCATATTTTCATATTTGTAGCTTCAACATCCATTCCTGCAAATGACAATCGCCGGTTACGTATATATTCGCCAAGAGTCATATTGCAAACAATAAAAAATAAACGCTGAAAATGAAAAGGCGACAAAAAAGCCTGGCTGGCAACTGTCTCTAATTTCAATTCATCACAGATATTATCCTCAATAAAGTCAATCGCTCTCTGTATGCTGTTTATCATATCCATTCGCTCACCTCCTGTCTATTAAGAGTATATTGTAATCAGAGATATACAGCATGATATTTATTGCTAACATCGGCTAATATACATAACCTCTGGTTTATCTAACGACTTCGTAATGAAGTTCTACAAATTGATTAAAACGATTTATGTCCTTTAAGGTCAGAGATGTTTGAAAATCATTATTTTTGAATAGAGGAATGCCTTCTCCCACCAATCTTGGAGCAACGGTAATAATGACTTCATCTAATAATTTCTCTTTGATGAAGGTGCTGAGTAATTCTCCTCCTCCAACAAGCCATATATTCCTACCATTTTTACTTTTTAAACCAGTTAAAAACGAAATGATATTCTCATGTATAAAAGTTACATGCTCATTGTCCTCTCTCTTCGTTCTGGAAAAAACATAACATCTTTTTCCTTCGTATGGAAAACTTCCTTTTTCATGTTCGATGATCCAATCGTAAGTAACTCGTCCCATTAGAATCGTATCTATTGTTTCGTAGAACTTGGAGTAACCGTTATCTCCTTCCCCCTCGACTGAAAAGAGCCAATCCAGGTTATGTTCCTTTGTAGCAATATATCCATCTAAACTTGCAGCAATATACAACACCAACTTACGTTGTCCCATCATTAAAGCCTTCCTTTTCCTTTTTATTTATGTGATATAAGGATTATATAAATCATTCTCCCTTACTATCCGGATTGTCAGAGCCTGCCAAGGTCCAGCTACTGTCGATATATCTGACCATTCGATAGGCGACCGGCTTAAATCCGCATTTGGGCCAGAAGGTGGAAGAGGCAAGGTTGGTAATTCTCCAATCCGTTATCATATGACGGACCTCCCGTGCGCTCATGAGTGCACAACCTTCATTCATCAGCTTCTTTCCGACACCGCTTCCCATCCGGCAGGGGTATGTGCCGGCAACACTGAGCTCCACACCACCGTCCGGCAGCATCAAACCGGAAGAAGCCGCCTCATAGATTTGAAACCCAAGCTCCTCCCCATCCTTTTCCGCAAGGAGAATCGTCAGATCGTTATCCTCAACCGTGCTTTCGTATCCGGCTTTTATGTCTGCCGCAACTTCGGGCAGCATAGGCTCAAACACGGGCGCCGCATTCTGATAGGAATGGATAATACCGGACAACCGGCCCATTTTTTCACGATCGGCTATTCCGGCAATGCGGACCTTTACATCAGAGACCTGTGTAAAGGGACGGTACTCCTCCAGGTTCATAACCCCGTGTACCTGCTGAATATAAAAACTCAGACACTGAAAGGCTTCAAAATATGCCTTATTTCTAAGGGGTACCATTGCATAGTGCATAAAACAGCCATGATTAAGCCACTCCACAGAGACCTTTGCATAAAGCATCCTGATAAGCTCAGGTGATTGATTCGCTTTGACGGCTATTCCTTCATAAGGCACCCATATATGCCTTCCCCTCGATGGATCTACCCTAATCTCTCCCAGGATATAACCGACCAGTTCATCCTCCACAAACGCGCCTGTCCCAATGACAGTGCTATTGATAAATAACTTTTCAAGCACATCTATACCGTGATTTGTGTTGAGACAGGAATTTTGAAGAAACGGGAATGTGCCGCTCTCCAGTATCTGTCTTAAAATCAGCAAATCTGCCATGGCGGGAATATCGGCAATGGTAATTGCTCTGAACTTAGATCGTGTCATTTTCATTCCTCCGTATGTTCCTTTTCTTCCGTGGTATCGGAAAGCTTTTATATAAATTAGTTAGATGAAACAGGCTGGATAAACACCTACTTAACGTTATTTTATATGCTTTAACATCTCTCAATTTTTCTAATTATTTTACCACAAAACAGGCTGAAAGGATAGTGCCTTCCCGGGCAATAAAAACAAGGTTTGCTCCATACCGTTCAGGTATCAGAGCAAACCTAATTATAACCCTCTATTTCTTTTTATTCCCATTTATTTTAATGTAGCCGTGCGTACAATCTTCCGGTCCTTGACCCAGTTCTTCTCATAATAGGAGTTATTCTCGAAGCTGTCTCCGATCTCATTCATCTTCTTCCACATCTTCTGCTTCAGTTCCTCTTTAAGCGTACTGTAATCCGACTCTTCTGCCAGGTTCCTCATCTGATAGGGATCCGCCAGGTTATCAAAGAGCAATTCCAGCCCATCCGACTTAAACACTCCATAAGTATACTGCTTTGTCCGGTAAGCCCGCCATTCGTTTCCGTCTCCGAAGATCGCCGTCGGTCCGGTGCACATCATCAGGGCTCCTTCCTCCGTATCTTCTGTTCCCGCAAGGCAGGCGCTGTAATCGCTTCCTTCCACCTCTTCCGGCACCGGAAGCTCCATCATTGACAGCAGTGTCGGCATAACATCCACGGTATTGAATACAAAGTCACGCTTTGCTCCCTTTAGATGTCCTTCCCATTTAACCAGGAACGGAACCCTTACCGCTTCCTCATAGAAGATATTCTTCGCCCGTCTTCCATGGGCTCCGAACAGCTCTCCGTGATCCGAAGTAAATACGATGATGGAGTTCTCATTCAATCCCAACGCATTAATTTCCTCCATCAGACGTCCAATATTGTCATCCAGGTTCGCTGTCATGGCATAATACACCCGCATCCATTCCGTCAGCTCACTGCGCTCTTCCTCGGACAGCCTGGCCCAGGCGTCTGCATGGGGATCATTCTCCGGCAGATAATTTTCCGGAAGCTTAAATTCCTTATCCTTGAACATCTCCAGGTATTTCGCCGGAACATTTTCCGGCACCCAGGGATCATGGGGTGTTCCCAGGGACAGGAACAGGGCAAAGGGCTTTTCTCCCGATGACATCCTTTTGAGCTGTTCAATCGCGATATCGGTCTGCTCCTCCGGCTCATATTTGCTGCAATAGACCTTCTCAGGGGAATCCAAATGATAATAGGCTGCTTCCCCATAATATTCATGATGGAAATTATATGCATTGAAGTAATCATTAAAGCCCAGGCGATCCGGTCCCTTGGGAACAAAGGAATTCTTCGGGTCATAATGATTGCCCAGCTCATCTGCATACATATGCCATTTGCCGATGTACGCCGTCTCGTAACCATGATCGTTCAGCACATGGGCAAAGGTCCTGTGATTGGGATTCATACGGATCTCATTGATTACCATGCCGGTGCTGGTGGTATATTTTCCGGTAAATAAGGATGCACGGTAGGGTGCACAGACCGGATGGCCCGATACTGCCTGGCATAAATCCACGCTCTGCGAGCAAAGGGCATCGATATTGGGCGTAATGGCATTCTTATCCCCCGAATAGCCCAGACTCTGGTAACGAAGCTGATCTGCAAATATATAAATCAAATTTGTTTTCATGTGAAACCTCCTCTTTCATGTTATCCTGCATCAGCCGCTTAACGGCATACCTTTTCTTTTCAACCTGTCCTGTCGTGTCACCTTTCGACGAGGCCGCTTATGATTATAAATTATCTTTCATTATATCCATATGTTTTACGATATACAATATCGGAAACGTTAATTTATAGCAATCCTCCGGATTTTCTCTGTCTTTTGAGCGCTTATCCTTTGACCGCTCCCACCATAATTCCCTTGGTAAAGTATTTCTGTACAAAAGGATAGAAGATCAGCACCGGAATACTGGCTACAATAATCACGGCATACTTCATTGTCTCACCGCGCATTACCTTTTCATACATACCGGTCATGTCGCCGCCCACGGCCTCCAGGCTGTTCTGCAGCATAATATCCCTTAATATGATCTGCAACGGATACAGCTTCTGATCTCTCAGATAGATGATTGCGTTAAAGAATGCATTCCAGTGTCCTACGGCATAGAACAGGGTGATTACCGCCAAAATGGGACGGGACAGGGGGAGAACCACCTTAAGAAGGCTCTGAAAGGGTCCGCAGCCATCAATTGCCGCCGCCTCGTGAAGCTCCTCCGGAATACTTGATTGAAAGTAATTCTTCATCACCAGCATGTTATAGGTAGAGATTGCATTAGGAATCACCATCGCCCAGATGGTATCCGTAAGCTTCAATCCGCGGACCACCATATATACGGGAATCATTCCGCCGCTAAAAAGCATGGTGAAAGTGATGACAAAGGTCAGCAGCTTGCGGTAGGGCATATCCTTTCTGGATAGGGGAAAGGCCGCCAATGTGGTTAAAATCAGGTTAATTACAGTTCCAAGTGTAGTATAGAATATTGTATTGCGATAGCCGATCCAGATTTTAGGCTCATTTAAAATCATTTTATAGGATTCTATATTCAGACCCACCGGCCAAAAGCTCAACTTTCCTCCGAGCACTGCCTCAGGGTTGCTTAAGGATGCAATTATTACAAAATAAAGGGGATATGCCACAATCACGAATATCAGAATGCTTACAATAATCAGAACAATATCAAATAATTGTTCCCCTCTGCTTTTTTTCATTCTCATACGATATCCCTCCTTACCATAAGCTGTTGTCAAACAGCTTCTTACATACCTTGTTTGCTAAGACGATCAGCACCAGGTTGATCAACGAGTTCATTAAACCAACCGCTGTTGCATAGCTTAACTCACCCCGCAATATACCGTTTTTGTATACCAGGGTGGATATAATCTCACTTTTTCCGATGTTTAAGTCATTCTGCAGAAGCAGCGCCTTTTCAAAACCAACACTCATCAGCTGGCCGATGCGCAGCACCAGCAACGTAATGATGGTAGGCGTAATACCGGGCAGGGAGATGTGCCATATTCTGCGGAACCGGGAAGCACCGTCAATGGTTGCCGCTTCATAGAGGGAAGGATCGATGCCTCCAAGGGCAGCGATGTAGATGATGGAGTTCCATCCGCCCTCCTGCCATACCTCCGACAGGACATAAACCGGTTTAAAATATGCATTGGATTCCAGGAACCCGATGGGACCTATCCCAAACAGAGATAAAAAGCTGTTCACCACACCATACTGAGGTGATAAGAACAGATAAAGCATTCCGCACAATACCACTATGGATATGAAATGAGGAACATAAGTAATATTTTGTATTACCTTCTTAAACTTATTTCCGGGCAATTCATTGATAATCAGCGCCAGAATAATCGGTGCCGGAAAGCTGATCAGAAGGGAATACAGGCTGATGGAAAAGGTATTCCAAACCACATCCCAGCAGTAGTAGGATGAAAAGAACTGCTTAAAATATCTCAGGCCGACAAAGGGGCTTCCCAGATAGCCGAGCTTTGGATTATAGCTGCGAAATGCCAATTGGATCCCGTACATGGGTATATAGCAGAAAACAATATACCAGATCAGCGGCAAAGCTATCATTGCCAGCAGCTGCCATTTGCTTTTGATACCCTTACGGTGTTTTCTTCCGTTTGCGGCATTTACTACGGTTGATTTATACGCCACCTGCATCATCTCTTTCTATTTATTATTTTTCGGAGCTTATGATATAACAAAAGCGGAATGAGGAAATGCAAGCTTGCTTGCAATTTCCGATTGGAGCAGAAGATCATGAACACGGTTTTTGTTCATGATATAGCGAAAGCGGAATGAGCATGATCAAGCTCGCTTGAATCATGCGATTGGAGCAACAAGATCATGAACACGGTTTTTGTTCATGATATAATGGGACCGCTGCATTTTGATCCTGCAACGGCCCCAGGGTGAAGCCAGACAAGCAGATATTCGCAATCCGCTTCGCTGCTTGCTCATAATCTCATTAAATTAGTTTATGTTTACTGCAATGCATCATAGGATGTCTGGTAGATGGACTGCCATTCTTCGATGCCGATTTTCTGCAGTGTCTCTACATAAGTACCCCAGTTATCAAAGGACTCATCGCCGCGGACAAACTTAGCGGTTGCTTCTTTGAAATATGTGTTAATATCATTTTGAAGTACGGACAGACGATCATTTACTTCCTGTGTGAATAAAGGCTCTGAATAGATATTCTCCGGTAAGAACGGATCCAGGGCGATTTGAGCTGCCTTGGTTGTCTCGGATGCAACTGCGATAGAGTTATCATCGTTCAGCCACTGAGGCGCGCCGCCGCCGGGCCAGATGGTAAACTTACCGATCTCTGTGCCGGAGCCGTTGGGGCTGTTCAGGATGCCGTCATTATACTGGGGCTTTCCCTCTGCATCATAGGTCATGGTCTTACCTTCCACGCCAAAACGAAGGAACACGGAGCCTTCTTCACCGAAGAAGTAATCAACCCATCTCATTGCTGCTTCTTTGTTTTCACAATCTGCGCTGATAGCAAATACGCCGTTGCCTCTTGCGATAGGAGCGGAGTTCACATATTGCTTATCGCTCTTTCCGCCAAAGGGTGCGATTCCTTCAAAGTTTGTTGAATCAAAGGTATCATCTGCCTGATTGAAGAAAAAGCCCATTAACTGTCCGGACATCTTCGCCGCATACTTTGCATAATCCTGTGTGAATATTTCACCATCAATCAAACCTTCGCTGTACATCTGGTTCAGCCACATCAGCATATCCTTAAAATTGTCATCTGTAATCCAGGTCTGTACTTTTCCGTCAACGATATGCATATTCTGTCCAAACTGTCTCTGGAATCCCCAGACACCGCACAGGTTATTGATCAGGCCCGGCAGGTCTGCAACGCCCATAGGAACTTCGTCATTTTGACCGTTTCCGTTGAAATCAACGCCCTTAAATGCTCTTAAAACCTCTTCCAGCTCAGCTACTGTTTTCGGTACTTCTTTGCCTACCTGTGTGAGCCACGCTTCGTTAATCCAGAATTTATCATCTCTTGCCGCATTCAATGTAACAATATCGGAGAGAGCATAGATATGTCCGTCCGGTGCAGTAATACGTGCGCGGATTGCCGGATTCTCATCCATTAATCTCTGGTAGTTGGGAGCATATTCCTTAATCAGATCCTCCAGGGGAGCCAATACACCCATGCCGCCGTATTTTACAATCTCAGGATTGCTGAGGAATGCACGGACAAAGATATCCGGGTATTCATTGCTGGCAAACATAAGACTCTTCTTCTCATCATAGCCCTGGGAAGGCACAATATCAAAATCCAGGTTGATATTGGTCATCTTCTGATATTCCACTAACACGTCCATGGTGGGCCACTCAGCCTGAACCGGACCCTGCTGTCCAAACACCTTTAAGGTGATGGGCTCTTTTACAATCGGAAAGCCTTCGGCATTCAGATTGGATTCCTCTGCGGTATCGCCGCCGGAAGCAGGCGTATCCGGAGTGGAAGTATCGCCCTTCTTCGGCTCCTCCTTGGGGGCAGTTTCACTTTTACAGGCAGCAAGTGAAAATACCATTGCCAAACATAATAAGATACTTAAAATTCTCTTTAACTTCATAATGCTTCCTCCCATACTTTTATTCTCTTATTCTATCAAAGAGAAGGTTCAATTTAACTACAAAAATATGATATGATAGTTCAATATTTTTGCATTGGCTTGTCTGAATCCATCCGATACGGTATTATAATAAATAAGTAAGAGTTCATGATTGTATATTTAAGAAAGCCGGTGCATCAATGAAAAAACTACCTCTCCTGACCCGAATTAATTCCAGCATCAAGGCCAGATTTATGGCCGCCTTTTTTCTGATGCTTATCCTGCCCTTCTCCCTGCTGACCAATGTCTTTGTATACCGGTTTCAGTCCATACTGACCAACAAAGAACGGGAATATGTCAACTCCAAAATCCACGTTGCCACCAACCAGCTGGATAAGATGCTGCAGGATATGAACGGCATCATCTCCTCCCTGATCATCAATTACAATATGACCGAAATCCTTAAGGGAGACGCCTCTCCTTTAAGCTATGAATGGTTCAAAGAATATAAATCCCTGCAAAACCTCCTGCAGTCTCTGGCATCCAACTATGACTTTAATTATCAGATCACCATCCTCGGTGCCAATAACAATCTCTACCATAGCGGTATCACTTATAATAACGGCCTTACCATGGCCTCCCCTCTGATCAGGTATATTGAGGAGAATAATGCTGTCCTGCTCAACCGGAGCCTGGACGGTTATGATAACAACTCCGTCATTACCTATGCCAGGGTAGTGGGCAATAACGGACGGTTTTTGGGCATTGTTATGGTGGATGTTACCTTCGCCTATATGAAGAATATCCTCAGCCTCTTTGAGGAGGATGATACTTACCTATATGTCATTCAGAATAATAACAAGATTCTATACAGCACCGATGCTTCGGTGGATACCGTAGAGGTACCCCCGCAGCTCCGTAAGGCCCTCGCAAGGCAGGCCTCCAATGTTATTATCAACGATAAGGATTATCTTCTGATTCAGGAGACGGTTCCGACAAAGGAGCTGACCGTGGTGGCACTGGTCAACAGCGCCTCCGTCTTCTCGGAATCCTCCCGGGTTCTCAGGGACTTCATCCTTACCTTTTCCGTAATCATCGGGGGAACGGCGGCAGGGATCATTGTTCTTACCTCTCTTCTTTCCAGGGATATCCGCAGACTGAATGCGGAAGTGTCAAACTTCGGCAATAGGGTAGGGGATACCATATCCGTTGAGGTTCGCTCCAAAGACGAGGTGGGCCAGCTGGCAGGCGGCTTCTTTGCCATGTCCCAGCGTATCACCCTTCTTCTGGAGCAGATCAAGGAAAGCGAACGCAACAAACGCAAGCTGGAATTCCGCGCTTTACAGGCCCAGGTAAACCCCCATATGATCTACAATACCTTGAATACCATCACCTATCTGGCACAGCTTCAGAATGTGACCAATATATATGAGGTGTCTTCCTCCTTTGCCGGGCTGCTCCATCTGATTTCCAACAGCAAAGGGGAATACATCACCATCGAATCAGAGATTGAGTATTGCAAGGCATATATCGCCATCAAAAAATATAACCTGCTCTGCAATATCCACACCGAGCTCCAGATCGATCCCAGTGCAGGCAACTGCCTCATATTAAAGCTTTTGCTGCAGCCAATCATTGAAAATGCCATTGTTCACGGCTTTCAGACATTAACCGCGGACGCCTTTCTGACCATCCGCATCACCAAACAGGATTCCCGCATTCTGATTGATATTATCGACAACGGCAGCGGTATGGAGGAGGCGGTCGTAGCCCAGATATTGAGCGGTCAGAAGAAATCCAAGAATAATTTTACCAGCATCGGTATCCATAACACGATGCAGCGTCTGCAGTTACAGTACGGCGAAGCCTCCGTCTTCGACATTATCAGTTACCCTGAAATCGGCACCACCGTGCATATAGAATTCCCAGTAGTGGAGAAGGAGCAATCATTATGACCTTGGTTTTTTTAGCCGATGACGATATATTAACCTTAAACCGTCTCAGAAATATGATTGACTGGAATAACTGCGGATATACCATCATCGGACAGGCGCAAAACGGAGCGGATACCCTGTCCCAAGTAGAAAAGCTGCGCCCCGATATCCTGATTCTGGATGTTGATATGCCGGACAAAAGCGGCGTGGAGGTGGCCAAAGCCCTCCAAAGTAAAAATTTAAACATCTCCATTCTGATCTTAAGCAACTATGATAATTTTGAATTTGTCCGGGATTCCATGCGCTACGGCGCCCTGGACTATCTTCTCAAACACCAGCTGGATGCTTCCCTGCTGCTGCAAAAGCTGAACGAACTTCGGGAATTCAGGGAGAAGGAGGGGCTTCGTACCTCCCATATCTATTATTTTGCCGGAGTTGCCAAGCAGCAGTATTTGAAGGAGCTGGTGCAGTACGGAGTCACCAACCCCAGGGAGCACGAGCATATGATGACCCAGAAGGATTACTCCTCCCCCCATCATGTGCTGGCAGTCATGCAGATCACCAATTTTATCATCCTGACGCACCTGAACCCCTCCATGAACCGGGAGAAGCTGGTGGAGGCTGTTCTCAATCTGGCTACCAATATCTTTGTATCCCTTGATAACGGCATTATTACCCATCTTGACCACGGACAATTTGCAATTCTGTTTCATTATGAGAACGAGGCCAGCAGCCGAAGAATACAGGAGGATGCCAACGCCAACATAAGGATGCTCCTATCCAATATGCAAAAACTCCTTAACATCACCGCCTTGTACCAGACCAGCGATATTATCACGGATATCAGCTTACTTAATGAGAGCTACCGCAAAACCGTAGCCCTGCTAAATCACCAGACCTTTGACAAAAAGAAGGAAGATGCGCCCCACACCAACTCCATTGATATTATGGAAGAAAAAAATCTGATGGAGGCTCTTACCTCCCTTAATCTTACCCAGACCGAGCTGCTGCTGAAGCAGATTTATCAGCGCTATGCCGATCCCGGTACCGGCTCCCGCCTTCCTCAACAGATTATCCTTCAGCTGCTTCAGATCGGACAGAAATTCCAGCAGCAGTTAAAGCTTGACTTAACACTTTCTTCGGACAAGGCACTGTTTGAACAATTCAGACAGCAGATGCATCAAAAACATATAAGCTCCTATGAGCTTCTATGGAATTACTATAAGAGTCTGATCACAAATGCACTGTATCATGATACCTCCTCCTATTCACCTCATATTCAAAAGGCAATCCTGTATATAAAGGAAAGCTACTCCCGCGATATTTCACTGGTTACTGTTGCGGAGCAGATCCATGTATCCAGCGCCCACCTGTCCCGGCTCTTTAAAAAGGAGCTGGGCACTTCCTTCGTAGATTACCTCACCTCCTTCCGCATTGATCTGGCGAAAAAGATGATACGGGAAACGAAACTGGAGCTAAAGGAGATTTCCGAACAGGTCGGTTTTCACAGCTATAATTATTTTCTCAGGGTATACAAGGAGAAGACAGGACGGACCCCAACTCAGGAATATGGCCGAAAAGATAATTGAAATAAACCCCGGCATGACGGAAGATATCCGTGAAAATGCCAGAAAAGATGCAAGGAAGCTACGAAAGGAGATGCCGGTTAGCGGCATCTCCTTTCAGCATAAGTTTATGCTGCTTCATTCTTATTTCTTCATGTAGTTATCATAGCCTTCCTGCTTCATCTTCAATGCTTCTTCAATTCCCAAAGACTTAATTGAATCTACATATTTATCAAAATTATCAAGACTTTCCGCCTCAGTGATGAATTTAAGCACCATTTCATCACAGTAGGTATTTACCTGTGTCATAATTTCGCCCAACCTCTGCTGTTGATCCGCATCCAGCTGGAAGGGAGGAAGCTGCAGGGAACTGTCCATATCCGGGTCATCCTTCCATTGAAGTCTGACATTCAATGCGCCTTCGCTCTTCAAGAGATTTGCATGGCATACGGTATCGGGATAATTTAATTTCGGAGCAAAGTGCATCTTATAGATATAGCTGGCTTCCTCTGTTCCAAACTTCTCATTATTCAGCATCAGATCATTATAAACCTTCTGGTCGCCCTTTTGCTCCCAGTTCAGCCCTTCCACACCCCAGTTAAGGAGATCGGCGCCTTCCTGGGTATATCCGTAGTTCAGGAACTTCATGGCTGCCTCTACATTAGAACAGTCCTTGCTTATTACTACGGTACATTCATTCTGGGTCATCTTGGGCCATAGATTTGCGCTTTGATAATGCAGTTTCTGACCCGGCTGCAGGCGGGGATACGGTGCCGGCACGACTTTAATGCCCTGAGCCTCACCACGGTTATAGTTTGCTACAATAGGTCCGGTAAAGGTTCCGATGGCACCGGAATCAAACAGGGTATTTGTCGTATTTACATCAAGGCTTGTGAAATCCTTGGATATATACCCCTTAGCGTACCATTCATTTAAAAGAGTAAGATAATTCTTAAAGCCCTCCTGCATCTGTCCGAATTTGATCTGTCCATCCTGAATATAGAAGTCCTTCACAATATCCCACAAGCCCATCAGCTGCTCTTCGTAGCCCTTTGCAGCAAGTGCGTAAGGGGTTATCCCCTCTGCCAGCATTTTATCAAACATTGTTTCAAATTCATCGATGGTCTGCGGTATTTCCACATTCAGTTTCTTAAGAACATCATCGTTTAAGATCCATCTGGTGAAGGGGGGATCTCCAGACACCTTATAACCGTAGAACGCTGCTATTTTTCTTTCATTGTCCGTTGCCTCACGATAAAACTCCTCATCGCTTTGTAAAAGATTGTTATAGTCGGGTGCATATTCCGGAATCAGATCGGTCAAATCCAGGAACACTCCATCACGCATACCCTGGAACTCTCCCCCAATGTATTTGTTTCCATAAGCGATAATGTCCGGAAGCTTGTCACTTAAGAGCATCAGATTGAACTGCTCATCTTCCTGCCCTACAGCGGGATGAATAAATTCAATATTAATTCCCAGACGCTTCATTGCTTCCTGATAAGCCGTATTCTCATTGTAGCTGGAAATGAATTTTGATGCACTGCCGTTCAGAGGCACCCAATAGGTCAGGGTTACCGGTTCCTGAGAAGCTTCTGAGCCTCCCTCTGTTTTGCCATCTGCCGACGCTTCCTTGGTCGGCGTATTGTCATCCCCCGCGGTCTTTCCTTTTCCATCCTGCTTGCTGCAGCCAGATATCATAGATACCAGCAGTGCAATTACAAGCAGTACGGATAACAATTTCCTTTTCATAACTTTACCTCCTTAAATTCCAATGTATGGATTTCTTATCTATCATCAACGGAGTCTTCTCCGTTAATTATTCCTTCAGCGACCCCATCATAACCCCTGTCATAAAATACTTTTGCACAAAGGGATAGATACAAAGGATCGGGACGGTGGAAATTACGATTGTTGCATATTTGATTACTTCCTGCAAGAACAGGGTATCCGCATCCTCTATTACATTACCGCTGGAGGAGTTGGATATCAAAATCTCTCTCATAATCAGCTGCAGCGGGTACTTGCTCCTGTCTCTCAGGTATATCATTGCATTGAACCAGGAATTCCAATGCCCCACGGCATAGAATAACAGCATAACGGCAATCGTTGCCTTGGATACGGGAAGGAAGATCTTCCATAATATAACGAAGTCATTGGCCCCGTCTATTCTGGCAGACTCCTCCAGGCTGAGGGGAATGGCCTGGAAGCTGGTTTTCATCACGATCATATTCCAGACGGAGATTGCCCCTGGCAGTACAAGAGCCCATATGGAATTGTAGAGGCCCAGCTGTTTCACCAGAAGGAAGTTAGGTATCATCCCTCCGCTGAAATACATGGTGAATATAATCAGAAAGGTAATGCTTCTTTTGAACATGTATCCTTTTCTGGATAATGCATAGGCCCCCATGGTTGTCAGAATAATATTAATTGACACACCCGTCGTAACATAGAGTATGGTGTTCAGATAACTGGCGGGAATGTTGGGATTCTGGAACACCACCTTGTAGCCCTCTGCAGAGAAGCCAAGGGGATGCAGCAATACCCCGCTGTGCCTCATCAGCTGCATCGGATCGCTGACAGAGGCAAATATTACATGCAGCATGGGATAGAGGCACAGAAAGGAAAGTATCCCCATGATCCCATAGATGACCGCTCCGAAGATTTTATCACCCATTGTTTTATTTTCAATCATCTTTTTGCCTCCCTACCACAAGCTTTGCTCTGAATTCTTCCGGAAAATACTATTTACCAGAATTAAAATAATTATGTTTATTACCGAATTGAAGATACCGACTGCCGTACCGAAGCTGTAATTGGTCAGCTCCAGCCCCTGCCTGTAGATATAGGTGGAAATAATATCTGCCGTATCATAGGTCACAGGTGAGTAGAGAAGGAACACCTTTTCAAAACCCTGAGTCAAAATATTACCCATTCTCATAATAAACTGTACAATAATAATCGGAACCAGGCTCGGGAAGGATACGTGGATCATCCTGCGGAAACGATTGGCTCCGTCGATTGCAGCCGCCTCGTGCAGCCCCGGATCCACTGTGGAAAGTGTCGCCAGATAGATAATACTGCCCCAGCCGGCCTCCTGCCAAATGCCGCTGGCTACATAAATCGGCCGGAACAGTGCCGCATTGGCCAGCAGATTGAAACGCTCAAAGCCCAGCGCTGCCAATATGTCGTTAAACAGTCCGTCCGACCTGCAAAAGGTTGCCAGCAGGCCGCAGATAACCACCAGGGAGATGAAATGCGGCATATAGCTTATGGTTTGGACCACCTTTTTATAGTGCTTGGATCTGATTTCATTAATCAGAAGAGCCAGTATAATCGGGGCCGGGAATGCAAATATAATCTGGAGAATATTGATCAGCAAAGTATTGCGGATCAGCCGCCATGCATAAGGTCCGGTAAGGAAATCCACAAAATGCTTCATACCAACCCACTTACTGTCGGCAAATCCCAGGGCCGGCTTATAATTCTTAAATGCGATGGCGACTCCTGTCATTGGCCCGTAACAAAATATAATGAAGTATAACAAAACAGGAACCAGCATCAGATAGATATACCGGTATCGGACGAAGTTTCTCTTCAATCTTATTCCTAGTTTCTGCGTTGCCTGAGGCGGTTTCATAATTCCCAAATCCCTTGCCATAGTTTATTCCTACTTTCTTACTGATTTCTTAAACCGGCAGGCCGGAGCCTGCCTTGCCGCCCTTTGCCGCCTGTGGCGTTGTTTGCCTCTGCGGTTTTCCGGCCGTTGTTGTTATTTTATTCACTCCCGGGGCAAGTCTCAATCTGTAATTCTGATTTCATATGTAGATTTCATTATTTTCAATATGTAAAAAAATCAGAATAGGTAATTATTTTTACATATAAAAAAGCAGCAGTAGATAAGCAATGATACTTATTTCCTGCTGCTTTAGAACAGTTTTTCGGCTGCCAGGCTACCTTCCTCTCATGGCCTCCCGGTATTGGTTCGGCGTAATACCTTCATAGGACTTGAACTTGCGTATAAAATTAGCCACATCAATATACCCGATGGAGCTGACAATCTCCTTGATCTGGATATCCGTGGTAATCAGAAGCTCCTTGGCGCGATCCATTCGAAGCATGGTAATATACTGGATAAAGGAGCAGCCTGTTTCCTGTTTGAAGAATCGGCTTACATAATTGGCTGTAACATCAAACTGATTGGCCACATCATCCAGGCACATGGAGAGCTCGGTGTAATTGGAGCTGACATAATTGATAATTCCCGACCGAAGCTTAAGATGCTCGCTTTCCTTAAAGGCTTCATACTGATCACAGATCAGCTCCGTTACCGCCATACAGCTTTGGCGAAATTCCTCCAGGCTGGAAAAGGCACACATTCTCTTAATCTCAAGCCGGTTCATATCAAAGCCTTTCAGCTGGTTGACCGTCTTAATAACCATGTTGATGATATCGTAGCACAGGCACTGGGTAATCAGGTAAGACCCCGTATCGGATATCACTTCTATCATTTCCTCCAGGGCCTTTAAGGCTGCATCCTTATTCGCCTGTTTAATACACTGGATATAGATGGCCTGTTCCAGCACCGGATACTTATTATCCTGATTCCCCTGACTGATCTGCTCAAAGTATATGATCTCGGAAGTACCCCTTATGGGATAATCCGAGGCTATGACTGTTGTCTCTATATAAGAAGCATTGATATCGGAGGTTTGTTCATAGATACGTCCGACCAGCAGGTTTAATCCGTCCCGCCATACCTTTAGTATCTCACTCTGAATCAACCCGGCAACTGCTTTCCGGGCATCCTCTCCCTCAATTTCCTTTACAGCACAGTTTACGATCACTGCAATGCTGTTCTCCATAATCATATCGATCCCGTACAAATGCCAGAGCTGATTTACCCTCCCGTGCACCAGAGAAAGAATACTTTTGCTGATATCCTGCTCCATGGAATCCGGCGGCGGAAGCGGGATCATAATTACGAAAAAATAGGGGTGGAGCAAGCTGATATTGGCTGATTTCAGAACAAAATCAATTTCCTCCGAATCAGAGAGCCGCCGCTCCAAAAGTGTATGCAGTGCGGATGCGACAATAATCGGCCTCTGCCGGTCCACAAGGCTGTTCAGCTCCTGGTTCTTATGCTTGATATCGGACCAATAGCTTTGGATTATCTCAAATTCATTAAGACTCGTCTCATCCTCCGGCATATTTTTCCCGGTCACCTCATGCAACAGCTGCTTAATGGGATTATAGGAACGTTTGGAAAGGACAACTGCCAGAGCCACCGCTATGGCACTGAGCAATACCACCACGATAAGCATTGTCTTTTCAAAGGAATCCGCCCGGCTGTAAAAGGCCTCCTTCTCACTGACTGTCACAATACTAAAACCGGAATTCTGGGAAACTCCGCGCATAATTACATAGCTTCTATTATCTATCTTCCTCTCAAACACTCCGGTCCCTTTGATATTGATCATAACCTCCTCCAGGCGGGTCCGGTCCTCCGTCTCCATTTTACCCGAGGCGGAAGAAAATATGTTGCGATAATACTCGTTATAAAGGTAAACATCGGCCGACAGCTCTCCCAAATAGTTCTCAAGGGCTCCGTACATATCCGAGTATTGCACGGAAAAGCAGAGCGTAGCCACCGGCAGGCTTTCCATATAAGGAACCGGATATAGATAATACACCAGGGATTGGCTCTGAACATCGTCCCCTTCCGGCTGGTACAGCTTAATCGAAGTATTGTATTTTAGGGAATTGATCATTCCGAAGAAGGAGCTCATGGTCAGATCTCCGTAATCCTTCTTTGATTCTTCAAAATCCGAATAAAGTGTTTTTCCGTCTTCCGTGTAGATGTATTTGCCTCCCCGTATATATAAAAGTGTCTGGATCGGCACTCCTTCAATTAAACCATTATAGGTTTTTAATTGCTGCATAATGATGGCATCATCTACCTCCGGCATCCTTCCGGAATACTCCCTCAGGTCGTTTCCCTCCGCATAGATGCCGGATAAATGGTATGCGATACTGTTCATTTTTTCAACCATATTATCCGTTTTATATAGTGCCTGCGTTAAAATAGAATAGTTGCTATTCTCTATCTCCTTATATACGGACATTTTGTAGCCGGAATAGAAAAATATCCCCAACAAAAGGACAGGGAATATTCCGATATATATATAGGAGATCAAAAACTTAATCCACCACTTGCTATGCTTCAATACAATTTCCCCCAAACTCCTGAAAAGTTTCTCTATTTTACCACCCTTTACAGTAGCAGAAATATAAGTCAAAATTATGGCTTTCTTATTAGCTCAATTAAAGCCTTTTGAATGCTGCTTCTGAGAGTTTTGACAAGTAGGTGGCCTGATTATTTTAAGAATACACTGAGGCTGCAACCGCCCTCCTGCTCCGGCAGGAGGACAGTGACAGCTTCGCTTTTTTATTAAGGAAGCAGCTTCGGCATCATATGCTCGATAACCTTTTCTCTGAGCCTGGCGAGAACCGGCATATATTCCGGGTTATGGATAAAGTTCTGAAACTCCATGGGGTCCGCCCCTCGGTCCAAAAGCTCCCGATAATTCTCCTTCCCCTTCTGTATATGAATGTATTTATATCTTCCGTCGGTCACCGCAAGGTATCCCTCGCCTTCCGCAAAGGTATACTCCCGTTCCCTGCCTTCCTGCAGCATGCTGATTCCGTCGCAGGATATTTCTGCAATTCCTGCCGCCTCAAGGCAGGTAGGAAGGATATCCATGGAATTCACCAGACTGTTTCTGACCTTTCCTTGCCTTTGGCCAGGCGCTTTTACAATCATGGGTATCTTCCACACTTCCTCGTAGCCGCAGTTATGCTTGCCCCAAAGTCCGTGATTGCCCAGCATTTCGCCGTGGTCCGCGGTAAATATAATCAGGGAATTCTCCCCGTACTGCTCTTTCACAGCAGCAATAATTTTACCCACCTGGTCATCGATGAGCTTGACATTGGCATTATAGCTGATACGAAGTCTCTTCCAATAATCCGGCGTGTAATTTTTGCAGGCCCGATCCTTGGCCATTCCCGCACCGTCAATATTGGACTTCTCACCGCCGTAATAGCTGTCGTGTAAAATTCTGTCCTCGCCTTCCAGCTCTCCTTCCTTCACATTCATCGGAAGAAGATTATCCGCATCGACCTGATCCCAATATTCCTGAGGGGCATCAAAGGGATAATGAGGGCCGCTGAAAGATACCCAGGCAAATAACGACTCCTCTTTGCTGTTTTTGATATATTCTGCTGCCCGTTCTCCCACCCACATATCCGGATGAAGTCTTGTGGGTCCCGGGAATGGAAATACCTTCTGGTAGGATTTATTCCATACGGCATCCCGGTAGGGAGCCAGATAGCCTTCCTGATCCAGTTCCTTGCTATAATCATCATAAAACCACACCGAAACCTGCTTGTCATCCTGAAGATCCATGTGATCAATTCCCAGGGAACGGTAATAGCTTGTCTCCTCCTCATATGGCAGTGTCCGGTCCGGAAGTGTTTCACTGTACCGGACCGGGGTAAAATGACACTTTCCAAATAGAGAAGTATGGTATCCGCTGTTTTTTAATTCCTTAAACAAATTGTTGATTCCCGTATCCAACGGGCATTTCCTGAAATTGCTGTAAGCACCGCTGTTATGGGGATACAGGCCGGTCAAAATAGAACATCTTGCCGGCAGGCACCAGGGGCTCGCGGTATAACAATTGTCAAAATCCGTTCCGCGCTCTCTCAGGGCATCGATGTTCACGGTGGAAATCGCCCGGTTTCCATAGCAGCTTAAGGTGTCCTTTTTTAATTCGTCACAGGTAATAAGAACAATTGCCTGTTTATTCATAATACATGCCTCCCTTTGCAAATAATGTGATATTGTCTGATGTATTTCTCCGGACAAAACACCGCCCTCAGGGCAGGATTGCCGGAAGCATATGTTCGATCATTTTCTCCCTCAGCCTGGCCAGAACGGGCTGATACCGGTCAAGGCCCATAAGATTTCTAAACTCCTGCGGTTCTTCCTGCAAGTCCAGCAGTTCTCTGCCGGCTTCCTGCCCTTTCTGCACATGGATATATTTATATCTTCCGTCGGTTATGGCAAGATAACCCTCTCCCTCTGCAAAGGTATATTCCCGCTCTTCCTTCCGGTACAGGCTGATTCCGTCACATTCAATCTCTTCCGCGCCGGCTGCCTCCAGGCAGGTTGGAAAAATATCCGTGGAATTCACCAGCTTTTTGCTGCTTTCTCCCTTCTTCTGTCCCGGGAATTTAACTATCATGGGGATCTTCCATACCTCTTCATATCCGCAGTTATGCTTGCCCCAGAGGCCGTGATTGCCAAGCATCTCACCGTGATCCGCCGTAAACAGGATTAATGCGTTATCCCCATACCTGTCATGAACCGCATCTATGATTTTGCCGATCTGATCGTCGATCAGCTTCATATTGGCATGATAGCTGATCCGAAGCTCCCTCCAGTAATCCTCCGTATAGTTCTTGCACGCGCGCCCCGGCGCAGGTCCGGATCCGTCAATGTTGGAGTTTCTTCCTCCATGGTAGCTGTCATGATGGATTCTGTCTTCTCCGTCGAACTCCCCCTTTTCCAGTATGATTGGAGGAAGCTTCTCTTCGTCCACCTTCTCCCAGTACTCTTGCGGTGCATCAAAGGGGTAGTGGGGCCCGCTGAAGGAAATCCACGCAAACAGAGCGTCTTCTTTACTGCTTCTGATATGTTCAGCGGCACGCTCTCCCACCCAATAATCCGGATGTAGATTTGTCGGTCCGGGGAAAGGAAATACCTTCTGGTTTTCCCTGCTCCATACAGCTTCCCTATAGGCCTGCAGATATCCTGCCCGCTCCAGTTCCCTGCTATAGTCGTCCTGAAACCATACGGATACCTGCTTCCCGTCCTCCAGCTCCAGATGATCAATCCCCAGACTTTTATAGTACTCTATTTCTTTATCGTAGGGGAGCGTTTTTTCTGCCGAGGCCTTTCCATATTCCACAGGGATGAAATGGCATTTTCCAAATACAGCGGTGGTGTAGCCGCTGTTTTTTAATTCTCTGAAAAGATTCTTTCTCCCCTTATCCAGGGGGCATGGCCGAAAATTGCTGTAGGCCCCGCTGTTATGCGGATAAAGCCCGGTCAGGATGGAGCATCTTGCCGGCAGACACCAGGGACTTGCGGTATACGCCCGGTCAAAATCCGTCCCCATCTCTTTGAGCCTGTCAATATTGCCGGTTGTAATCGCCCTGTTGCCGTAACAGCTCAGGGTATCCTTTTTCAGTTCATCGCAGGTTATTAATATGATTGCCGTGTCCGTGTTATCCATCGTCTATCCTCCCCGGTCATAATTCTGTTGTCTTACCTATCATACCGCAATTCCTGCCCGGAACAATATGTAGTATTCTTTCCATAGGCAGATATATCAATTTATGGATATGTAATTCTTAAACTCTATGTCATTTCATGCCGAGTATCGGGAAGAGTGCCATCTTATGACGGCAGCTCTGTGACCATCTTCGGATATTCCTGAAACCTTGACAAGAGGGGGCATAGATCAAAGGAGGGGTTACGGAATAAAGAAGGACTACTGCTCAAGGAATGGCTATGGTTCAAGGACTAGTTATGGATCAAGGAAGGACCATGAATGCAGGAGAGAAGCTCCCTCTTATCCACGGCCCTTGCTTTATAAATCTGTTTTATACACATTACACCGGATTAATCCACACCGTTCCGCCGCCATCCGGCCGCACAAAGGCTATCTTTTCCTGGTGTACAATTCCTTCATCGTTCCCGAATGGTGAACCCCCGGGTCTGGGGAAGAATAATCCTGATACCAGTAGCCCTTCGGATGAACCTTGGTCCGGTAACGGTGATGAGGTACCGGAAGAACATCCGTATTCTGCAGCATGACAGCGAGCAATTCCTGCATCATTTTGTCCTTTACCGAACTGTATTCCGGATCCTTCCACAGATTCTGAAGCTCCATGGGATCCCTGGATAAATCATATAGATAACCTTCTCCCATCATATCGATTTGAATTCGGTAGTCCTCCATTCTGAGGGTTCTGACCTGACCGCATTGTGTCCAGGTATTCAAACAATCAAAGGCCGTCATATCCTGGGTCGCGCCTTCCGTCCTGTAGTCCAGCATATCTTCGTCATTCCAGTACATGCCGGAGAAACCGCTCTCGGAATACGCCTTATCAAACTCACATTCAAAGCCCTCCTGCTGCTTCAAAATGGGCAGAAGGCTCTTCCCCTGGACTCCCATGGGCCGCTCTTCCCCAAGAATATCACATATTGTCGGAAAGATATCCACCAGGTTGGCAAAAGCCTGGGTCTCCTTGCCCTTTGCAGCAATGCCGGGCCCCTTCCAGACCATGGGTATGCGGACCAGCAGCTCCGATAAATCGGCACCCTTGCGCATCAGCCCATACTCTCCCACAAAATCTCCGTGGTCCGAAAGATAGATCACAATGGTGTTCTCTTCTAATTCCCGCTCCTGCAGCCCTTCCACCAGCCGCTTTATCTGATCGTCAATCAAACGAAGCATCCCGTAATAATTAGATCTGGAGCGCTCCATATGCTCTGATATATCCGGGCCATAAACCTGCTCCCAGACCTTTCTCATCCGCTGATAACGATCCCCCTTATGGTTCTTCCTCGCCTCCTCCCCGCTGGTACAGGGAGGTAAAACCTCCGGCGGGAACATATCATAATAAGGGCTTGGCACCTGATACGGGTTATGGGGTTCCGCAATGGAAATCCAGGCAAAGAAGGGAGCCTTTCCGCCCACACCGTCAATAAACTCCAACGCATCTGAGACATTCCGGTAAGGATGCTGCACCTCTACTCCGCCCGGAGCCGGCTCCCTGCTGTCCACAAACTTTGTGTTATTCAGGTAATCGGAAAATTCCTGTTCTTCCCTTGTCATATTGCTTCCGGATAACCCCAGATGATCTGTCCTGCTGTGAAAATCAAAATCCTCATAATTCCGGTGAGAATGATTCTTCCCGCAGAGAGCTGTTGCATATCCGTTTCTCTTCAGCACATCCAGCAGATCCTCGGTATAAAGGGCATCCTCCCGGTTATGGTTTGTTCTCACCAGATGTGTTTGTGAATACCTTCCTGTGAACATACTAACCCTGGCCGGCATACAGGTGGGATTGGGCGTATATGCCCGGTTAAAGTCAATCCCTCCCTTTGCCCACTCATCCACAAATGGCATGGTGTCCAGGGAACATCCGCAGCTCCTTCTTAAATCGGCTCTTTGCTGGTCCGTCATGATTATAATAAAATTAGGTTTTTTGCGTTTCTTTTCTTCCATCATCCTTTTCCTTTCTGCCTAATCAGCCTTTGATCGCTCCTATCATTACACCTTTCACAAAATGCTTCTGTACAAACTGATACAGAATAATCATCGGGAGGCTGGACACTACAATAACTGCGTACTTCACCGCTTCCGCCATCTTTATCTTCTCCGCCATACCCACATCATTGGTGCCAAACTGCTCTGTCTGCCCTATGAGCAGTATGTTTCTCAGAATAATCTGAAGCGGATATTTTTTATCTTCATTTAAATAGATCAGTGCATTAAAATAGGAATTCCACATATCCACCGCGTAGTACAGCACCAAAATTGCCAAGATGGATTTTGCCAGGGGCAAAACGATCTTGAACAGCATCTTAATATTGCCGCAGCCATCCAGCAGGGCGGATTCAAACAATTCCTCCGGAATGCTGGTCTCGAAGAAGGTTTTGGCGACGATCAGATTATAAGTGGAGATGGCCGCCGGCAGTATGATTGCCCACACGGAATTATACATTCCCAGATCCCTGACCAGCAGATAGGTCGGTATCATACCTCCGTTAAAATACATGGTGAACACCATAATCAGCAGCAGGATCTTCCGCCCGAAGAAATGCTTTCTTGACAGGGGATACGCTGCCAGTATCGTCAGCGCCACACTGATCAAGGTCCCCGTTATGGTGTAAAAAATAGTATTCATGTAGCCTCTCCAGATTTCATTATTTTCAAACACCATCTGGTAGGCCTTCATCGTGATCCCCTTGGGATAGAGCAGAACCTTCCCCTTCAGGACCAGGTCCGGGTCCGAGAATGATGCCGCCAGAACAAAGATCAACGGGACAAGCATAATTATAATCACAAGAATACTGCTCAAATTAACGCCTATGTGAAAGGCGGTTTCCCGCCGGGTTTGCTTCATTTTTGCTGTATGTATCATCTTCTATCTCCATTCTTCCGCTGCCCTGCGAATTTGGACAGCCATACAAATTTGTAAAGGACTTGTGAAGCCATTTCTGCCCATCCAAAGCTGTGACCCATCACCACAAACCGGTTTTGGTGACCTTCTTGCTCACCGAATTGGCACTGATCAGAAGAATAAAGTTAATAACAGAGTTAAATATACCCACTGCCGTGCTATAGCTGAACTGACCCTTTTTAATACCGTTTTTGTAGATGAAGGTTGATATGATTTCACTGGTCGAGGTATTAACACTATTCTGCATTAATAATACCTTTTCAAAGCCCACCGTCATCAGATTCCCTATTCTTAAAATAAACATGATGATGATTGTCGTCATAATGCAGGGAATGGAAATATGTATGATCTTCTGGAACCGGGAGGCACCATCAATGGAAGCCGCCTCGTAAAAGGTCGGATCAATTCCTGCCAGCGCCGCAATATAAATAATAGCATTAAAGCCCATGAACTGCCATACATTGGAGAACACATACATCGGATGGAAGAAGGCGGTCTTTGTCATAAAATCCACCGGTGCCGCACCGAATACTCCGGTAATCCGGTTAAAGAGCCCATAAGCCGGATTGGAAAATATGTTCAGCATGCTGACAATGACAACAACGGAGAGAAAGTTGGTCATATAGGTGACATTCTGGACCATCTTGCTCAGCTTCCTGCTCCGAATTTCATTAATGAGCAGCGCCAGAAGGATGGGAATGGGAAAGCCCACCACCAGGGTAAACAGGCTCAGCTTAACCGTATTCCAGATTACCTCCAGGCAATAATAAGAATCGAAGAACTGCTTAAAGTAACGAAATCCTGCCCAAGGGCTTCCCAGGATCCCAAGGGTGGGGTTATACCTCTTAAAGGCGATCTGAAGTCCGTAAATCGGCACATATTTAAAGATAATATACCACGCCAGGGGCAATGCAAATAACAGGTACAGTTCCTTTGACTTTTTGATTTGCTTCAGATAATATTTGAGTTTGAATTTTTTCAAGTGTTAATCCTCCATACTGCCACTGCCCGTGAATTTGGGCGGCAGCACAAATTTGCCGTGTGAATTGTGCTTCCAGGCAATTCACACTATCTCCTTAAAAAATTACTGACAACTATATTGGTATAATTGTCAGTAACCTTTTCTGCTATTAATACATCGGCTGCCCTGCCCGCCTGTTCCAATTTCTTTGCCTGCAGGAAGCAGATGTTCTATTTCAGAGCGTTGTTATAGATCTCCTCCAACTCCCTGATTCCGTTCTTCTCCAATGTATTACAGTATTCTTCCCATTTATCAAAGCTCAATTCCCCGATGATGAACCGGGTTACAGATTCATCTCTGTAGGTAAAGAGATCCTGCTCCAGGGCATTGACCCTCTCTCCGTCCTCCAGACCCAGGGCCGGTTTGGCACAAACTGTGCTGGGGAAATTATCCTTCAGCAATGCGGCGGCGTCCTTTGTCTTCTGACTCGCCACAATTCCATCCGTAGCGTCGGTTATAACATGGGGGAACCCGCCTCCGGGAACCAGATTAACCTTTCCAAGAGCAGTCATAAAGCCCTCTTCCGCCTTCAGAATATCCTCACTAATCTTTGGCTGCCCGCTCTCATCATAGACAAAGGTCTCTCCCTCCACTCCATAACGGAAGAAGATGGAACCTTCATCTCCGTAGAAATAATCCACCCAGCGTACGGCGGCTTCCGGACTTGTACAGGTATTGCTGATGGCAAAGGCTCCGATTCCGGTGGTACTGTTGGTCACGTCGGACCAGATCTTGTCTCCTCTGGGTCCGGTCAATGCATCATAACCGATATACTGATCTTCCACATTCACAAACACATCTGTGTAAGGCATATACATCGCCCCGTAAGCCGCGGATGCAAGATTGCTTCTCCAGGAGGGCAGATCATCCTTGTAATAATCCTGCCACAACAACCCTTCGGAGTACAGCTCATTCAAATACTGGAGATATTCCTTAAATTCATCGTCACATAACCAGTTATGTAATTTGCCGTCCACCAGCTTATAGGTATCCTTCATCTGGTATTCCAGACCGAAGGAACCGCCCAGACTATAGACAGAACTGGTCTGGCGGATTCCCAGCGGGATCTCGTCCTTTTCTCCATTGCCGTTGGGATCCTTGTCACGGAATGCATAGAGTATTGCCTTTAACTCCTCTACCGTCGCGGGGACTTCCATGCCGACTGCTGCCAGCCAGTCCTTATTGATCCACTGCTTGAAGCCCATCTGTCCGGTAGCACTGAAATCCAGACTGGGAAGGGTATAGATATGACCGTCCGAGGCTGTGATAGCACTTCTGATGCTGGGATCCTGATCCATCAGCTTCATAAGATTCGGAGCGTACTGTTCGATCAAATCCTCCAGCGGGATCAGCTGCTGGCTTTCCACACCATACATGGTTATCTCCGCTCTTGTGAAATTAGCCCGGATGAACAGATCCGGAAGCTCATTCCCTGCGAATAACAGCTGCTTCTTCTCATCAAATCCATCATTGGGAACCTCCTGATAATCCATATGGATATTGGATTTGTTCTCATATTCCTGGAACACCCGAACCTTTTCCCACTCATCGTGGTTGGGATCACGTGCACCGAACACGGTCATGGTAATCTTCTCATTCACGATAGGAAAACCTTCCTCATTCAGGTTTGATACTGCTCCATCCCCCGGATTTTCCGTATCTGCTTCCTGTTCTTTTGATTTTCCAGGCTCATTCTTCTTCCCGTCATCAGGCTTTGCACATCCGTACAGCGATGCAGCGCCTAACAAAATACATAAAAGCAATGCCAGAACTCTCGTTTTTTTCATAACGTACCTCCTTAAGATAATGGTTACATTATAATCAAGCAACGCCGCTTACGGGTGGGTCATTTTATATACTCTTTTTACTTTCTTGTATACTTTTTTGCAGCCAGCGCCCCGCTGCACCGTCCGTACCCTGATCCTTTCTTAAGAAAGCTCGTTCTGATATTCCTTGGGCGTCCTGCCGGTATACTCCTTAAAGACACTCATAAAATAAGAATAATTATTAAAGCCGCAAAGACTTACTACCTCCTTCAGAGGGCGGTCCTTCAGCTGCAGATAGCTCTTGGCCTTTTCAATACGGATTTCATTCAGATAGTTGGCCAGCGTTTTACCCGTCTCCGTATGGAAGATACGGCTTAGGTAGGAAGCGGATGCCCCGATCTGATCCGCCACATCTCCGGCTCCGTTGATGGTATCAAAACGCTCATTCATAAACTCGATGGCAGCCATGACCTTCTCACTGTAGGTGACCCTATGGGACATAATCTCCTTTAAGGCATTACGGTACAGCCCGGTTATACTGTTTACGAGAACTGTTTTACTCTTTTTCTTCACATAATCGTACAGTTTCTCATTCCTGGGAATGAAATCCAGCCGGATACTCACATCCATACAGGCCCGCTCCAATATCTCCAGCAGCTCCGCGGTTATCATCATGGTCCTGCCGTATTCCCTCTCACCGATGTTGTGATAGATTTGCTCGATGAGAGCAGAGGCAAGGTCAATGTTGTTGGATTCCAGAGCAATATACAAACTCTTTCTCTGCTTCAGAGATAGGGCCAGATTCTTGGTCTTATCCGCCGGCACCTCCTGCTGCCGGAAGCAGTGGCGGATGAAAGACAGAAGCGCCTGCTCCGAGGACATCTGAGGACAAATTTTTATATCAAAATTAAGATGATAGATACGGCGGATATTATTCACTGCTCTCATCCTGCATATTTCCGTCTGTTGCTGGAGCTCCGCCTCCGTAATGAAATCAGAAAAGCATATCATAACTACAAAATACCCATTCTGAAAATAATTTGCCGTTATTTCGCTATCCGAAGACCCCTGATTCTCTAACACATTCAATATTCCTTTCCTGTAATTCATCTTCAGCTCTTCTTCCAGGGTCTCCAAACTCTGCAAAGAGCAGAGAAGGAAGGTTTTTCTCTTGCCCTCCCATTGGAGGGGCAGTCTTACGCCATCCTCAATCCAGGCCCGCAGCGTATTCCTGTCCTGCTGCTTTCTTTGCTCGCCGGAAAGTGTCTCATTGCTCCGCTCGATATTCTCCAGGGTCGCCTCCAAAAGCTTTTGGCTGAGTCTGTTCTTTAAGATATAGTCATGTGCCCCATTTTTTAAGATTTCCCTTACATAATCATAGTTATCATAGCTGCTGATGGCCACCATGGCCACCTTGGGAAAATCATGGGCAATCCGCGCCGTAAGATAGATGCCGTTTTCACCCGGCATGCACACATCCGTCAGCACAACATCCGCTTCCGTCCTCTTTAACAGCTCCAGAGCCTCCGCACTGCTGCGCGCCTCGCCGGCCAGCACATACCTGCCCTCGCTCCACAATTCCATGCTTTTTATGTATTCACGAAACACGTTCTCATCGTCTACGATAATTATTCTCATATCCATTCCTTCCGTCCTTGATCATTCGTCTCCAAAGCCTATGTGTTCAGGGTGCTTTTATTTATTCAAGGAGCTTTTATGTGTCCGGAGTGATTTCCTGTTTCGGGAAGCGAAGTTCAATGCAGGTAAATGCGTCCTCGCAGCTGTAGATGCTTCCGCCGTACTCTTCCCCATATAATAACCGTATCCGGTTAAATACATTGGCGATGCCCACCTGCCGAAAACCCAGCTTGTCCTTTCGCTGAATCTCTTTTTCCAGCTTCTCAATGGTCTCCTTGGAGATACCCTTTCCGTTATCGATCACCTGGATAATGGTAAAATGGTCTCCCCGGTACGCCTTTATATTGATCACCCCTCCATGCTCCATATCTACGATTCCATGGACAATGGCATTTTCGACAATCGGCTGTATGATCAGTTTCGGCAAATGATAGAGCCAAAGCTCCTCCTCCACATCCCACAGCACCTCAAACCGATTGAGGAATTTGAAATTCTCAATCTTGATGAAATTATCGATATACTCATACTCCTCCCAAAGGGTCACATATTCATTCCGGCTATTCAGCACGCTGCGAAGAAGCTCGGACAGTGCGCTGGCAACCTCTTCGATTTCTGTTTCCTGCCTCATGTTGGCCACATGCTGAATGCTTGCCAGGGTATTATGGAGAAAATGCGGCTGAATCTGCACCTCCAGCGCGCTCAGCTGTGCCTCCCGCTTAGCTGCCTCCTTTTCCTGCACTTCCTGTATCAGCGTATTGATTTGATCCATCATCTGGTTAAAACGGTCCGTAACCTTACCGATTTCATCAGTGGAGCGGACCACCGCCCGTATCCGCATATCTCCGTTCTCTACCAGGCGCATGCTGTTGTTCAGGGCCTGTATATCCCTGCAGATTTTACCGGACAGATACTTGGACACCGACAGGATAACCAGCAGCGATACCACCATGATGGCAACAAATTTAATCTGGAGGGTTTTGGCATCCTTCCTCAGCCGGTTGATGGGAATCAGGCTAATGGTTTTTGTGCCAATCTGCCGGGATATATACTCCAGATAGTAGTACTCCTTTTGGTTCAGGCGGATGATAGCTTCATCATTGCGGTAGAGAGCCTGCACCGCCTTTTCATCCTTCGAATCCAGCAGCTGCGGATTCTTCTGATAGAACAGCTCCTCCTCACCGGTGAAAATAAAAAAGTCCACCTCCTCCAATACTTCCGTATCATAGATATCTATAATATTGTCATAGCCAATCTTCACCATGACGATTCCGTAATTCTCCTGTTTATAGATAATCGGCCTGCACAAAAGAATTCCTTTATCCGCGCCCGTCAGAAAGTATACCTTCAATTTGTTCTCCATTACCGTCTCCCGGTACCACCGCTCGTCCAAATCCTTGAGATACAGCCTGGTCCCCTCGGAGGTATAAATACGGCTGTTATTCGTAATAATGGCAATATAACGGATATAATCCTCATTTGATATCAGATCGGAAAGATAGCTTCCGATCTTCTTCCTGTCCTGATAATCGGAATAAGAAGCCTCCCTGCCGGGTTCCTTGAGAATCGGAGATATCACCTGCTGATCCATGGCAACGGTCAGGCACAACCGGGTGGCATTGTGAAGCATCTCCGTAAATTCGCTGTCGGAAAATGAAACATACTGGTTCATATACTGTTTCGCGGTATTCATCACATTCTTCATGGTTTGCTGATAGAATACAAAAAAGCTCATCAGAACAACACCACTTGCGATGAGGATACAGATCAGCTGTATCTTTGACTGAATACTTAAATTGCGCAATCGATTTTTCATAGCGGTTCTCCTTATCCGTTCCTACTGATCCGATCTTTATGGATTATATTACTATTGACCTGCTTATTGAATTGTCGAATTCATGTTCATTTTATTACATGTGTTTTCGTAATGCAAGGTTTGTTCTTTTTACTTAAAACTATGGCAATTACCTGGTAAACTATGCTATACTCATAGTTAAAGCCATATTGGCTTTCATCAATGCATTATTCTTTCTGCATTTACATAGCAACTACGACACAGATCATTTGCATCGAAAGGAGAAGGTAAGGTGACATTAATACAGGAAAAAATGAAAGAGGTTGTCTCGATCATTCCTATCTCACTAGTTATTCTAATTCTTAACTTCACAATCACTCCGTTAAGCTCGCGTGTTTTTCTTCAATTCATAATTGGAATTGTATTCCTTGTAATAGGGCTGCCGCTTTTTCTATTGGGAATTGATATCGCAATCTCTTCCATTGGGGAGCACATCAGTGAAGCACTGGTTAAATCCAACAAGCTATGGCTGGTTTTGATCGGCGGAGGCTTTCTGGGGTTCATCGTTACCATCGCGGAGCCGGATCTTCAGATTCTGGCATCCCAGGTTAATTCCATTACCAGCGGGCATTTCAACTCACAGCTTATGGTTGTGCTGGTTTCCCTTGGTATGGGGGCCCTGGTGCTGGCCGGCCTGTTTAAGATCATTAAGAACATCGCCCTGAACCGGCTCATGGCAGCGATCTATGTGCTGATCTTAATTCTGGGGCTTTTCACACAGCCTGATTTTTTGGCAATCGCCTTTGATGCTTCCGGTTGTACCACAGGCTCCATCTCAGTACCCTTTATCCTCGCTCTTTCCACGGGAATTTCTTCTATGACGCGAAGCAATGAGAAGGAGGAGAACGATGGGTTCGGAATTCTGGGAATTGCTTCGACGGGAGCCATTATTGCGGTTCTGCTTCAGGGGCTGATCACAGGAACCGGCCCCATTAACGGGACTCTGCCAACACAGGAGGCCACAACGGGAGGATTGGTGCAGCAGCTATTGCTTCACCTGATGCAGACGGCAAAGGAAAGCCTGATCATCCTCCTCCCCATTATTGCAATCTTTCTGATCGTGAATGTATTTTGGATTAAGCTGAGCAGACCGAAGCTGAAGCGAATTGCCATCGGATGCGTCTATACTTATTTTGGCTTAATCTTATTCCTGATCGGTGTAAATTACGGGCTCATTGAAGCCAGCTCTCAGGTGGGCTATCAGCTGGCAGAGCAGAACCGGCAGTGGCTTCTGATTCTCATCGGTGTTATCTTCGGACTGATCACCATCCCTGCGGAGCCTTCGGTACACGTACTCACTCGTCAGATCGAGGATGAGACCGCCGGCTCCATCAAAGCGGTTACCGTTATGCTGGCGCTCTGTGCCGGAGTGGCGGTCGCGGTAGGGCTTTCGATTTTACGAATTTTGTTCCCGGGGATACAGCTATGGCATATTCTGCTGCCGGGTATGATCATCGCTATTGTATTATCCTTCATCGTTCCGGATATCTTTGTGGGCATTGCTTATGATTCCGGAGGGGTTGCCGCGGGCACCATGACAGCAGCGGTCATCCTTCCTTTTGCACACGGTGTTGCGGAATATATCCCAGGTGCCAGCATTGTACAGGATGGCTTCGGTGTAATCGCTATCGTCGCCATGACCCCCTTAATTGCCGTTCAGCTATTGGGATTAATCTATAAGATAAAATCCAAGACGGCCATAATTGAAGTATTGGATTTAGAGGAAAAGGAGGCTTCTGATGTTGAATAAGGAACCGACCGCAAATACCGGCTATCATCTGATTACGGTAACCGTAAATCGAGGAAAGGGCAGTAAAGTACTGCAGTTTGCACAGGAAATCGGCATTAAGGGTGCCAGCTGCCTGCTTGGAAAAGGCACGATTAAGGACAATCTCTCCCAGCTCATGGAGGTAAATGAGGTAAACAAAGAAGTCCTTATGATGATGATTCCTTCCGACCGGGAGGATGAGATTATAGATAAGCTTAATCAAAAGTTTCAATTATTTAAGCCAAACCATGGCATCGCCTTTTCCATCCCCCTTGCCCGACCGTTAAATCCCGGCAAGGAACCGGCCATCCGCCAGGAGGAGCATACGCCTTCTGTAAAGAGCCATGGCAATTATTCGGCTGTCTATGTGATTGTCGATCGGGGTAAAGGGAAAACCGTGATAGAGGTGAGTCAAAATGCAGGCTATTATGGAGGAACCATTCTACGGGCTCATGGTTCGGCAAATAGACTCAATCTGGTATTGGATATGCATGTCGAGCCGGAGAAGGAAATCGTACTAATCGTCGTTGGCAGAAACCGGGTTAATCAATTGACCGGCCTGCTTTACGAACATTTCAAGCTGGGTGAGGCAAATACAGGAATCCTTTATGTTGCCGATATCAATAAAATGGTGGGAATCTTCCAGGAAGAGGAGAAAGAGCATCCTGCCGGCAGCAAGGGCTACACCGGCTCATATCTGATCATGGCAAAGGTCATGTATGGCTCCTCGGGCCGTATTATTAAGGCGGCCAATGCTGCCGGAGCCACCGGTGCTACTATTCTTAAAGCAAGGGGCGAAAAGCTTCATGGCAAAGGCGGCCTGTTCGATTTTAAGATTGAACCGGAAGAAGAGCTGGTGCTGATCATTGCCGGCGAAGCTAAGGCAGAGGCAATTGGAAGGGCCATTTATGATGAGCTTAAAACCATCAAAAGCGGAGGGACGCTTTGCGCCATGCCCGGCTTCTGTATGGACACTGATACGGTGTCTTCCTCTGCCGAACAGTGAATAAAGTGCCCCATGGAATCCTGTCGAAAGCGGATGTGACAAGAGTTGTTACGCCCGGTGGCGGAGGATATCGCGGCCATTGCTATCGCCTGCTGCATGGAGATCTGAGATATGGATAAGAAGTGCCGGAATACCATAAAAAGAATGTGAAAGGAGAATGCTTATGCTGGAATTTAAGTACGATACTCAATTGTTGATCGAAGGAGAGAATCTTTCGGAGGATGAAATCAATGAGTATATCACAAAGAACCTCAAGGGAGATTGTCTGCTTGCCGTCGGAGATGAAGAATTGATAAAAATCCATTTTCACACGAATGCACCTTGGAAGCTGCTTGAGTACTGCGCTTCTTTGGGTGAAATCTATGATATTGTTGTGGAAGATATGGATCGGCAGTCAAGAGGACTTCACGGTTAACAATCCCTTTTACAGTCAGTATGATACAAGCAGGAGCAACCGTGCAGCGGGCGGCTAACCGGATATTGAAGTTGGCCGCCCTGTGCTTGGCTGCTCCGTTTTTATTACAATTTCATCAGAACTTCGCTGGGGACTTGCCTTAGCCGCATTCCTAATTGCCATATGTAAATTTCACCTCACCATATATAATCTCATATCGTCTTATTTTAATTCATCTGCAGCCGTGAATGTCCCTATTCACAAGCATGGACATATTTCTTTAGAGTATCCACATGCATGGGATATAAAGATTGCGGTGAATCTTTCAAAATTCTTTTTATCTCTGAAATAGGGGTCCATTTATAATTTTTTGATTCGTCGGAGAATGGCAACAACTCTCCCTTAACCTGACAGATAAATACAAAAACCATGATCGGATAATCTCCGACGAGGTTTTGAGAACAAGAAAACGGCATAAAGTTTATAACTTTATATGAGTTTCCTTCATAAATTGTAGATAGACATTCTCCCAGTATTTCAACAACATCAAGGCCCGTTTCTTCTTTGATTTCTCTTTTCAAGGTATCAAATATACTTTCAAAAAGCCCTGATTTTTCCGGCTGGAATCTCTAACAGACCATTTTCCTGCGGTGCATGTGGCTTGACGCGCGTTTGCATAAGGATATTTTTTTCGCCATTTATATCTTTGACAATTATCCCGCCCGCACCCGGTATTGAAAACTGCTCCATGTCAGAACACCATCCTTTATAATAAATTTGCTTTGAAATTGAAAGAGCTGAAGATAAAAACTCGTCACCCTTTCATTATGCATCAGCCGGCTGATTTTGTCATCCTTCTTTCATTACTTTAAAAATAATGACTGTTCATGATAAATTATAAATCTATAAAACGCTTGAAAATAGGCGCCTTATAAGGTATGATAAATCAAGACAGAAGGAGTAAAAACCAATGGATTATTACAGTAGACAAATCAGTAAATTAATAGAGGAATTGTCCAGACTTCCCGGGGTGGGAACCAAAACCGCCCAGCGGCTGGCATTCCATATCATCAATATGTCCGAGGAACAGGTATCCGGCCTGGCCGGTTCCATTATGGAAGCAAAACAGAATATCCGCTACTGTGCGGAATGCCTGACGCTTACCGATAGAGAACTCTGTCCGATCTGTTCTTCTCCGGGGCGCAACAAGCGTCAGATCATGGTCGTAGAGAATCCCAGAGATTTAGCGGCCTACGAAAAGACCGGAAAATACGAGGGTGTCTATCATGTTCTTCATGGTGCAATCTCTCCGATGCTGGGAATCGGTCCCGCTGATATCAAGCTGAAGGAATTGATGCTGCGCCTTCAGGGGGACGTTGACGAGGTTATTATCGCTACAAATTCCAGCTTGGAAGGTGAGGCAACGGCCATGTACCTGAGCAAGCTGATCAAGCCGGCAGGGATTAAGGTCAGCCGTATCGCCAGCGGAATACCGGTAGGCGGTGATCTGGAGTATATCGATGAAGTGACATTGCTTCGGGCATTTGAAGGAAGAGTGGAATTATAGTACTGGATTGGTTATTTGTTACTCGAAAATAGAATTTAACAGCGGACAAAAACAGTTTTACAACAGGAAAGTAAAGTTCTTCAACGCAGGAAAAAGCCGTGCCCGTGCCACCTCTTTCTCCTGCGTTTTTGCACGATCAAAAGTAGGGTTTTAAGCAAGAGTTAGAGCCAGGAACAGCATAATTACCATATAATTGGAGTATATATTAATGAAGATAAGAAGAGTTCTTTTTACATTAATTATTATAGGAATAATTTTAATTCCAATCTTATTCTATTACTTTGGAGAAAGTGATTTTTCTCAAGAAAGTATCTATGAGTTAAATTGGGGTATTAATATACCATCAAATTTAAAAATTGTTTACCATAATCAAGATAAGCATGACTTCCAAGGGAAAGGAAAACGGTATACGCTTTTTGAAACAAATGAAATCTATAAATTGCCCCTAATTACTTCAAAGGATGATTCAAAGGAAGTTCAGGGTTATTATGGAAGTTCAAAAAGTGATTATAATATTGAAGAGTTTATTCAAACAATTACAACAGATTTGAATGTACCTGAAAGTAATATGCCCAAATTTGATAGATATCACGTGTGGCAGAAGTTCGTATTACGCGAAAATGCATTAATTGTTCTTTATTTTCCAAATGACTATAAAATATATTTTATTGAGAAGTTATTCTAAGTGTCTATTTCGATAATTTGGGGTGATGTTGTTGTCCGGATTATTAAGAAAAAACAGAAAGATAATTTTGTTAGCCATGATATTATTAGATGCTATTCTTATCGGTTATCTTTTTACTGAAACGAGGATTTTCCAAGATGATGTAAGTACTACAGCTTCTATGCAATTATCTATTAATCAAGATGATTTTAAGCAGTTACTAGTGAATACCTATTTAACAAAACTCATTGAGGCATCAAATGATTTTTATGATGAATATTATACAATTGCTCCGATTGTCAATTATTATAGTGTTGAAGTAAAGAAAATCTCTTCGGATAATCGTAAGAGTTATGTTACCTTCAAATCACTGCCTTATTTAGGACCACATGACACTATTGGTATAGACGAAATCACTTTTTCTGCTGATTATCTCGGGAATGTGGAATTAGAAAAATTTAACCATATTATGAGCTATCACTTGCCCGAGAATCTTAAAGACCTTGAAAAAAAGAGAGTTCCTGGTAAATATGATGACGAATAAATGGTTAAGAATTATACCCCAATATGCACTCCATGAAAAATGCTTATTCTCTCCATGCTATACAGCATAAATCGTAACCTATCCGATAATGTCTTGTTCTGAATAATACCAGGGTTATCCCACTAGATGATAGAGATGTCAAAAAAATAAGCCATTGCTCAAAGCTTGATTCAATGGCTTAAACAGAATTATTCATCAAATTCCCCTTCTCCAGGAGTATACATTCCGGTTACTTCTATTACATTTCCATCCGGGTCTGTTAGCTGAAAATAATAATATGGATTTACATTACACACATATTTAATCTTGGTTAAATTATCAGAAATCTTTGCATCTCTAATACGCCCATGCTCTTTTCTCAAATCTTCATCCCAAAAATTAAGTACAAACTTTCGTGAATTCGGTAATAGGGCAATTGATTTTAAATCATCAAAGTATTCCGAATATTCCCCTTTATGTATGACCTTATCCGGGTTTTCCGTATCAAAATGGCCATTCATGATAGCGATGCATTTCCCTTCAAAATCAAACATGGCAAACCGATTCATATTTTTCCTGGTAACAGGAATTTGCAATAGCTTTTCATAAAAATCAATTGATTTTTCAAAGTCATTGGCAATCAAATAAACAGAACCTAAATGCATTGGTACCTCCATATCAATCCTCTGAAAATATTAGTAGTTAGGTTTTCTTCCATAGTAATACAATACCATCTCCAACAGCCTCTTACCCTTCTGAGCCAGGCTATAATCACCTTCATGCAGGCACCAGTCATAAATAATACCTCTGCAAGTACTTAATATATCCTCTGTAATAACCCTGCAATCCCCAAAAAGGCGGCCGGCCTCCACCCCTTTTTCCACTGTTTCATAAATGGTCCCGTAAAAGAAACGTTCTTTATCTAAAATATATTTTATCTCATTGGACAATTGGTTTTTAAAATATTGGGAAGCAGCCAAAGCTCCCATCTGCTCCATACATTTCATCTGGTCATCCACAAGGAAGTGAAGCGCTTCCAGCTCCCCGTCCGGATGCCCTTCCTCCCAATTGGCCTCGAGCTGGGAATCAAACAGCCGATATCCTTCATTCAATATGTTCTCTTTATTCTTAAAGTGGTGGTAAAAAGCACCCACGGATACCTTTGCATAACGGCAGATATCACCGACGGTCACTTTCTCGTAAGAGTTTTGGGCGAAAAGCTCCACGGCACATTGAAATATTGTTTCCTTTGTTTCCATCGCCTGTTTTTTGCGGTTATTTTGGACTTCCATATCTGCTCTCCTAATCCGGTTACTCTGAGTGGAATCATATCATGTAACAAGTCATTTGTCAAAAATGGACTCAAAAAATTCGTCACTTTTAACAGAATATCATTCGCCGAATTGTATTCTATTGCTATGGACGTTTCTTTTAAAGATTGTTATGATTTTATCAAAGTCATGTACATGACATGCAGTAAAGATGCAAGTTTTTAAAAAATGGAACCTATTGTAAGAGTTAAGAAGAAAGAAGTCAGAAGGGAGCACGCTATGTCAAACAAGTACACAAACTTATTCTCGCCTATAAAAATCGGCAGTGTGGAGGTACGCAACCGTATTGCCATGATGCCCATGGGTGTATTTTCACCGCGTCTTATGAATCTGAAGACAGGGGCATACACCAAGGAGGGGGCGGATTACTATATTGAACGGGCCAAAGGAGGCACCGGCCTTATTATCACAGGGCTTGTGCCCATTATCCCCATGCCCTTTTTAAATCCGGTGAACAGTCCTGAAGAATATGTATCCCAGATGAAATATCTGATGGATGGAGTACATCAATACAATTCCAAGGTTTTTGTACAGCTTACCGCAATGAACGGCCGCGCGGCACATTTGGAAGATGAGAATTCATGGAAAATGCTTCCAGCCCCCGCGCCAATCCAGAATGTATGGGATCCCACAATCAAAAACAGAGGGATGACCGTAGAGGAGATTAAACAGTATATTAAGAATTTTGCCGAAGTTTCCTATCTGGTAAAACGGGCCGGCGGAGATGGCGTAGAAATCCATGCGATACATGAAGGGTACTTACTGGATCAGTTCGCCATTAACTTCTTCAATAACCGTACGGATGAATACGGCGGCTCCCTGGATAACCGATTACGCTTCGCCAAAGAAATTGTGGAAGCCATTAAGGCGAAGTGCGGCCAGGATTTCCCCGTATCTGTCCGCTATAGCGTTCGCAGCTATATAAAAGATTTTAACCGCGGCGCCTTGCCAGGAGAAGAGTTCGAAGAAAAGGGGCGTGATTTGGAGGAAGGGCTTATCGTTGCAAAGAAACTGGAAGAATACGGCTATGATATGCTGAACTGCGATAATGGCAGCTATGATTCCTGGTTCTGGGCACATCCGCCTATGTATATGCCAAAAGCCTGCAACTTAGGCGATGTATCAAAGGTAAAACAGGCGGTAAATATTCCTGTGGTCTGCGCCGGACGCTTTGATGACCCTCAAACAGCAGAGGACGCTATTTCTGACGGGCTGGTTGACATGATGGGCATGGGACGCCCCCTGCTTGCTGACGCTGAGCTTGGCAACAAGTACTATGAAGGAAAACTGGAAGAGATACGTCCCTGTATTTCCTGCCATCAGGGCTGCCTTGGCCGTATCTTCCAGAATAAAGATATCAGCTGTGCTGTAAATCCCGCCTGCGGAAGGGAAGAAAGCTACGCCTTAAAGCCGGCAAAAACCAGGAAGAAGGTATTGGTTATCGGCGGCGGACTGGGAGGTATGGAGGCCGCAAGGGTATGTGCAATCCGCGGACATGAGGTGGATTTGTATGAAAAGACCGGCGAACTGGGTGGTGTGTTCGTTGCTGCTGCCACTCCCGATTTCAAGGAGGATGACAGGCATCTGCTGGCATGGTACAAAAAGCAGGTACAGGACCTGCCGATCCGCATCCATATGAATACCCAGGTAACTTCTGATATGATAAAAGGATATGATGAAATATTTGTAGCCACCGGTGCAACAGAGCGAAAATTAAATACTCCCGGTTTTGATAGCCCTAAGGTTAGCTATGCCTGTGATACCTTACGAAGCACTGAAATCCAGGGTGAGAATGTAATTGTCATAGGCGGCGGTCTTACGGGTTGTGAAATTGCCTATATGCTTGGCAAGGAAGGTAAAAAAGTCACTATCGTGGACATGAGCGAGACGATCTTAAATGCCTTCGGCTTATCTGCCGCCAACTATAATATGATGATGGAATTGCTGGACTATTATAAAGTGAATGTCCTCAAAAATGCAGTGGTAGAAAGCTACAAAGACGGTGTTGCAACCATCATCGAAACAGAAAAGAACTACCCCAATACTGCAAACCGTGCAAAGCGTTTGTTTGCCCTTGGCCCTAACGGAATACAAAAGAAACATGAAATTCCTGCCGACCACATTGTAGTATCCGTAGGATACGTTCCCAACAATGCTCTTTATGAAGATATCAAAGGGGAAAATGTCTACCTGATCGGAGATGCAAAACAGCCTACCAATGTCATGGATGCTATCTGGGCAGCTTATGAAGCAGCTATGAACATTTAACCTGTTTTTCCGTTGAAAACAGCTTAGGCAACAAGCAAATTTAAATACCTTATTATAAACGCCTTGATAAAATGTACAAAGAAATGAGAAGAAACCCACCATGAGATTTCTTCTCATTTTTTATGTACACAGCGCAAGAATATTGCCTGTCCGGTTACAGGAAATTTTCTTGAAAATTCTTGTATCTATGCTAAAATGAGAGAAAGCAGGGAAGCTAATGTAACATCTTTCTTCTCGAATTGCTTCTTATTATGAGCGGCAGAGAAAGTAATGTCTCCCTCTGTATTAAGAAACAGAAATAATACATAAGTAAGCTGTAAGTGATTTATCTGAAAAATTCAAAAGACAGGTTGGAGGAGAATATGAAGGCTTTATTATTAAAAAGTAAACAGACCCTTTCTTTAGAAAATGTTGAATTACCGGCTTTAAAGTCCGATGAAATG
>JAFAGA010000018.1 GCA_023423045.1 Bacillota bacterium | reverse complement strand
TATCAAGGTTCATTGTGTTGTGTCAGCAGTTCGTTTTGTGTTTCTTATCTTGCCGCCAACTTTTTTAGTTTAACACATCCGCTTTATTATGTCAACCACTTTTTTCATTTTCTTCAAAATCTTTTTTTATCATGTGGTCGTTTCTCAACGGTGGATTTCTATTGTACAATCCAAATCGAAAAATGTCAAGAAGGAAAATGAACTTTTTTTCTCACTGCTTTTCCGGGCTATTTTAGTATATTCCATCCAGCTCCTCAGCTTCCAAATCTTCCGCACCAATGTTCAGTGTATGCAGGGATCTTCTCTTTCTCCTGGCTGCTTCGGAGGAATCCATAATAAAGTCCTTAATCTCACTGGCATGTCTGATATGATACAGCACAAGCTCCGGGTGAGTGGTGTCCCCTGTATAGCAGGTTATGGTTCCCAGCTTGAATATCCTCTCCGATAAACTCCTTGTTAATCTGACATCCTGAATCTTATACATTAGTGCATCATCCTCAGTGATATTCAGGAATCCGGATGTAATTGTGAGCTTCTCTTCGTTAATGGTGTATTTTGTGAAACTGAAAGGTAAGCCAAAAAATTTAATACGTTTTCTTTCAACGTAACTCATAGTAACCTCCCTCAAAACGCTTATACATTAAAGTACCTATGCGTATTTTATTATGTTATTACTTTGTTCCCCTATTATACCGGATTATAGCTTTCCTCCGTTACTTTATATCTATGGTCATGGACCGGTCCTCTCTGCTTACCTTAAGGCTAAGATCGGTTATCTTCACATTCTTCTCCACCTCAAATATCAGTACCACCGGCTTTGCCTCTTTCTTCTCAAGCTTGATATCAATCAGTTTCAGATTGTTTTCAAGAAGAGCAAAGGGAGGCTCATATACCGCCTTGGAATTAATATGTAATTGGTACTTTATATCCGCTTGGGTAAGATTTAAATGATTATCCTTTTTCAGCTCATTGGTCAGAAGGAAGGACAATACAATCAGTTGATTTCCTTTTCTGGGCGTAATGGAGAAATAGGTTTCTGACGGGTCCTCGGGATAGCTCTCTACAAATACATAGTCGGTGAATTCAAGAGAAAATCCCTTTTCTGCGATTACCTCCGTCAGACTATATTGCTTCTGGGGCTTATCTCCTTCTTCAGAGGAAGATACCGTATCTCCCGCGCTCTTTTCTCCTTTCGCAGGTGATTCGGGCACCGGTGTAGGGGCCGCTGACTCCGGCTTATTTTCCACTACCTGATTCAAGGTCATTAAACCTTCCTTATAACTATCATCACTTTTCAGCAGCAGCCCTGCCGCATACTCGGCAACCGCATCTGACTGCTCCTGCGTATACTCGTATTCCTTAACACATCCTGTTAAAGTTGTCATCGCAAGAAGGATGACTGCCAGCTTTTGTAGTTTCATCTGAGAACCTCCGATTATAAATATCATAGAGATAGTCCTGGTTTACAGGGTAGTACAATTAACATATTATCACTTATCTTTGGAATCAGCAACAAAAATTAGCATATTTTATCCAAGGGACGCAAATACATCTTATCCCCTGCCCATCGAATATAGCCTCCGTACTATATTTTATATTTCATTCAGAGACGGCATAAAATAAGGGCCTGCCACACATGCCGAATAATCAGCTGTGCAGCAAAACCCATCCTGTCTGCAGATGACACTTATTTTTATACATCAAAATACCTATTTCAGTTTAAGCCAAAATACCCTCCCATTTCTTTCTGGCTATTCTTATGAGAAAGAAAATAGCACGGCAGACCCAATCCGCATACATGGCAATCCAGGTTCCGTATAATCCCATATGAAAGAAGTGATCCAGAATATAGCTTAAGCCTACTCTCCATATCCACATGGAGAGGATGGATACGTACATCGTATACTTTGCATCATCCGAGGCGCGCAGGACATTGGGCAAGGTAAAAGCCGAAGGCCATAACAGCATTGCCGCAATACTGTAGGAAAGCAGAATCTTCCATGCCATATCGGAGGCTTGCGAGGAAAGCTGATAAACTCCCACAATCTGCTTTGATAACAGAAGGAAGGCCAGATTCAAAGCAAGCATTGACACATAGGCTATCTTCATTAATTTCTTAATATAATATTTTGCATCATCAAAGGCCCGTGCTCCCACACATTGTCCGATTACGGTGATTGCAGCCAGACCGATGGAGGACGCCGGAATTACCACAAAGCCTGAAACAGTACTTGCCACTGCATTGGCCGCGATTGCAGTCGTACCATAGCCGGCAACCAGACTCTGCACCATCAGCTTCCCCACTTGAAAGATACTGTTATCAATGCCTGTAGGAATACCCACATTGCAAATCTTTTTTATCATAGCGGGATGAAAACCCAGCCTAAACCTGGCATCAATATGAATCGGAAGCTTTTGATTATGTACGACACACAGCATGATAACCGCTCCGACGGCTCTTGATATTAGGGTGGATGCGCCTACTCCTCCTGATTCCATGCCAAGACCGAATACAAAAATGGCATTGCCGGTTACATTAATGATATTAACCAGAATGGAGGTCAGCATGGTGATCTTTGAATTCCCCATGGAGCGGCACAATGCGGCACTTCCGCTATAGATAGCCAAAAACGGAAAGGAGAGCGCTGTCAGATAAAAATACGTAACCGCATGCTTCATCACCTTGGCATCGATAGTTCCATAAATAAAACGCAGAACACTTCGGTTGCCGATCAATGAAATAACCATAATAACCAAGGATAGGACCGTTATTGATAACAGTAATTGGTTTGCGGCCCTGCAAGCCTTCTCCTCGTTTTTATTGCCCAGGTATCTTGCCGCCACAACGGCGCCTCCGGTAGCCAGAGAACTGAATATATTGATCAGCAGTATATTCAGCGTATCCACCAGGGAAACACCGGATACGGCAGCCTCCCCGGCGCCGGATACCATCACGGTAGCAGCCATGCCGACGGTTACTCCTAAGATTTGTTCCAGTATCAGCGGTATGATCAGCCGATATAAATCCTTCTTAGAAAAAAGTCTCAATTTTTTGCCTTTCCTTCAACATCAGAATATCGGATTACAGGAAAAAATTCTTACTTCCTGTAATCCGAACTTTTTTGAACCTCATTTGAGATATTACATCTCAACCTTACAACTGATGGTCTTTGTATTATTTAGTGCTTCGCTGTAGGCATCCGGCTGGCTTCCGCCTGCGAACACCGTAAAGCTGCCCGGCTCATATTCCTTCACACCGTTTTCTTGTATTATCATAAACTGTTCCGCCTCGATTGTAAAGGATATTGTAGCTTTCTCCCCGGGCTTTAAGGTTACCCGTTTCATTCCGCACAATTTATGACGGGGTACTCTTACGGAGGCTTCCTCATCCCTTAAGTAGATCTGAACAATTTCATCTCCTTCCATTGCACCCACATTGGTGACTGTCACCCTACCGTTTATCCCTTCCCCCGGAAGGATTTTTGATGGAACATAAGAGTCGCTCGCAGAGGGTTCCACTCGTTGTTTCTCCAACGTAAGGCCGCTGTAGTCGAACTTGGTGTAGCTTAGGCCAAAGCCGAAGGGAAACAGCGGGTCTTCCTTTATGAATTTATAGGTTCTTCCTTCCATGGAGTAATCCTCAAAATCGGGAAGTTGGTTTTCTTCACGATAGAAGGTGACCGGCAAACGTCCGGAGGGGCTATAATTGCCAAAGATCAGATCCGCAACCGCCTTGCCTCCCATGGCTCCCGGATACCAGGCCTGAATAATGGCCGCCGCATGCTCATTGCCATAGTCAAAATCGATTGCACTGCCGGTCAGATTCACAATAATAACCGGTTTATTTCTCTCACAGGCCGTACGGATCAGATTCCTCTGGCATTCGGGCAGAAGCAGGGTGTCCTTATCTCCGGAGATTTCCTTGCCTACCATCTCTTCCCCTTCCAGCGTCTCATCAAGACCGGTTACCACTACCACCACATCGGCCAGATCCACATGGGCCTTCACTTCTCCCAGGCGGTCTCCCGCATAGCCCGGATCCTCCAGCTTGTATTCAAACAGATGACAACCCTCACTGTAATTCACCCTGGCATCCGGCAATTGTGCGCGGATGGCCTCAAGAACCGTGTGGTATTGATTCGCGGTTCCATGGTAATTTCCCTCAAGGGCTATGATGGAATTTGCATTGGGTCCCATCACCGCAATGTTCTTAATCTTTGTTTTGTCCAAAGGAAGGATACCGTTATTCTTCAATAAGACAAGGGACTTTCTGGCCGCCTCCTCATTCAGTGCACGGTGCTCCTCACAGTCCACCACCTCATAGCCAAGGCCATCGAAGGGTGTCTTCTCATCGAACATACCCAGTTTCATTCTGGTGGTCAGCAGACGCTCCGCTGAAGTCCTGATCTGCTCTTCGGTAATTTTCCCTTCCGAAAGCGCCTGCAGCAGATACGCATACATATTGCCGCAGTTCAGGTCACAGCCGTTTTCCAGTGCCAGAGCCACGGATTCCGTCGGTGTGCCGGTCTTCTTATGATACAGGTGAAAATCAGCGATTGCCCAGCAATCCGAGGTTACATATCCGTCAAATCCCCACTCGCCTCTTAGCAGATCCTTAAGTAAGGTCTTGCTTCCGCAGCAGGGCTCTCCGTTGGTTCTGTTGTAGGCACCCATGAAGCCTTCCACGCCGCAGTCCACCAAGGCCTTAAAGGCGGGAAGATAGGTTTCCTCCATATCCTGCTTTGTGGCAATGGCATCAAATTCATGTCTTAATTTCTCCGGTCCGCTGTGAACCGCAAAATGCTTGGCACAGGCAGCCGTCTTAAGATATCTCTCATCATAGCCCTGCAGACCCTTCACAAAGGCCACTCCCAACCGGGCTGTCAGATACGGATCTTCTCCGTAGGTTTCCTGTCCTCTTCCCCATCTGGGATCCCGAAAGATATTTACATTCGGGGACCAGAAGGTAATTCCTTTGTATATGCCGTAATCCTCATACTTTTGGTAGCTGTTATATTTTGCGCGGCCTTCCGTCGCGATGACATCCGCAACCTTCTCAAGCAGCTCATCATCAAAGGTCGCCGCCAGGCCGATGGCCTGCGGGAATACCGTCGCCATACCGGCGCGCGCCACTCCGTGCAGCGCCTCATTCCACCAGTTATAAAACGGAATGCCGACGGACTCCACCTTTGCGCTGTTAAACAGCATCTGGGATGCACATTCTTCGATTGTCATATGGGCAACCATATCCCTTGCCCGTTCCCGAAAGCTTAGGGTCTCATCCTGATACTTATATTTCTTTTCCATAATTACCTCCATTCCTTCTTTAAAATTCCAGGAAATCAACCTCCCGGAAGGCTTTTGTCTCCGGATTAATCTTTATGGTCTGTATCTCATGAGGTCCGATATTCAGAGGATAAACCGTGTCCATAAAGGTGAGATGATAGCTCTGCTCTCTGCCCTCCTGCTCCAGAAGCCTCACAACAAAATCCCCGTCATCCTCCGCCTTCTTAACCGTCATAATCGCAACACTGTCCTGATCCGTGGATGCCAGGGAATAGCTTGTACGGCGCACCTCTCCCTTATGGCTGCTGTCAGCCAGATATTCATAGGGAGCGTTGATCCTTCTTGCCATCCGGTACAGCTGTGCCGCCGGAAGCTCCTCCCCATGGGGCCTTAGTACAAGGGTAAACGTAATCTTGCCGATATCGGTATATTCATAGCTCTCCAGCGGATTATACCAGTTCCTGCCGTTCCCCTGGGCATACATCGCGCTTCGCGCCACGGTAAGCAATAAGGTACCCTTATGGCAGCTGAAGGAATATTTGCTGTCATTGGAAACGGCAAGCCCCTGCCTGCCCTGATCCGTTACATCCAGGAAGCGGTGCATATAATATTCATCTGCATCCTCTATGGTTCTGTTAATGGTCTCATAGGAGCCTTCGGCCCTGACTAAGGGCTTGGCGGTTCCCACCGGAAAACCAAGCTTCAATTCATGCCATTCCTTATCCCAATACAGCATGTTCTCTACAACGACCTCAGAATCCTTTGCATAGAGATAATATCTTTGCTCCAGCCTGCTGCCGCCGTGTTCATATATCACACGAATACATTCCCGAATCTTGCCGCTTTCCACCTTTTCAATGGATTTCAGCTTCAGGGTCTCTCCGGTATTTTCATAAGGTCTGTCCTGGATTCCTCCCCAGGTGTCCCGCTCATCAATCCAGATCTCATGGGTTGCGGGCGATTTAAGAGCCTGATATCCGGTCTTTTTCTCCAGGAGCTCTTTTAATAAGCCGCTTTTCTCATCAAAGGTTACCTTAATGAATTCATTCTCCATCTGATAGGGATCGGTGTTATTTAGTTCCATCTCATTGTTATAGCATAGGGCCGGTTCCTCCACCATCAGGCGGTAAACCGCATAGCCGCAGGAAGGGATATTGGCATGGAAGACAATACTTCTTCTGCCTCCCAGCACATAATTGCGAACCTTTGCCTTGGTATGGACCCTTTGATAGGGTACCTCCCTTCCCTCGGGGTCCGTCAGCTTCAGCGGATGCTTGCAGAACCAGTTCAGCTCCACGTTAACATAGCCCCGGTACTCTTTTCCGTCCGTATTAAATAAGAAGAGAGGGAAACCGTCCCCGGTGGTATCCACGGTATTTACCATGGATTGTATGGCCAAGGCCTTGAGCTTGGTACAGCCCGCACTTACGGTACCAAACTGCATAATGGCCTCATCCCTGGCTTCCTTAATGGCGGTTCCTCCCAGAGTATCATGGAACTGGTTAAACAGCAGGAGCTTCCACAGCCCGGTCATCTCTTCGCTTTCCTTCAGCCAGGTTCCTTTCCCCGATGCATCCATGGAGAGCAGCAGATCCGCCTCCATGAGTCTGGTTTCACTGAGCCGGTTGGCTTTCTTCAGCCTGGCATCCATAGCATAGCAGCCGGTATTCACTTTCTCCAGGGGTCCGCTTATCTTATTCAGCTTTTCCCCCTGCAAGCCCCGAAAGAATTCTTCAAAGGTGCCAAATAGAAGCTCCGCCTGCGGATACTCCCCTTTTAACTTCCGGATACTCTCTATATTTTCCTTGGTCGGACCGCCGCCGTGATTGCCCACACCGTAACAGCAGGGCAATTCCTCCCGGTTCTCCATGGCCGCCAGGGTATCTTCGATATTTTTCTTCGTGGGTTCATAGAACCAGGTGGTGTATTCTCCCGGAAGAGTGATGGCATTGACCGCACTTCCATCCGCACTTTCCCATAAGAAAACCGGATTCTCCAGCCTGGGTCTCATTAATACATAATGGTCCATGCCGCATTTTTTCAGAAACTGGGGTAAATTCCCGCCATGACCAAAGCTGTCCACATTGGAGCCTATCCTTGTTATTTTCCCGAACTTCTCCTTCAGATATCTCTGTCCGTACAATCCCTGCCGGAGCAGGGCTTCCCCACCCGGCAGATTGCAGTCCGGCTCAATAAACCAGCCGCCGGTCAGCTCCCACCTTCCCTCTGCGACCCTGCTTTTAATTTCTTCAAACATGGAAGGTACGGTCCGTTCAATCCATTCAAAGAAGGCGGTTGAGGTAGAGGTAAATTTAAACTCCTCATATTCCTTCATCCGGTCCAATGCAGAGGCAAAGGTTGCCTTCACCTCCTGCATTCCCTCCTCCCAATTCCAAAACCACACCGGGTCGATATGGGAATTTCCTATCATATAAAGTTTTTTTCTGTTCATCCTTAGCCTCCAACTTCCTGTCTTCGCTTAATACTCCAAGGTTACCATAGCCTTTGTCAGGGGGTTGCGATAGGAAATGCTAAAGCTGTAATCCTTCAGATTGGCGGACAATACCGCTTCATACTCTCCGGTTGTTCTGCGGATGATAAGTTGATCATCCTGGGTATCCTCGACAATGCATTCCTCATCAAAGGCAGGATACTCATTACGAAAACGCATCAGCGCCGCCAGCTTCTTAACAACAGGCTTTTCCACCTCCTGCCTGATCTCCTCCACGGTATAATTATGCCTGCTGATATTTCTGGGGAAATCCGTTTTTTCCATGAGCTCGTAATCATTTTCCCCGGCGAGAAGTCCCACATAATATACCTGGGGAATTCCCGGTGCAAAGAACTGAATGGCCCTGGATAACAGATAGGCCTCATCACTGCCTGCGGCAGAATAATAGGTGCAGTTGATCTGGTATACCACCGGCTTGTCCTTTGCCTTCTCGCTGTAATCCATCTTGAAGTTTGCACCGCGCTCCAGGGTCTTATTGCATACCGCATCGATTTCCTCATCCGTTAGCAAATCCTTTACATCCACCGTTCCGATACCGTCGTGGGTATCCAGGGTTGTATACTGCTTCTGCGGGCACATCCTGAGCCAGTTCTTCAGGCGCTGGCCGCTGCCGGTATAAATGGTGTGAAGCACCAGCACCGGCAGTGCAAAATCATAGATATAATAGCCGTGGTCGGCAATTTTTTGCTGTATTTTATAATGGTCATGAATTTCAGGAAGCATGGGTATGTTATTCCGGTCCAGAATATCCTGCACCCGCTTCATACACTCCCACATCTCAGGCTCCACAAAGAAGCAGGAGGTTCCCAGCTTCTTTGTGGCAAATGCAAAGGCGTCCAGACGGATTATGGATGCACCATGCTTCATTAAGCATTCCAGGGATCTCTCTACAAATTCCCAGGTGATATCCGAATTCATATCCAGATCCATCTGCTCCTCGCCAAAGGTACACCAGATCTTCTCGGTGGTTCCGTCTGCAAAGGTAATATCCACACAGGGAGCATGGGGCTTTCTTTTGTTCAATACCGCCACTTCCTCCGGTGTAGGCTCCCCCTGGGGCCAAAACTTATGAAATCTCAGGAACATATCCTTATAGACGGAATCCTCATGCTTTTCGATGAAGTCCAGGAAGTATTCGCTTCTTCTGGAAAGATGGTTGATCATGAAATCGTACATCAGCTCATAATCCTTGGCAATTGCATCGATATCTTCCCAGGTTCCGAAGTCCGGATCCACCTTCTCATAGGTCAGGGGTGCGAAGCCCCGGTCACCGGAGGAGGGGAAAAAGGGCAGAATATGGATTGCTCCGATTTCCCTTTTAAAATAAGTATCCAGCATTTCTTTTAATTCTTTCAGGTTCTTACCAAAGCTGTCCGCATAGGTAATCAGCATAATTTTATTTTTCACGGTTGCCTCCATTTTTTATAAGAAATGATTACTTTACAAATGATTACAGAATTATGTTTTCTTTAAAAAGAACCGTTACGCTCCCTTTGGTTACAGTACGGATGCCGTAACCATGCTGCTCCATTCATTATGGTAAAGCGGAAGGGTCGCATACCCGGGATTCTCTCTGGTATCAAGCAAAAGCCTTTCCTGCTCCAATTCCTCGATCCGGTCAGTCTCATGCCTCAGATACCGCTCCACCGTCCAGCTTACACAGCGGATACGCTCCTTCAGCCCGCCGATTCTGATATCCTGTACCTCAAAGCCAAAAGGCTTATTCTCCAGATACCACTGCTTTCGAAAGGCTCCATGGAATACTTCAATCCGTTCCAGCAGTTCCTTGCACTCCTCCTTTGCTATCCTTTCCAGGCTTTCCAAATCCCCGGTATCATAGGCCCTTTTCAGACGGATACCCATGTCGCATTTCAGCTCCAGTACATGGGCAAGCTTTGCCAGGGTGTCAAAGAGATAGCTGTACTCATTATTTTTATCCGCAATCCCGGCGAGTATCTGACGGCAGCTCTTATAATGTACGGGATAGGAAGTCTCGTCGACATGCCTGTCATACAGGCCCTGCAATACATCCTGGTAGAAGAGGTACTTGGCCGGTCCGACGGATACGCGTCCCGGAGACGGATTGTCGGGGGTGAGATTCAGAGAATCCAGCTCCATAAAGTCCTCATAAACCATATTGGTACAGGTGAAAAGGCGTCTGCCAAGATGCTCCTCCTCTTCCCTGCCGTTATAGCAGAGCTCCGCATACAGCTGTAATACCGGACCTACCGAGAAATTAGCCGCCTCCGCTCCGTTATCCCCCCAGCCGGTAACGATAACCTCGGTTATACCCTGTTCCCTGCAGCTTTGCAGGGCTAATTTTCCGATCATAAGGCTGTGATGCAACAGGGGCGCAAAGCCCTGCCATTTCCATGCTCCTCCGGCAAAGCAGAGGCTGTCTGACAATTGCTTATGACGTTTTAGCATATTGTCGTATTTTTCTTTGCTCCTGGAATAATAATCCCAGTAAATCAAGGTAACATTACCTGGAACCTTATCCTTGATCTGCTCTGTGATATCCGCTGTCATGCTGTAATAATCCGAGTTGTTGGGAAGCATCTTAAAGAACATATCGCTCCACATGAGCGCCTGGAAGCCGTATTTTTCGCAAATGTCCAGAACTCTCTTCAGATGCCCGCCCATAATTTCATCGGGTCTGGTATAGCCATTCTGCTTTAAGTATTTGCCAAGCCCAAGCATCTCCGCTTCATCCATACCGATGTTGATCTTCCCGGACCGGAATACCTCGGAGCAGGTTTTAATCATCGCTTCAATGAGCTCGTAGGTTTTATCCTTACCGCACAGAAGAATATCCCCAAGATCACGGACCTCCTGGAAATCATTCCATTTAAAGATGGCATTCAGATGTGCCAGTGTCTGTATGCAGGGAATCAGCTCCACACCGTAGCTCTCTGCATATGCCACCAGCTCCTTCCATTCCGCTTTGCTAAATCGCCCTCTTTGATAGCCAAAGAAGGGATAGCCCTCCAGCTCATAAGTATCCTCGGTATAAAGCATAAGGGAGGGATAGCCCATCAGCGCAAGCTGGCGTATCATTTTCTTGACGGACGGGATGTTGCTGACGGCATTCCTGGAATTATCCTGCATATAGGTGAGTCCGGTAAATGCCGGCTTTTCCGTAATATCGGACGGCTTGCCCTCACGGATTGCCTCTATCAACAATCCCAGTCCGCGGAAGAATTCAACCGGATTATGATAAGCTATGACAGCCTGCTCCTTTTCATAGACTACCCGAAGCCCTTCCTCTGCTGCCTGTGTTATTACCCTAAGGCCGGTGTCCGGCTCCTTTGCCAGCGTAAAGCTCAGTTGCTCCTGCAGTTCAACTACAGGGGACCATAGCCCGGGATCTAGATCAATAAAATTCAATACGATATTCATTGCATTCTCCTCTTTTTGATGGCATTGCAATCAAACTCTTTTTTTATCCTTTTAATTTCGCAAGATTCTCCTTGCTGATAACTTCAGGATCACCGAGCATTTTTGACACTATAATTGTCTTTGCTACGGCCTCCAACACATCCATCCGGTTATAGGCATCAATCAAATCCATACCGTAGGTAATCGCCCCATGATTCTTTAGCAGAATGCTGTTCACCTTCCGGATATGAGGCGCGATCACCTCCGCCATCTCCGGGGTTCCCGGCGTGCCGTATTCCGCAAGAGCAGTCGGTCCGAGGATCACCCTGGCTTCAATGAGATGGTCATCCGGTATATTCTTGCCGGCAAGCGCAAAGGCGGTTGCATAGACCGGATGGGTATGGATAATGGCATTGACCTCCGGCCGGTTCTGATAGATCGCCCGGTGCATTAAAAACTCCGAGGAGGCCTTACCCCTGCCCTCGGCCACATTCCCGTCGAGGTCCGTCACAATCATATCCTCCGGCGACAGCAATCCCTTATTCTTTCTGGATGGGGTTATTATAATATGCTTTTCATTCAATCTCATGCTGATATTGCCGTCACTGGCGGTTACCAGCTGATGCTCATATAACAGCTTACAGATCTCTTTTAATTGAATTCGTTCCTGTTCGTACATTATTATGTCCATGCACTTTACCGCACAAAACGCCATGAAAATGCAGGCATGGACTCGTTCCTCCCTTCATTGATATATTCTATTTCTTTCAACCTTTCCTCCATTACGGCGCACTCTGCACCGTCGCTGATTCTCCTTCTATTCGATGGATAAGACAACCTCTCCCAGAAGCTCGGAACAGTCCAGGGTATAGAAACCGTTCCCTTGCCTCAGCCGGTCCGTCCGGTCGATTCCGTTTACCACAATCTTTACCGGCGTCTCTTCCTTATAGAAAGCAAACATTCCGCCTTCCTTCAAAGTTATAACGGCGGAAGCTTCTGCCTCATACACAGACTTCACCGCATGGGCGCTCATATATTTATTAATGAGCCCGATTGGTGTCACCGAATTTCTCATGGGAATTAATAACACAAGGGCATATTCCTTCTCTGCCAGTTCAAATCGAAGCGATTCTGAACGCTTCAGCCTTGTGAAGGATTTTTCATAATAATTGTAAGCTCCGAACACTTCTCCTTCCAGCTCGCCAATCTCCGACGGTGAAACCTGTGTTGCTATGCTTTCCTTCTGCTCACTGATATGAAAGGCGGCAATCGCACCGGTTTTGTTCACCGTATTGGTAAGCTTCAGGGCACGGCCGGCAAGGGGCGAATCGAAGATACAATCAAGGGTCGGCTTTGCACACCGGTCCATTCTCAGGAGCCGGCCGTCATGGTATACCAAGGGCATGATTTCATCATAAATGGTCTCCCCAATCCGGTCGCTTACATAGACCGGGCCACCGCTGATGGCACGTACCAGTGCATGCTTTCCCGCATCCGGGTGGTTGGTCCAGTACATATCCCAGTCGCAGACATAGACATGATCATGATATAAGGCATTATAGGCATTCTGGAGCATGTGTTCCCGAAAGCCCTGCTCTTCACCGGGCACGAAATCATCACTGTTTCTGGAGATGCAAGTAGCCGGACGGTTCAGGACATTCTCCATGGCCATTCCCATGCAGTTTATGATATTGCCGTTCATCAGCATACCGACCGCACCCTCCAGAGCCTGATGGGTTCCGGCTGCCGCCTTGCCGATTTCCTCATTGTTCTTATAGTAATTCTTCAGCGCACTCTGTCCGTCCACCTTAACAAAATCTATTCCCTGGTCTCTCAGATAGCTATACCAGTTTTTCCAGAAGCCAAAGCCCTTCTCCGGTTCGTAATGGGGGATGAGCTTTCCGTTTTTTGTGCGGTATAAATGCTCTCTTTCCTTCCGGGCCAGCTCCGAATCAGCTCCAACCCCGCCCCAGTACCCTCCGAGGGCATGCCATACGCCAATCCAGTCAATCTCGGAATTCTCCTTCATCTCCTGAGTCAGCTTTTTAAAGCCGTTGGGGAATTTGTTGGGATCCGGCTTGAAATCCACAAGGCACTGGTTTTCGATACTCAGCCAGCCGTCATCCATCAGGAGCCAGCGGACCGGAATTTTCTTTTCCTTTAATTCTTCTGCTTTGCTTCGTACCTTCTCTTCCGTAATGTCGGTATAGAAGGCGTCCCAGCTGCACCAGCCGAAATATTCGAACATCGGAGGATATTCCCTTTTCGCCCTGACAGGAATTTTCTTCAGTGCACAGGCGGCCTCCATTACCTTCCGGGTCAGCTCATAGAAATCCTCCCCCTCCGACAGAAGAAAGCTGTAATCGCTGATGCTGTTGATACCGGGAGTATAAGCCGTCAATTGAAAGGTAACGGTATCCTTCGTCCCTTTGGTTACATAGGTTTTGGTCTTATCCCCTGCGATTGGCAGAACAAAGCCAAAGCGGTCCTTTCCCTTGAGATAGAGCGCCTGCGTCCTCTCCGGGATTTCCTCATAGGTGCTGATGAAAGCCGGACGGCTCCACCAGTCCCTATGCTGGTAGGCAGCACACATACGGTCAGGGACCTCATCAAATGTGACGCTTACCTCAACCGGTGATGCCTCGCACAGATTAAAGCTCTCCCGGAAGGGATGGTTCTCAATCTCCACCCTGACCGTTCCGGCTGTGATACCCTGAATTTCTTCCAGGGTTACCGACGCATTAATTTTTTTCTCCTCCTCGCAAAAGCGGTATATGCTTCCCAAGTCAGTTTCTGATATTCCCTCATAAGGCAGGGATACGATACTGTTCTCCATTGACAACGTCATCCTGATCTCTCTTATCTTTAACATCTTTCCCTCCATGATGCCGATTTTCAGCATCTCATCATCTAATAATCCAAATCAAACGGCCTTTACCGCTGGGAGCCTTAGCCGGTATGCCTTTCATCAACGCCTGCAAACGTTAGGTCGCAGGCACATCAACCCTTTGGTTTAAGAGGTTCTATCTATTAAAAATATAATTTAAATGTTTTTACTTCGTAGCCTGTGATATTAAATTTGATTTCATTATTCTCTACCGGCACTTCTTCCAGCTCGCGCTCAATCAGGTTTGTTTCCACCACTCTGGTAACAGGAATCCCAAAGCTCATGGTTACCGGTTTCCCTTTACGGTTTTTATACTCGTATAATCGAACAACGATCGCCTTTTCATCCTCCGCCTTCTTAATTGTGTCAATTACAATATTGTCCGAGTCTACTTGAAGGAAGCCAAAGGAATCGCTGTTACTGCTATTCTGAGTCGTCTGCTTTGATAATAAGGGAATATTCAGCTGGGTTGCCTCCTGCTGCACCATACTTTCCTGCCAGCTTCCCTTGTGCGGATAAATGGAGTAGGTAAAGCAGTGCTCACAACGGTCTGCTGTTTCATCCGGTTGAATCGCTGATTTAATTAAGGTCAGGCCAATGACATTATCATGGATGTCATGACCGTATTTACAGTCATTCAACAGGGAAACGCCATAATCCCCTTCCGATACATCCACCCATTTGTGGGCAGATACCTCAAACCGGGCGAAATCCCATTCCGTATTGGTATGCGTCGGACGTTTGATGTTGCCGTACTGTATTTCATAGGTTGCTTCATTGGTATGGATATCCACCGGGAAGAAGGCCTTTAATAATACCTGCTTTTCCTTCCAGGATACCATGGTCTTAAAATCAATCCGGTCCTTATCCTGATAGATAATAACATCCTGGGCAATGACGGATTCATTGAATCTCCAGGTCAGCCTCAATACACCTCTTACCGGACCTTCCTCAACCACTTCCCTGCTGATTAATTCCATGGGGCCATAGGGTTTTTCCTTATAGAACACATCAATATCCCATGCATCAAAGCGAAGCGGCTTATCCTCAAAGGCCTTAAGCACATTCATCGGCTCTCCGACGCAGATTTGCCTGCAATTTGACTTGTCATAGAAGGATACAATTTCCCCTCTTTCATTGAAATCGATGGAGAAATAACGATTTTCCAGATGGTCAGTGGTCAGCCTCAAATCCGAAGCCTTCGTCCCCCTATCCTGACTGGAAATTAGTATCTTCTTAAAGCCGTAAGCAGGTATCTCTTCCACAAAGACAAGTATTCCATCCACTGTCTGCTGTGTATTTAATACCGCTCCTTTTCCGTCCGTAAAGGAGGTACCGGGCATAACCATACCGGCATAGCGAAGCAGCACAATATCGTCTCTTACCCACCCGGAGGTATTGAATACGACTACCGCATCCGCTTCTTTTGTCTCCCCGCAGAGTCTTGTCTTTGCCTGGGACAGAAGTTTTGTACCCAGCTCTTCTGTTTCTTCATAGATTGCCCGGCAATCCTCATATACCTGACGGATGGAGGAGCCCGGCAACACATCATGGAATTGATTTAACAGTATCTTCTCCCACATTTTATTGATGGTTTTATCCGGATACTTTTCCTCCTTCTTCAGCACATCGGAGAGGACGCTCAAAAACTCCACATCGTGCATCAAAAATTCCGCCTTACGGTTTGCACGCTTTGTATATGCCTGAGAGGTATAGGTTCCCCGGTGCATCTCAAAATACAATTCACCCTCCCATACATTCAATTCCTTCTGAGGGATGCCATCATAAATGCGTCTGAAATAATTCTCTGTGTGATCGATCTGCACTCTTGGTATCCCGGGTATATTCTTCATTACACGGGCACGCTCCAGCATCTCTTTGGTCGGACCGCCGCCGCCGTCCCCCCAGCCAAAGGCTAACAAAAGCTCGTCGTTCTTATCCTTATCCCGGTAATTTTCCCAAATTCCTGCCACCTCCTGAGGCTCCATCTGGCCGTTATAGGTGTAGAACCAGGAGCCGTTGTCCGGCGTAGTGATAAAATGGGTAAATATCTCGCTTCCGTCGATCCCCCGCCACAGGAAGGTGTCATAGGGGAAATGATTGAACTGGTTCCAGCTTATCTTTGTGGTCATAAAATAATCCATATCGGATTTCTTCATAATCTGGGGCAGAGCCGCGCTGTAGCCAAATACGTCAGGAAGCCACAAAAGCCTGGAATCCTTGCCGAATTCCTCCTTGATATACCGTTTTCCATAGAGGAACTGACGTACCAGGGATTCACCGGAGGGAAGATTGGTGTCGGCCTCCACCCACATACCGCCGGTAATTTCCCATTGGCCTTCCCGGATCTTTTCTTTGACCTGCGCAAAGATTTCAGGATAATCCTCCTTGATCCACTCATATAATTGGGGGGAAGAATGCATAAAGCGGTATTCCGGAAACAGTCTCATCAAATTCAGCACCGTAGAAAAGGTTCGGGAAGCCTTCTCCCTGGTTGCGGAATATCTCCACAGCCATCCCATATCGATATGGGAATGGCCCACACCGGTTACCGT
>JAFAGA010000012.1 GCA_023423045.1 Bacillota bacterium | reverse complement strand
TGCATCCTTTTTAAATTGCTTATGGGATGATTTCAGACGATCCTTCATAGCACCTCCATTCTGCCGCCCTCCTGCGGCAGTACATATCCCGGGAAAAAGGCAGAGTGAATCTCTCCAGGAGTTCATTTCGACTTTCCCAAGAATGCTGACTCTTTCAGCATCCTTAGCCTCACTTACAGGCTTTCCGGCAATGCCGACTGCACTCGGCATGAGAGTCCGCAAGCGGACTCTTTTATTATCGTATAGGTAATTACGTCCCATACGATAAACGTAAGCAATCTTACGTTTGCCCTCACGGGCAGGATGCGCACTCGTGCGAAAGCTATTATTCCGGCAATGCCGACCGCATTCGGCGCAAGAGTCCGCAAGCGGACTCTTTTATATAATATATGAATTTCTCGAAATAAGTAGACTATAAAAAACTTCCAGCAGATATCTACTGGAAGTCTCTTTCATTAATTTACATTAATTTTTAATATAAACTCAAAAAAAGCTTCGCTTTTTTCTCGTTGAAAATCAGCGGAACTGACTTTCGAATTAATACTTACGCTTTCTGGCCGCTTCAGACTTTTTCTTACGTCTTACGCTCGGCTTCTCATAATGCTCCCTCTTACGGATCTCCTGCTGGATACCTGCCTTCGCGCAGTTTCTTTTGAATCTGCGGAGAGCACTATCTAATGTTTCATTGTCTTTTACAACTACATTTGACATATTCTCACACCTAACCTCCCTCCAGTTGTGTATTGTGCGTAAACAACTGTTTGGGTATTTTTTGAATAGCACTAAAATGATTATAGCATATTTTTCAATTTCGTCAACCTATTTTTGCGTGATACTATAATCCGTACTATAATCCGATCCTATAACCGCTAATTGAAAAATCAAATTCCAACACCACGGGTGCGGACATTTTCCTGGACTTAAAGGATCGATCCCAGCCTTTTTCTGTAGTCCGGCGGGCTCATTCCACCGAGTGACCGTTTCATTCGGTTTTAACGTATCAAATTATTTGTTTCCTTCCTCAATGAACTGCTTTATTAAAACATTAATCCATGAACATATGAGGCAACTAACAAGACTAGCGATACAAAGCCAGAGTTCCAATTTATACCACTTACTATATGATAGCCATAAATACCCATTTACATAAAAATTATAAAATGAGACAATCTTTTTGTAAAAATAAACCAACCAACATATGGAGGTAGATGCAATGAAAAAACTACTCAGTTTTTATATTATTCGTTTCATTCTTAGCAGCTACGTGTAATAGTTACGTATTTGCAATGTCCCTAGAAACAGGAAGTACGGTGGTTCTAAAAGAAGACTACTCGAAAATGCAATTGGATAATGAAACATTATTCAAGAAAGCAAAGGATGGTATATTCATTAATAATGAATATACCCGAGTGACATCATATGTCCAAGATGATGGAGATATTGAAGTAATTAATATCATAAGGAAATTGGATAAAGAAGTGTTCTATAATGGAGAGGTAGTGGAGAACTTTTCCTCCACATCACTTGTATCCGTTTTATCCACTGGAAGTAAAGAAGAAACCTATACAAGTGGATCCTACACCTTCCAATTAATTGAAGGTTTTAATTATGACAAGCGTTCATTTGATAATGGGACAACATCTAGTTATAAAATTACAAATTATTATGTAAAACCAGTATTATTAGATAGTTCGTTCACTTTTACGAATTTACGTTTAGAAGCTGTGCAAAATGGTATTGGGTATAAAAATAGTGGATCACCAACAATTGATTATGTTACCTCATACTTCACAATTAATAATCCAGTTAGCAATACAAGATATTCCGCAGATACAAACTTTGATTGGTATGTAAACTTGACTGATGCTTCAGGTGGAGGAACGACTTGTACAATTACCTATAAACGTGGATCTACCACTTATACTTATACATATAATGTAAGCTTGTAAACACTTATTTAAATAGTAAGAACACTAAGATTCCTTTAAAAAATTCTATTTTTAAAGGAATCTTAGTATGTAAACTCCACTATAAAAAATTTAATTTAAAGGGAAACCATATGAAAAAAAGCAAACATGTAGTAATATCATTAATTTTAATTTTATTCATAGCAATTTATTACTTTACTTATACTTTTATACAAAAAAATTATTCTCAAAAGTATGATTTCTTACCTAATAATATTTGGTCCGTTCTTTGGACCCTTCTACTCATGGCTATCTTTTCATTCAGCAAAATTAAGATAAAAAAAGACCCTGTTAAAAGAAAAGTAAATTTTTCATATTTACTATTAGCCCTATGTATGTTAACCATGTATATTCCAAATACCCCGTTATTTAAAATATATGCCCTGGGAAAAGGTGAAATATTATTATTGATTTTTTGGTTTGGTTTATTTCATACACTGGAACTGGAATAATTAATAACAGCTGATAGATTTACAGATTAACTGCCCACCGGTCCGGTCAGGAACAGGGGGCAGTTAATTTTTATACTTTATTCCTAATAATTCATGAAGCTTCAATCATTGATTTTATTTTATCTGTTTGCCCAACGCTTCCTGTGCAGCCAAAATCACAGCATCTATTCCAGCCGCGTTTTTGCCGCCTGCCTGTGCCATGTTCGGCCTTCCGCCGCCGCCTCCGCCGACAAGAGCCGCAAGCTCCTTAATCAGGTTACCGGCATGGGCTCCCTTGGACATCGCACCATCCGTAGCCATGGCAAGCAGATTCACCTTATCCAGAGCAGTTGCAGATGCAAGGAGGATAACACCCTCGCCCAGCTTCTCCTTCAGCTGATCGCCCAAATTACGAAGTTCGTTCATATCCACATCCGCCAGCTTCACCGCCAGAAGCTTCACTCCCTTGACGTCTGCCACCTGGTTCATAACATCCCCCAGGGAACTGCCTGCAAGCTTGCTCTTTAATTTCTCATTTTCTGATTTTAGTGCCTTGATTTCTTCGAGATAATTCTCAATTTTATTAGTTAACTGGGAAGGCTCCGTCCTGGCTGCCCTGGCGGCTGCGTTAAGCTCCTTCTCCAGCTCTTTGTAATAATTAAATACTCCATTGCCGGTCAATGCTTCGATTCTTCTCACTCCGGCTGCAATGCCTGTCTCAGATAAAATCTTGAATACCGTAATTACACCGGTATTACCTACATGGGTACCGCCGCACAGCTCCAGGCTGTAATCTCCCATGGATACGACGCGGACATCACTGGCATACTTCTCACCGAATAATGCCATTGCACCTTCCTTCTTCGCATCCTCAATATTCATAATTCTTGTTGCTACCGGCAGTGCGCCGGCAATCTGCTCATTCACAAGCTCCTCTACCCGGCTGATCTCTTCCGCGGACAGGGCCGAAAAATGAGTGAAGTCAAACCGGAGACGGTCCTCGCTTACCATGGAACCGGCCTGCTCTACATGAGATCCCAGCACGATACGGAGGGCCTTCTGCAGCAGATGGGTAGCGCTGTGGTTCTTTGCAGTTGCTGCCCTCTGTACTGTATTTACCTCCAGGCTCACCTGATCATCCAGTTTAAAGATACCCTTTGTAACCGTTCCCACATGTCCTATCTTACCGCCGGGGAGTTTAATCGTATCCTCAACCTCGAATTCCGCAAGGATACCCTCCGTAATGTCAGCTTCCGCAGAATGGTTAAGCTTTTCTACGATACGAATTACACCGGTATCCGCAGCTTGTCCGCCGCCGGTGGCATAGAAAGGCGTTTCTTTAACCAGAATTGTTCCTCTCTGTCCTGCCAGCAGCTCCTTGGCTAATTCGGTTTCCGTTGTCAGAGCGATGATCTGCGAGGAATAAGTAAGATGTTCGTATCCTACAAACTCAGAAGTAAGGGACGCATCCAGCTGCTGGTATACTGTCTCTTCCGCTCCCATGTAGTTTGTAGTGCCCCGGGCACTGCGGGCCGTGACCCGTTGTACCTCCATTGCAGCACGAAAGCCTTTTTCGTCCACCGCATAACCCTTCTCTTCCAGTATCTCCTTGGTAAGATCCAGGGGGAAGCCGTAGGTATCATACAATTTGAATACATCTTCGCCGGACAGCACTTTAGTCTGCTTCTTCTCCAGTTCCTTTTCCATCTCCCCAAGGATGCTGAGACCCTGGTCTATGGTTTTATTAAACTTCTCTTCTTCAATTGTGAGAAGCTTCATGATATATTCTTTCTTCTCCTCTAATTCAGGATAGCCGTCCTTGTGCTCCTCTATCACAACCTTAGCCAGTTTGGCCATGAAATCGCCTTCAATGCCAAGCAGTCTGCCATGGCGTGCAGCGCCGCGCAGAAGACGGCGCAGTACATAACCCCTGCCCTCATTAGAGGGGATTACACCGTCGGAAGCCATGAAGGTTGTAGAACGGATGTGGTCCGTAATCTTGCGAATGGATACATCCTTCTTTGCATCGGTCTGGTACTGGACATGAGCCATCTCACATACCTTGTCACGGATGGCCTTCATGGTATCGATATCAAAGATGGAGCTGACATCCTGAACAACGGCAGCCAGACGCTCCAGTCCCATTCCGGTATCTATATTCTTATTCTCCAGTTCTTCGTAATTGCCGTTGCCGTCCCCGTTAAACTGGGTAAATACATTATTCCACACCTCGATAAAGCGGTCACACTCGCAGCCCACCGTACAATTTTCATCTCCGCAGCCGTACTTTATGCCCCGGTCATAATAAATCTCAGAACAGGGGCCGCAGGGACCGGCACCATGCTCCCAGAAATTATCTTCCTTGCCAAAACGGAAGATTTTCTCCGGGGGAATTCCGATTTCCTTATTCCATATCTCAAAGGCCTCATCATCCTTCTCATATACGGAAGGATAGAGACGGTCCGCTTCCAGGCCAACCACTTTCGTCAGGAATTCCCAGGACCAGGCAATCGCCTCATGCTTGAAATAATCTCCGAAGGAGAAATTGCCCAGCATCTCAAAGAAGGTACCATGCCTTGCCGTCTTTCCAACATTCTCGATATCACCGGTACGAATACACTTCTGGCAGGTAGCAACACGCTTTCTCGGCGGGATCTCCTGTCCGGTGAAATATGGCTTTAAAGGAGCCATACCTGAATTGATAAGCAGCAAGCTGTTATCATTATGAGGAATTAAAGGAAAGCTGTTAAGCACCAGATGCCCCTTGCTTTCGAAAAATTCCAGGAACATTTTTCTCAGTTCGTTTACTCCATATGTTTGCACGTTTCTTGCCTCCTGTATTGTAGGTATCATAAAATTCTCAATTCAACGTAAAATACCGGTCCCGTCATGCGCTCCCAGGTGATAATGCAATGTACATCATCGATCCCATGCAAAGGAGCCGGTATTACCGGCAGCTTTTAGTATAAAATAATTTATATAATAATTCAATCACTATTTTCGATGAGCCAGTTCTGTTGTGATATCATTCCAGTCTAAACTACATTCTGCCATCAGGACCATCAAATGATATAGATAATCCGCTATCTCATACCGCAGCTCCTGGGAACCCGGGTTCTTGGCGGCAATAATTATTTCGGCCGACTCTTCTCCGCATTTTTTCAGTATCTTATCCAGTCCCTTATCAAAAAGATAATTCGTATAGGAGCCTTCCTTCGGATTCTTCCTGCGTTCCTGTATCACATCGTAAACCTCCTGGAACACATGAAGGGGATCCATATCCTTATAATCCTTCTTCAGCAATTCGGTGAAGAAGCAGCTATCGCTGCCGGTGTGGCAGGCGGCGCCGATTTGCAATACCTTTGCCAGGATCGTATCCTTGTCACAATCCAGAGACAGCTCCTTCACATACTGGTAATGCCCCGAGGTTTCACCCTTGAGCCAAAGCTCCTGCCTGCTTCTTGAATAATAAGTCATCCGTCCCGTCGTAATGGTTCTTTGATATGCTTCCTCATTCATGTACGCCAGCATTAATACCTCGTTGGAGCGATAATCCTGTACAATTACCGGTACCAGTCCATCGGCATTTTTCTTGAACTCGGAAAAGGACACCTTGCTTTCCAGGGTGTTCACCGCAATCCCCTCAAACTTCAATGCCTGCTTTGCTTTCATGATGTCCTTGTTTTCATAAAAATTAGTGGACACGGCAACCACATTGGAAATACCGAGCAGGCTGCTGATATCGTTGCGGATCAGACTGTCACGGATAATCACCGGAAGCGGTGATCCCTCGATTTTAGCCCTGGTATTCTCCGATAAGGCCACATGCTTCACCAGCACTGTGCCAACCCCATCTTCTGCCAGAGCATGAAAAAAGTCCGTACCATCCGCATCCTTGCAATCCATCATATCCAGCTCTACGATAAGCTTCTGAGCGCCAAAACGCCCGGCCGCCTCTTTTAATAATTCCTTATCATTCAAAAGAGTATACTTCATCTGTACCGCTTCGGCACCTGTATAGATCGCTTTCTTAACATCTTCCAAGCGCTGGACATAACACCCCAGGATAAAAGGAATATCAATTTCCTTTGACAACTCCTTCGCCAATGCAAAAAATTCTTCCCTGGTTTTCTCGTTCTTCGAATAGTTATAAATCAGCAGTCCGTCCGCTCCTCCCGAAGAGTATTCCCTTGCCAGTTTACAGACATTGGCCGGAACTTCATTTTCCGCATTGATGTAGGGGATAATTTTTTTGTAAGACATTTTTACAGATACCTCCTGGAAGATTTGTCGTAATTGTATCGTCGCTTTGCTAATTATCATTGCCTCTCCGGACAGCCATCGACCTGCTCTGAATAGCCACCGCATGTCTCATTGTCATTTCTTTGTTCTAATGAGGTTTGCATTACTTGCTACAGAAAAATGATAGAACAAAAAAGCAGCCTGCAACAATGATCCAAATCATTGATATTGTATTATTTATAGGCATAATCCATCTGTTAATAACGATATATAGAAGTACCATTATAATTGCAATCAAATATAATGTTTTTCTTCTCATGGCCTCATACCCTTTCTACCTTGCGGCTACACATTTATTTCTATTGGTTTATCTGCCATTTCTTATTTGCTTCTATTCTTTATTTGCTGCTACTTCTTGTTTACTGTTCTTCCATCCTACAGAGACTGCTTCTTTTCAAAAAGATTGACTGCTTTCTTCAGATCAATCCGATTCTCATATAACGCTTTCCCTACAATAGCCCCATAGATATTGATTTCCTCCAGCATCTCCAAATCCTTCAGAGAGGATACGCCGCCGGATGCAATGATATCTAATCCTGTTGCCTGAGCCATCTCCCTGGTATGGGCGATATTCGGTCCCTGGAGCATGCCGTCCTTGGCAATATCCGTATACACAATGGTCTTAACGCCGTATTTCTTCATTTCCATCGCTAAGGCTACCGCCTGGTAATTGCTGACTTTTTCCCAGCCTTCAATGGCAACCATGCCATCCTTGGCATCAATGCCGATGACAATTCTTTCTGCTCCGAAGGTAGTGACTGCTTCCTTGATAAAGGCCGGATCCTTGACCGCTTTGGTTCCGATGATTACCCTCGTGGTCCCCAGTGCCAGCTTATTCTCGATATCCTTAATAGTCCGGATTCCTCCGCCCACCTGAATCGGCACCTTAACCTCCGAGACAATACTCTTTATCACCTCGTCATTCACCGAATGACCGACCAACGCTCCGTCAAGATCCACAATATGGATAAAGGAAGCCCCTGCAGCTTCCCATTGTTTTGCTATTTTTAAGGGTACGTCAGAATATACCAGTATATCCTGAAAACTACCCTGTCTTAATCTGACGCATTGTCCATTCTTTATATCAATCGCAGGAAATAATTTCATATTTGTGACCATGCCCTTTCCAGTATCTGTAGATTTTGGTTGCTTATTCGATGGAACCTTTGGCTGATAAGACACCGCTAATCCGTTCATCGAAGCCGCAGGCTTCATCCAACGCCTTTGCAAAAGCCTTGAAGGCTGCTTCAATCACATGATGGTTATTCCCGCCGTTAAGCATTTTGATATGTAAATTCATGCCGGCAGAGTATGAGACAGCATAAAAAAACTCTTTCACAAGCTCGGTTTCCATATATCCTACCTTATCCACCGTAAATTCTAAATCATAGGACAGATAGGGGCGGCCTGACAAATCGATGGCACAGAGCACCAGGGTTTCATCCATCGGCAAGATACAGGAGCCATAACGCTTTATTCCCTGTTTACTCCCCAGCGCTTTTTTAATGGCCTGTCCCAGTACAATACCGGTATCCTCAACTGTATGGTGCGAGTCCACATATAAATCACCTTTTACTGCCAGCTTCAGATCAAAGAAGCCATGCCTTGCGAAGCTGTCAAGCATATGATTGAAGAAACCAATGCCTGTCTCGATCTGAGCTTTCCCGCTTCCATCCACAGCAAATTCCATACTGATATCGGTCTCTCTTGTCACGCGGTTTATCTCTGCACTTCGGATATCCATCCGCCTTTCCCCCACCTTCTGTAAATAATTATTATACAAGCAAGCTTGTTGTGCGAGTGCCTTTCTCGCACTATGTTCCACTACGCTCCCATTATACTATAAGCGTCATAAATGTCAAACCTTCTTTTCGCGGTAAGACGCTGAATAACAGGGCTTTTAATCTATTCAAAACGCACCGCGATGGAGTTGGCATGGGCGGTCAGGCTTTCGGAATTGGCAAAGGCCACGATGTCTTGATAAATCGGTTCCAGAGCCTCTCTGGAATATGAAATAATACTTGATTTCTTAACGAAATCATCTACTCCTAAGGGTGAGAAGAATTTTGCCGTACCATTGGTAGGCAGGACATGATTGGGTCCGGCCATATAATCTCCCAAGGGCTCGCTGGAATATTCTCCAATGAAGATTGCCCCTGCGTTCTTAATCTTCGTCATAACCATAAACGCATCCTTTGTCATAATCTCCAGATGCTCGCTGGCAATCTCATTTGCCGCATCAATGGCATCCTCCATGGTATCCGCCACCATAAGGTATCCGTAATTATCCAGGGAACTGCGGATAATCCCGCTCCTGGAGAGCTCCCGGACAAATCCGTCAACCTCCTGGGATACTTTCTGCGCCAGCTCTCTGCTTGTGGTAATCAAAATAGCGGAAGCCAATTCATCATGCTCCGCCTGGGACAGCAAATCAGCCGCAACATATCTGGGATTGGCAGTCTCATCAGCCAATACCAGAATCTCGCTGGGTCCCGCAATGGAGTCAATGCTGACATGCCCGTAGACCGCTTTTTTGGCCAAAGCTACATAGATATTGCCGGGACCGACAATCTTATCCACTTTTGGAATACTTTCCGTACCGTAGGCCAGAGCAGCGATTGCCTGGGCTCCTCCTGCCTTGTAGATTTCAGTAACTCCGGCTTCTCTGGCGGCTACCAGGGTTCCCGGATATATCCTGCCCTCCCGGTCCGGCGGAGTAGTCATGGCAATTCTGGTAACACCTGCAACCTTTGCCGGGATCACATTCATAAGCACGGAGGACGGATATGCCGCCTTTCCTCCGGGCACATATACTCCCGCGGCAGCGATGGGAGTCACCTTCTGTCCCAGGATGGTTCCATTCTCCGTAGTATCAAACCAACTGTACTGCTTCTGTTTGCTGTGATAACTTTCAATATTTTTAATGGCCTTACGGATAATCTCAACGGTCGCCGGATCAACCCTGGTATAGGCCTCATCAATCTCTTCCTCCGTGACGCGGATATTGTCCCCTGTGATCTCAGCCCCATCAAACCTTTTTGTGTACTCAAATAAGGCTTCATCCTTTCTGGTTCTGACCTCCTTCAGGATGTCCGCTACCGCACCGGCGTACTGGTCATACTGGTTGGGGCTTCTTTTTAACAGATCCTCCAATATATTTTTCCTGGTATCCGCATTCAGTTCAATTATTCTCATGCTCTGTCCCCTTCCTTCGATATGACTGCTTTCAAATCCCTAATGATCTTTGTTATTCTCTCATGCTCCATCTTCATGCTTACTTCGTTAACCACCATGCGGGCAGACAAACTGCAGATTTCCTCCAACACAGCAAGTCCGTTCTCCCGAAGTGTGGAGCCGGTTTCAACAATATCTACAATAACCTCGGATAATCCGACGATGGGAGCCAACTCAATGGACCCGTTCAGCTTAATGATCTCTACGGTCTGATGCTTCTTATTATAGAAATAATCCTTGGCAATATTCGGGTATTTGGTCGCCACCCTGATCAGCTCTCCATGCTGCAGCAGCTCTCCTGCCGAGGCTGGACCGGCCACGCACATCCTGCATTTGCCCAGTCCAAGATCGACCACTTCATACATTTTGCGCCCTTCCTCCAGGATTGTATCCTTTCCAACCACACCGATGTCAGCTGCCCCGTATTCTACATATGTAGGAACATCACTGGCCTTAGCCAGGAAGAATTTCAGCTTCAGCTCTTCATTGGTAAAGATCAGTTTTCTGGAGGATTTATCCTTGATCTCGTCACAGGAAATACCGATTCTTTCAAGTATCTCCAGCGTATTTAATGCCAGCCGGCCCTTTGCCAGAGCAATTGTAATATATCTCATCAAAATCTTCCTTTCTCCTAACGGATTGTATCGGCCTATCCCATATCCGCATCGCTGCCTTCTGCCTAACTTCCGCCTTGCTTCCACTTCATTTCTCTTCTTCTACCTATTGTAAAAATTCTTCCATTGAGGCGGTCTGCAGCGTTCCTGAATTAATATCCATAACCTTGATCTCCTTGGGGTTATCCAAGAATAAGATCCCTCCGATATTCATTCCCTGTGCATAAGTTTTATATTGTTCAGAAGAAATGCCTTTATTCGACATCTGTAGAATTGCATTGATACCATCACTGCGAAAATGCTTTGCCAGAGCAATCGCCTGCCTGCGATAGCTTTGCTCAAACAGGATCAGGGTATCCTGCGCCTCCTGCTTTGGAAGGAGTTTCTGCCTGGTGAGAGCCAGCATCAATTGGTCAATTACAATGGCGAGTCCAATGGCTGGGGCTTCCTTACCAAATTGAATCACCAGATTATCATATCTTCCGCCGGTTGCTACCGCATCACCGGTGCCATACGTATACGCCTTAAATATTATTCCGGTATAATAATCATATTGACTGAGCATTCCCAGATCAAAGGAGATGTATCTTTCATAGCCGTATTCTGACATAATCTCATAGATCTTCTCCAACCGCCGGATCGCTTTCCTTGCACGGGGATTGGAGGTTATTTCAACTGCATGGGACAGAATATCAAGCCCTCCGAACAGCTCCGGAAGCTTCTGAAAAATCATCCTGCATTCCTCGCTCATGTCCCATGCCTTAATGATTTCCTCGACACCAAATATGTTTTTCTTGGAAATCAGGATACGAAGCTGGGTTATATCCTCCTCTGAGGTTATGCCGGCTTCCTCTATCAGAGCACGAAAGAAATCGGCATATCCGATTTCTAATTGAAACTCCTTCAGTCCTGACTGCAAAAGACATTCTACAGTCAGTGCCAGAAGCTCCGCATCGGCTTCAATGCTGTCATCATTCATAAGCTCCGCTCCCAGCTGGGTCGCTTCCTTCAGCTTTCCCTGATAGCTGGAATTGTTGATAAAGGTATTGCCGATATAGCATAGCCGGATGGGCATAGTTTCCTCTTTATAATATTTTGCCACGCAGCGGGCAATGGAAGGGGTAATATCCGGACGAAGCACCAGAGTATTACCATCCCTGTCAAAAAATTTATACATTTCCTTGGAGGATACGGTTCCCCTCTCCTGATTAAATATATCAAAAAATTCAAAGCTGGGAGTCTGAATATCCCGGAAGCCATAATGCTCCAACACTTGATGAAGTTTGCTTTGCAGCATCAACTTTGTTGCGCATTCCGAATTATAGATATCTCTGACTCCCTCCGGTGTATGGAGTAATTTGTCCTTCATAATCAGCACCCGGCCTTCCTTCCATTATACCATGCTTCCAGTATTGATTCCTGTAAAGTATCCCATATACTACTTTAGTATGGTAACGTGATAATTCGCTACCATACTAATATGTTTTTACATTATAATTTATAATCCCGAGGATGTCAACTTAATATTGCAGAAAATTCTTATGTATTCTCCCGCCGTTCCAGGTCCTTTTGAAGCAGAGGAAGATAGTGAATACAGGCACCGCTTTGCAGGGAAATCTGATATCCATCCTCCAGCTCGTCATACCGGAAGCTCTTTCTTCCCCCCTGATGCGCCCGCTCCCAGAACTCATAGAGCCGTTCGAAGGTCAGATAATGATATACATCCCTTTTCTTAAAGTAGATCAGCAAAAATGCGATTCCCTCCTGCTCTTCGAATTCCTTCATAAAAGCAATCTGATGCTCATGTACATTGTTCATGCTAAAGGTATCAACAGCGCATTCCTTCGCATCAAAGCAAACCGGGATTCCCTGCACCACTCCGATATAGTCAACCGTACTCTTCTGCTCAAAATACGCCAGAGTGATATGCCTGTTTTCCTTGTCAATATTAATCGGGGTAATGGGGGTGGGCACCTTCTGAATCAATGCCAGTCCCTTCTCCCGGTACCTGGTGTTGGTAAAATTAATTACCTCCTCTAATAAAGAACCTCTTAATCCTCTGGAGTTCCATGACGGCATCCCTACTCCCCCTTTATCGTGCTGTCATTTTCAAACTTTGCCGTACTATCGCCGTCTTCAAATAAATCCTTTCGAATCCTTTCAAACTGCTCCGGCACTCCAGCTGTAAAGACTCTTCCTGAGAGATAGGATAATTCTCCTTCCATCTCAGGGAATATCATCTGATAGGAATGCAATAATTGGCTGGAAAGTCCGTAATTTATTTTAAAGAAATGATTGGTTTTTTGATCTCCGTATTTGTAATCTCCCAGAATCGGATGCCCCATACTGGACAGATGGGCGCGGATTTGATGGGATTTGCCGGTAACCAGCTTAACCCGGAGCAAAGTGTACTTATTCTCTGAATATGCAACAGGTTCATATTCGGTACAAATATACTCCGCATTCTCGGAGGGATGGGATAAGACCATTACCTGGTTCTTTCTTTCATCCTTGCTTAAGTAGCCCTCAATTCTCTCCTTTTTCCCTACCTTCCCCTTCACAATGCACAGATAATACTTGCCCAGGGAACGGTCCTTTAATAGCCTGGCCATCTCCTGCAGTCCCACCAGGGATTTTCCTGCAATGAGTATTCCGCCGGTATTCCGGTCCAACCGGTTGCAAAGGGCGGGTTTGAAGCTGACCATCTGCTCCTTTGTCAACTGATTGCTGGATATAAGATAGGAAATAATATATTCAACCATGGAGATATCTTCCTTCTCCGCCTTCTGCGACAGAATCCCCACCGGTTTATTCAAAAGTAAGATATGCTTATCTTCATAAAGAATATCCAATTCATGTTCTACAATTGTAGTCTCGCTTTCCTCCCGGAAAGAATCAAAGGTCTCATCGGACAGAAACAGCTTAATCTCATCCTTTACCTCAAGCTTCTCGGAACCATCTGCCTTTTTCCCGTTCAGGGTAATATTCTTCTTGCGAAGCATCTTGTAGATAAAGCTCCCCGGCGCCTTGTTCAATATCTTCACCAGCAGCTTGTCCAACCGCTGTCCTGCTTCATTCTGCTGTACATAAAACTGCTTCACCGCAATTCCTCCCCGGCTTTAACCGACAGTAGTTTTCATTCATTCTATAGTTGTAGAATCTCCGCAATCGAGTGGACATAATAATCCGACAGTTCAACCTTGACCTCCCGGTCCTTGGCAGAGTACTCGTCATATACCGCACAAACCTTCATACCGGCATTCTTCCCTGCCATGATCCCCTGCAGTACATCTTCAAACACCAGGCAGCGTCCGGGCTCTGCCTTTAGATCCTCCGCTACCAGAAGATAGATATCCGGAGAGGGTTTACCCTTGGCAACCTCACAGGAAGTACGAATGGAGGTAAAATATTCCTCCATATTATGCTTTTTTATAATCAACTCCGCCAGCTCCCTGGAATTGCTGGTAGCAATGCCTGCCGGTATCCCTTCCTTCTTCAGATGCTGCAAAAATTCCATAACCCCTTCTTTTACAGGAACTTCATTCCGGTATTTCTCCCAGGCCATCTCGTTCCAATCCTGCTTGATCTGCTCCACAGTTTCGGAAAGCTGAAAATGCTCTTTAAAATATACCGCGGTTTCAGAAAAGCTCATTCCTTCAATGCACTCTTGCAAGTCCAAGGGCATATCGATTCCAAAGCGGGCCAGGTACTGGATATCAATACTTTCCCACATCCACATGGAATCCACCAGAGTCCCGTCCAAATCAAATATTACTGCATCTATATCCTTTAACATAATTATCTCCATTCTTCTGTTTAGCAGTTTATCTTTGCTGTCTCCTTAACTGTTCTAATTCATCCTCTGTTAATTCCCGGTATTCCCCGGGCTCCAGGCTTTGATCCAACTTCAGGCTTCCCATGGAAAGACGCTTCAGATAGATTACTTCCTTTCCAACCGCTTCAAACATCCTCTTTACCTGATGATATCTTCCTTCCTGAATTGTCAGCTGAATCTCGGATATTTCATCGGAAGTGAGTATTGTAAGCCTGGCCGGCAGGGTTAATTCTTCATCCTTAATATCCACGCCCTCCAGGAATATCTTCCGATCCTCCTCCGTAACTCTTCCCAGTACCTTCGCATAGTATACCTTATCCACATGCTTTTTGGGAGATAGAAGCTGATGAGCCAGCTCACCGTCATTGCTAATCAGGAGCAGACCTTCCGTATCCTTGTCCAGTCTTCCTACCGGAAATAAATCCTTGCATTTTTTATTCTGTATCAGATCAAGAACCGTGGTACTTCGGGAGTCGTTGGTTGCCGACACCACTCCGGCAGGCTTATGAAGCATAATGTATTGATATTTAACATAGCCCACCTCTGCATCATCAAAAATCACCCGGTCCGTTTTAGTATCTACTTTTTTCTCGGGCTTATTGCAGACATCCTGATTTATTTTCACTCTGCCCTTGCGTATCCATGTCTTAATCTCACTTCTGGTCCCAATACCCATATCGGCCAGATACTTATCCAAACGCAACTGTTCTGCCATCTTTACTCTCCATCTACCTATATAAAACAAGCGCCTTGCTGCGGTGGTTGTCATAGTGTGACTGCCCGTTGTAACATAAGGGCTGTTTGTTGTTCGCTGTAAACACAAAAGCTGTTTTGGGCTCTTTATTTATACCCATCTCCAGCCGGGAAGGTATTTATTCTTATAACTGCCCTTAGCTGCTTTCAACCAGCCCAGAGGAAACTCCTCCACGCATACCAGATACCAGCCATCCTCCAGTTCTTCCCCGATCTCAATGGATTCACACTTAAGATAACGAATCACATTTGGATCTTCTATGCTTAGCTTAAGAATTTTATCATAATCCTTTACCGTAAGAGCGCTGGCCAGCGCCTGGGAGGGTTCAAAGCGCTGCTTCTTCATCTCTCCCAGCAACAGACCCTGCCTAAGAATGCGAAGCCCCCTCAGATCCGGCAGCCCTTCCGGCAGCAGATATACTCGCTCCTCATGGACATGCAAAAGCTCTTCCCTGATTGGAATTTTGATACTGCGAAGGAAGGTTCGGGCCTCTTCCGATAGCGTTCCCTGGTTTACGCCCGGCTGCTTCTGCCGTGCTGCCGCAATCCGGCTGCTTCCGGTTCGTCCGGCCGGGGAATTATCTCCCGGATATACCTCTTTGTCCTTCCCTGCCACAGCTTCTTCACTCTTATGAAGCAGAATCACGAAATGTCCTTCTCCATCCAGTTTATGGGGCCACAACCGGATACCATGAACCAGCTCCTGCTCCCTCTCAGCGCTCAACTGCGGGGGATTGGCCAGTTCCTTGAGCCATTCCGGTTTTCCATGACCAAAGCCTTCATAGCTTCTTCCATCTTTCTGAGGTCTTCCCTCCTCCTTAATTACCGGTACCACATGGAATTCAGGGCGTTGCTCCATCAGGTAGGCAATGGTTCCCTCATTCTCCTCCGGTGAAAAAGTGCAGGTGGAATAAAGCATATATCCTCCGGGCTTGAGCATTCTTGCCGCAAACAGTATGATTTCCTTCTGCAGCTTATTATAATACTCTACCCCATACTGCTCCCAATTCTTTATGATTGCAGGACTTTTACGAAACATCCCCTCTCCTGAACAGGGGGCATCAATTAATATCTTATCAAAATATCCATCAAAATACTCCGCGAGCCTGTTCGGTGCTTCCGATAGTATCAGAGCATTGCGGATACCAAAAAGCTCAATATTCTTTAACAAGGCCTTCGCTCTGGAATTGCTGATATCATTGGATACCAGAACTCCCTTGCCTTCCAGCCGGGCTCCCAGCTCCGTGCTCTTCCCTCCGGGTGCCGCACAGATATCCAACACCCTGTCTCCGGGTTCCACCGGCAGCAAGCTGGCCGGTGTCATTGCACTGGGTTCCTGGATATAGTATACTCCCCCATAATAGAAGGGATGCTTGGCCGGCTGTTCCTGGGTATTATAATAATATCCGTTAGTCACCCAGGGGATTCGCTTTAATTCAAAAGGACAGATATGTTCAAATTCTTCCGGGCCTGTCTTCAGTGTATTGACACGCACTCCGCCATAATGCGGTTTTGCATAGCATGCCAGATATTCCTCATACTCCTCCCCCAAAAGCTTTCTCATCCTGTCCTCAAAGGATTTCGGTAGATTCATTTTCTCTGCCTTTCTTTACTGTGTTATCTCAGGCTCTGTGCGCGGTAGCGGGCGGATATCATATCCAGCTCCTTGCTGAACCGGGTCAGCTCCTCCTGATCTCCGTTCTGATAGATACGGAAAAATTCATCCTGAATAGAAATTACCTCCTGTTTATTTGCCACCTTATACAGGTTCTGTATATTGGTAAGAATATCTGCCACAATGTTGGCCTTAATTGTGAAGGAATTCTGTGCATCCATAATCTCGTCCCGGACCACCGACATCTCCCTGTCAAGGATCAATATTGCTTCTGCCGCCGAGGTCAGGCGTTCCCGCACATGCTCCGGCATATTCTGCTTATATTTGTATTGAAGGGAATGCTCAATTGTCGCCCAAAAATTCATCGCCAATGTGCGGATCTGTATCTCCACCTGAAGCTCCTTCTTCCCTTTCAGGGTCTCCACATCATAATTGACAATCAAATGATAGGAGCGATAACCGCTCTTTTTCATTTGATTGATGTAATCCTTCTCGTTCTTAATCTTCATATCGGATCTCTTCTTAATAATATCCACAACCTTATAGATATCTTCAACGAATTGACAAATAATACGAATTCCGGCGATATCATCGATCTTTTCTTCAAACTGTGCCAGGTCAAAATTCTTCTTCTGCGCTTTCTCCAAAATGCTTGATATGGTTTTAACACGGCCCGTCACCTGTTCTATGGGTGAATACGCACCGACATGCTTGTATTCATCAATAATATGATTGAATTTAGTGACTAGCTCATCAACAGCCAGGGCATAAGGGTCAAGTATTTCTCTCCAAAGTTGTATCTCCATTAATTACTTACCTCCTAAAAACCATTCCTTTGAGATCAAAGATCCCTTTTCTCAACCGAGGTTGAAAACAGGGGTTCTTCAATCTTCCTCCAACGCCAGCATCAGCATGGATAGTACCGCAATTCCGGCCGTCTCCGTCCGTAAGATTCGTCTGCCCAGCGTAATCGGATGTATGCCCTGGGCAGAGGCACACTCCACCTCCGGCGTTTCAAAGCCGCCTTCCGGTCCGATGAATACTCCGATGGTGCGATATTCAGACAGGTTGTTTATTATCTCTTTGGTATATTGTACCCCTTTTGCATTCTCATAGGGAATGAGGTTACAATCCATAGTCCTCGCGTATTCCAATGCCTGGGCATAGGTTTGAACCGGTTTGACGGTCGGTATGATCCCTCGCCCGGATTGCTTTGCAGCACCTTCGGCGATTGCCTGCCATCGTTCCAGCTTCTTCTCTTCCTTCTTCTTATCATCTAATTTCACGATTACCCGTTTGGTCATCACCGGCACTACCTCATGGACCCCCAGCTCAACTGCCTTCTGAATAATGAGCTCCATCTTATCCTGCTTGGGCAGCCCCTGAAACAGAGTAATCCTTGTCTTTAATTCCGTACCGGTATCCTTCGCTGATTGCACCGAGGCAATCACCTGGCGCTCAGATACCTTATCAATTATACAATAACAATCTTTTCCTTGTCCATTACAAATTATTATTTCGTCACCGGTTTTCATACGGAGAACATTACGAATATGGTTAACATCCGGACCGGTAATCGTAACAATACTATCTGCAATCTGTTCCTTCTTTACATAAAAACGATGCATGACTGCTCCTTAATTATCTAACTTATATTGCAGGAACGAAATTCATGTTCCTGTAATCGGGATGCGCGGCGCAAGTACGGCGCCTTTCATCAGAAGTTAAAGTATAACTTCTGATAAATTATATTATAGGAACAAAGTTCCTGTAATCACAATGCACGGCGCAAGGGCAGCGCCTCTTCATCGGAAGTTAAAAAGTATCTTCCTATAACTTATATTATATCTCATAAAGAACATACGTTCAAGACAATCCTGAAATTATTTCCTATTCTGGTTTCCAAACACCCAAACCGCCGCATATTTTTCCCGGCAGTTTCCATCAGCTTGATATGCAAATTATATCATGCCAGACCATTAAATTCAATCTAACACAGCCTATTAGCCCCTCAATATTCACCCAATATCCATTCTATCGCTACATCAATCGTTCCATTATTGCACAAAAGGCCCTCTGACCACCGCGCCTTCGCCCCTCAAAGCTTCCTGATGATGTTTTGCTTTTTCATCTGTATCCTTTAAAGGGGAAATAACAAGTGACCAAGGGCCTTTTTATCAATGTAAAGGTGAGGTTATTTCTGCGTTACAAAAGATACCCAATCACCCATACGATTTATTTCCAGTATCTGAAATTGCTTTTCCAGGAGCGCTTCTCTTACCGCATTCTCCTTCATATTAATAATTCCTGAGCTTATAAAAATACCACCTGGTTTTAAATGCTTTCCGATTGCTCCGGATAAAGGAATAATTACATCCGCTAAGATATTCGCCACTACCATATCGTATTTTTCTATCCCCAATACCTCGGTAATATTGTGGTCTTCCAGGATATTGGCTGTAATAAAGCCAAGCTTTCCTTCCTCAACCTCCATCCGGTTAACCTGCGCATTTTCTATTGCGGAGTTTGTGGCATTGGGATCAATATCAATTCCCAAAACCTCCTTTGCTCCCAACCTCTTTGCAATAATGGATAAAATTCCGCTTCCGCTGCCCGCATCCAGAACCACCGCATCCGCACTCAGATATTTCTTCATCCCTGTGATACAAAGCTTCGTAGTCTCATGGGAGCCGGTGCCAAAAGAGGTCCCCGGGTCAATCTCAATGACCAGATCCCCTTCCTTAGCATCCTCCAACTCCTCCCAGGTCGGTTTAATTACAATGGTATCATCCACACGGAAGGGTTTAAAAAACTGCTTCCAGTTATTGATCCAATCCTTGTCCTCCGTCCTGGATATGCTGATGCTGCCTTTTCCGATATTCGTATAGGCAGACAGCTCCGAGAGTCCTTCCCGTACTTTCTCCAACAGGGCTTTTTCATCCTCTCCGGCATCCGCATAGAAACTGACCTGAGCCGTGCCGTCATCCTCTGATAATTCCGGCAGGATATCAATAAACATCTGCTTTCTTTCTTCCTCCGTGATAGGAACATTATCACTGATTTCAATTCCGGTGATTCCCAGATCACTCAGCATATCGCTGACCAGATCAACCGCCTCCGTTGTCGTATCCAACGTAAATTTAGTCCACTGCATATTAACCTCCGTGATACCGCAAAACTGCGGTACAAAGCTTAAGGATGCCGGTATATTCAGCATCCTTTACTAACTGACATTTCGCTGCATGGCAGCGGCATAAATCTTTTTTATACTATTTCCAGAACTTCTTCTTCGTCTTTTCGGTCTCTCCGCCTTCGCTGCTATGGTCGCTTTTACCGGTCATGGCATCATCAAACTTCTTCAGAAGCTCCTTTTGTTCAGAGGTAAGATTCGTGGGAACCTGTACTACCAGAGTAACATAATGATCTCCGCGGACCGCCTTGTTCCTCAGGCTGGGCACACCCTTTTCCCTGAGACG
>JAFAGA010000069.1 GCA_023423045.1 Bacillota bacterium | reverse complement strand
GCTTTGGCAATAATATCCTTCAAACGGCTGTTAGCATTCGGATCTGCTCCGCCTTCCTTTACCGCTACCGCGATCTCGCGGCCCAGCTTGGTGAATATCTTTCCCTTCGCTGCATCATTTCTTTCTTTTTTATGTTTGATGTTTGCAAATTTCGAATGTCCTGACATCTTAAACTCTCCTTAATCTATGATTTTATTTGATATTGCTAAAGAGTGCTCCGCCTCCTTAGCTTTCAACCGTATCATCCATTCTGTACCAGTAATAGCCCCTAATATTTTAACATCCTTTCCCACGTTCGGCAAGCTAAAGTTTCCCCAGCCCGCTAAAGCAAAAAAGCATTCCCAATAACCGTATTGCTAACAGTTATTGAGAATGCATTTAACACATTATTTTACAATTATAAGTGTGCGCAATGAGCTATCAAACTCCTGATTTACTCAGCATTCAGCAACTTACTCAGCTTTTCCATAACCTGCACGGTTTCCTCTGTGGTACGGATAGCACACATTACGGTATCATCACCGGCGATGCAGCCGACGATACTATTCATCTGCAGGGCGTCCAAAGCCGCTGCTACCGCCATGGCCATGCCCGGCACGGTCTTTATCACCATAATATTCTGTGCCATATCCATAGATACAAAGCCGTCCCTGAGCACACGGGTGTATTTTTCACTCATACCGGGCTCTGTCTTCTGGAGAACGATGTATTTCTGTCTGCCGCCGTCAACAGCAACCTTGGTCAGCTTAAGCTCTCTGATATCACGGGATACGGTAGCCTGAGTAACATTGTAACCATCCTTCATCAGCCGGTCAGCCAGCTCCTCCTGTGTTTCAATATCATACTTATTAATAAGTTCTACAATTTTACTTTGCCTGCTGATTTTCATTTCTTTTTCCCAGCGCCTTTCTTAATATTGCAGCTGTGATTAAGGTACTATCCCAATCCGCTGCGTCTCAATCTCCGTCTTTACCAAGCTTTGACCGGAGTATCTCATAGATTCCGGTATAATTCAGCTTGATCAGCTTCGTGTTGTATTTCGCCTTCTTTATCAGAATAACGTCATCCGTACCCAGGTCGATTACCTTATTGCCATCGAAGGTTGCAATTGCTTCCGCCTCCTGTGTCTTCTTACTTTTACCGACCACCACTTTGATCGTATCCTCTGCGGATACCACGATGCTCCTGGGGCTCAGCGAATGGGGGCAGATCGGTGTTATCACCATGACCCCGGCCTGTGCCATTACAATGGGACCTCCGGCGGACAGATTATACGCAGTGGATCCCGTGGGAGTTGAAATAATCACTCCGTCTCCCCGAAAATTATCCACCAGGGAATCATTCACATAGATACCCAGACTGATAATTCTTGAAAGTCCCTTCCTTGCGATTACAATATCATTAAGGGCATAACCCATAGTTTCTTCCGGCTTGTACAAAAGTTTTGCACTATGTGCCACCTCCGCCCCAATCATGATTCTGTTCTCGACATGGTAATCATGACGAAATAATCGTTCCAACGCTTCAGTAACATGGTGTTCTTCAATCTCAGCCAAAAATCCCAAAGTGCCCAGATTTACTCCAAGAATAGGTATATTATGAGTCATCAGGTCATTTGCCGCCTGTATAATTGTGCCGTCACCCCCAAGCACAATCGCACAATCGATATCGTCAGAAATATTAACCGGATCGGCCTCCCCCGCAACAGAGGATACGCTGGACCGTATGGCCTGCTTTCCTGCCTTTTCTATATAACCGATAATTCTATTGGTCATAAGAAGATCCGCATCTTTTTCCATATTGGTAATAATCAAAAACTTGTCCATCTGATTGCTACTCTCCTCAAATGACTGCTATGCTCATGCATTACAAAAGTCTATCACAGAACTCCATAAATTTCAATATATCATGAATAAAAACTTATTCATAATCCGTCAGCTCTGATCGGAAATCGCAAGTAAACTTGCATTTCCTCACTACACTTTCAACATACTATGCATAAACTTTAGAGCAGTTTAATAATTATTCGTTACAGATTATCTTATTGTTCCTTCTGCCAGCACGCCATGCGCCTTCTCAACTACTTGTCTGATTTTATCAGATGAAAATAAGTCCCTTTCCGGATATTCCTCTTTCTGTTCAGATAAATCAGTTTTTTGCAGATATAATAAATATTCTATATTTCCTTCCGGCCCCTTGATGGGGGAAAAGTCCAGCTCCCGGCAGAGAAAACCGATGGAAGCCGCATAGGAGCTTACCAATTCAATGACCTCTTCGTGCACCTTCCGATCACGCACGACTCCCTTCTTCCCTACCTTATCACGGCCGGCTTCAAACTGGGGCTTAATCAGGCATACAACCTCTCCTCCTGCCGCCAGTATTTCACGCACCGGCAAAAGCACCTTGGTCAGGGATATAAAGGACACATCAATGGATACAAATGCAATCTCATCCTGAAGCTGCTCCGGCGTAAGATAGCGGATGTTTGTCTTCTCCATGGAGATTACTCTGGGATCCTGGCGAAGCTTCCAAGCCAGCTGGTTGGTCCCCACATCCACTGCATATACCCTTACCGCTCCGTTTTGCAGCATACAATCGGTAAAGCCCCCCGTGGAGGAGCCCACATCCATGCAAACCTTACCCTCCAGCACCAACTCGTATTGTTCCATCGCCTTTTCCAGCTTCAAACCTCCACGGCTGACGTATTTGAGAGGATTCCCCTTCACCTCGATGGAGACTTCCGAAGAAAAGGTACTTCCGGCCTTATCCTCCCGCTGCCCGTCCACAAAAACATTGCCGGACATAATAATGGCCTTTGCCTTTTCCCTTGACTCCGCCAAATTTCTATTCACCATTAATACATCCAAACGTTCTTTCACAATAACCTCCATTGACCGCTGCACGGCTGTATTCTTAGTTTATTGCTTTTTTAATCCGCTCAAGGATGCTCTTGACATCCAGGCCGAATTTTCTGTGAAGCTCTTCCACACTGCCGTGTTCGATGAACAGGTCCGGAACCGAGATGTTCACCAGCCTGATACTGCCTTTTCCCGTTTCACACAGATAATCAGCCACCTTCTGCCCATACCCGCCGCTTTTTACGTTCTCTTCCATTGTTATAAACAAATTATGCCCGGAGGACAGCTGCTCCAATACCTGGAGATCCATCGGCGATATAAACCGGACATTCACCAGCGTCGCCCGCTTACCCTCCTGCCTCAGCGCTTTCACTACCTCCACCGCGGTCTTAACCATACCTCCCACCGCCAGTACTGCAATTCCTTCGCCCTCTTCTATTATCTCGGCCCTGCCAAGCTCCAGCTCCTTCTGAACCTCTTCCAGTCCGGGATACGCCTCTCCCTTAGGATAGCGGATGGCAACCGGGCCCGGATGAGAAGCGGCAAAGCTTAGCATCTCTTCCAGCTCCCTGCCGTTCTTCGGCGCCATCACCGCCAGATTGGGAATATGGGACAAAAAGGACAGGTCAAAGGTACCCTGATGCGTCTTACCGTCCCTTCCCGATATTCCGGCGCGGTCTATGGCGAAAATTACCGGCAGGTTATTGATACACACATCATGAATAATCTGATCATAAGCCCTCTGCAAGAAGGTAGAGTAGATCGCTACGACGGGCTTAAAGCCGCCCATAGCAAGACCTGCTGCAAAGGTCACCGCATGCTGCTCCGCAATCCCCACATCAAAGAACCGATCCGGATAATGCTTCTTAAATTCGGATAGCCCGGTTCCAAAGGGCATGGCGGCCGTAACCGCTACTATTTTCTCATTCTCTTTGGCAAGCTTTAGAACTGCATTAGAAAACACCTTGGTATAGGAGATACTCTTTTCTTCCTTTACCGGCTTTCCGCTCTCTATGTCAAAGGGGTCAACACCATGAAATCTGCTGGGATATCTTTCTGCCAGCCGGTACCCCTTTCCTTTCTTTGTAATCACATGGACCACTACGGCTTTTTTTGCCCTTGCCGCCGCCTCAAAGGCTGCCAGCATGGAGGAAATGTTATGGCCATCAATGGGTCCGATATAGGTCAGTCCCATATCTTCAAAGAACATACTGGGAAGCATGAAGTATTTGATTGCGTCCTTGGAACGCTTCAGCTTATCAACAATTACCTTGCCCACCCCGGGCATCAGGTTCAGCGTATTCTCCATATTCTCTTTGAATCCTGTATATTTTGAACTGGTACGCAGCTGGGCGAGATAGTTCGCCAAACCTCCGACATTTTCCGAGATGGACATATTATTGTCATTCAGCACAATAATAAAATTGGTCTTTAACCTGCCTGCATTGTTAATCGCTTCAAAGGCCATACCGCCGGTCAAGGCACCGTCCCCCAGAACTGCCACTACCTTGTGTTCCTCCCCGTTCAAATCCCTGGCCTTCACCAGACCGAGGGCTGCGGAAATTGCGGTGGAGCTGTGCCCTGTATCAAAGGAATCACAAGCGCTCTCTTCGCTTTTGGGAAAGCCGCTCAAGCCGTCCATCTGCCTGAGGGTCGGAAACAGCTCCTTTCTTCCGGTCAGAAGCTTATGGGTATAAGCCTGATGCCCCACATCCCATACCAGCCTGTCCTGGGGAAAGCCCAGAGACAGGTGAAGGGCCATGGTCAGCTCCACCACACCCAGATTAGAGGCCAGATGACCTCCGGTTTTACTTATATTCTGTATCAGAAAGCTGCGGATTTCCTCCGCCAATCTGTCATAATCCTGCTCTTTTATCTCTTTGATATCATTTGCCTGATTTATACCATCCAATAGCTTTGACAAGTTATCACCTCATTTCAAATATTTGTTTATCCTCAAAATCAAAGCATACTAATTCTCTCTGTTTATTAATTTAACGATCAGCTGCTGCAAAAATTCATTCCGGTAAGGAAGGCTTTCCATCGCCTCCATCGCCCTGCTCGAGATACGGATCACTTCCTGACCGGCAGCATCCGGCTCCATGAAGGAAACATAGGTGATTTTCTCGTTCTTCTCATCACTGTGTACCGGCTTCCCTAATTTCTCAGCGGTGCTGGTCACATCCAAAATATCATCCCTGATCTGAAATGCCAGGCCGATATCTCCGGCGATCTGCTCTATCCGGTCAATCTCCTCCCCTGAGGCTCCTGCTAAAATCGCTCCTATCATCATTGAGGCTTCCACAAGTGCTCCTGTCTTTAGACGATACATCTGGTCCAGCCGGTTGCATGAGATATCCACGGGATGTTCCTCCATGTCGATTACCTGTCCCCCGATCATGCCATAGATGCCCGCTTTTACCGACAGCACCCGAATTGCCTGTGCAGCCCTTTTATATTCAGATGCGGATGCCTCACTGTCATTGATGGCATCAAAGGCTTTTGCCGCTGTCTCAAAAGCATAATTAAGCAGGCCATCCCCCGCCAGAATGCCCATCGCCTCTCCGTATACCACATGTGTTGTCTTCCTTCCCCTGCGATAATCATCATTATCCATTGCAGGGAGATCATCGTGCACCAGGGAATAGGTGTGTATCATTTCAATGGCGGCCATAAACGGCTCAATCAGTCCCCGGTTTCCCCCGCCGAACAGCTGATAGGTCTCATTCATCAGCGTCGGTCTCAGGCGCTTCCCTCCGGCCAGCAGGCTATAGTTCATGGCTTCGGCAATCAGCCTCTGATACCCTTCCTCTCTGGGAGCATAATGCCCCAGGATTTCCTCCACCTGCTTCACCCTTTGCTTCCATTCCTGATCAAAGTTCATTTGCTTCTCCATTTTCACCTAATATAATCAACTGTTTCTCCACCTTGTCAATGGAATCATTGCATATTTTTAAGAGCTGCATTCCCTTCTGGTACAGGGCAAAAGAATCCTCCAGGGTGACCTCAGGCTTCTCCAGCTCCTCCAGAATCTGATTTAGTTCTTCAAAGTTTTCTTCCAGTTTTCTTTCTTTCTCTGCCATACTAATCCCCCGTTCTGCTGCCACTCCGCGAATCCGGACGGCAGCACAATATCACAACATTTGTCTTTTGCGGCCCTTGCGGCTATCTCTCCTTTTCATACAGCTCTTCGGCCCTGGCCCGGATATCTCCATCCAGGAGCGATACGGTTAAAAGCTCCTGCTGTTTCACCTGCCGGATGCTCCGAATCGGCTTATGATCCTCTCCCACAATTAAAGCATATCCCCTGCTCAGCTTTGATAAAGGAGAGAGCCCCTCCAATCGTGCAATCATCAGCTCCAGCCGATGACGTTTTTCCTTCAGTCGTCGATTTATTCCCTGCTGCAGCTTCTGCTCGGTATCGATGAGATGCTGCCTCTTTTGCTTAATCTGATAAGCCGGACTTGCATAGAACAGGCGAAGCCTAAGCTGATTAACCCTGCTCCTGTAGAGATTCATCTTTTGGGTAAGCTCCCTGGCCAGCTTCCGGTTATATTCCCTGAGGGTACCTTGAAAAAGCTGATAGTCATTAACCGCCAGCTCTGCGGCAGCCGACGGAGTCGGTGCCCGGAGGTCGGAAACAAAGTCCGCAATGGTAACATCCGTTTCATGCCCCACCGCTGAAATAATCGGCGTATTGCAAGCATAGATCGCTCTTGCCACCAGCTCCTCGTTAAAGGCCCATAGATCCTCGATGGATCCGCCTCCCCGGCCCACAATGATCGTATCCAGTCCAAGCCTGTTAAGTGCCGCTATTCCTCTGGCCACACTCTCGGCTGCTCCCTGTCCCTGCACCTGAGCCGGATATAAAACCAGCTGCACGTAGGGATTGCGCCTTCTGGCAATATTCACAATATCCTGAATTGCCGCCCCTGTAGAGGCCGTTATAATGCCCACCTTTTTGGGATAAGGAGGAATCGATTTCTTATGCGAATGTTCAAACAGCCCTTCCTCCTCCAGCTGCTTCTTCAGTCTCTCAAATCTCTCATATAGTCTGCCCTGCCCATCCAGAACGATCTCACTGGCATAGAGCTGGTATTTTCCATCCCGCTCATAGACATTGATACTGCCGCCGGCAATAACGCTCTGGCCTTCCTCCAGCCGGAACTGCAATCCCCGGCGCTGTCCGGCGAACATTACACAAGCCAATTGCCCCTGGGCATCTTTTAATGTGAAATAGATATGCCCGGAGGTGTGATATTTGCAATTGGATACCTCGCCCTTAATATGGATAAGGTTCAGTATCCTGTCTCTTATAAATAAATTCTTAATATACTGATTGATCTCAGTAACGGAATATGCCTGTACCATATATCCTCCACGATAATTCCTGCGCCTGCCCTATGACAGGAAGCTTCATGCCAGCTTGGCAAGCACTCCATTGATGAAGCTGGGCGATTCGTCGCCTCCGAACTTTTTACCAAGCTCCACGGCCTCATTGATGGCAACCTTATCCGGAATATCCTCATCGAAGCGCAGCTCATATACCGCCAGCCTCAGAATGGTCAAATCCACCTTTCCCATACGGTTTAGCTTCCATCCGCTGGAGGCCTCCGACAAAATCACATCAATCTCATCCAGTTTTTCCAGGATTGCTTGAAAGCGTGAAGTCAGATATCCGTATTCCTGCATGGTGGGCGTCTCCAGCTCGGAGATATATAGCTCCATCTGCTCACCTAATTCATTCTCCCCATGAAAATCCTTCCGGAATAGCATAAGGAAAATATGTTCCCTGATTTCTCTTCTTGTCACAGTGCATTTCCTCCTAATCTGTTAGCGCACGCATACAGCAGAAGCCTGCACCAAGCACAAATTTCTGCTGCTAAGAAAACAACGAGTGGTTCGCTTTGCGCACCACCCTTATGTTCAACAACGAGTGGTTCGCTTTGCGCACCACTCTTATGCTCAACAATGACAAGCGGCAAACCGCTTGTCCCATGTTAGTAAGAGCTGTATCGGAATTCGCTGTATAAGCAGATTGAATTCCGATACAGCACTCTGGAATAGTTTTACTCTTTTACGATGTTCACTCCGGCAATTCGGATATTAACTTCTTTGACCTGCAAACCGGTCATGTTCTCTATCGCCAATTTTACCTTTTCCTGTACCTGCTTTGCAGTTTCAGGAATACCATAGCCATAATCCAGGGTCAATGCCATATCTACGGATACCGCATCCGGGCTGACTGTTACCTTAACTCCCTTGGACAGGTTTTTGTATCCTAATTTACCGGCAAGCTCATTGGTAACATTACCGGAGGTCGCCGATACGCCCTTTACTTCAGTAGCTGCCAATCCTGCGATAGTTGCAACAACTTCATCCGCTATCTGCACCTCGCCAACCTTGCCGTTTTCATGTATTGTGTATGTGTTTCTGTTCTCCAGTTCTTTATTCACAATGATTACCTCCTCAGTTCCTATCGTTATCCGGTAGATCCTGTTCTCTAACGATGTCCGGCACATCTGCAGCCGGTCAGCCGTACTTTTATGCTGCCCGGTCCATATGCCAATGCTCACAGTTCAATTCTCTTTTCAATCATCTACACTTACATTATATAGTATTATACCAAATATCACAATATTTTCAATTATAAATAATTTTTAACTTCTATTCGCTTTTTCATTCGTTCCTGCAAAAAGATATGGGGCCCGCTCCACCATCTGCAACAGCCCCATATCATCGTTTTCATTATATCATGAACACAAAACATGTTCATGATCTTGTTACTCCAATCGGAGCTCGCAAGCAATCCTGCTGTACGAGTGCTTTTCTCGCACTCCTCATCTCCGCTTTCATTGCATCAGGTTACTCGGAAAATACAGCCGGGTTAATATCAATATTCTCAACCGCAATTCCTGTTTCATCCTTTACGATTGATTCAATAATCGCAAGCTGTTGGTCCGTCAATGCCTCAGCATTCACAACTACATCCACTGTACCATCGCCCATAAATACGATAGAATCTGAAAAGCCCTTTGCTTCCAGCAGCATTTCTGCTTTCTTTTCCTTATTCATCATTTCGGTGAATGCAAGCATTTTGTCGATTGCCACCTGCTTCTGCTCTTCCGATACTTCCTTGCTATCAATGATATCCATATAATTTGCCTTAATTCTGGCTCTGGTCTGCTCTCTTTCGAATTTGTTAGCTACAAAATAACTGGGGTCAATTTGGCTGGCCGCATTGGCAAGAACTGCTTCTCCGGGAACGCCTTCCTCCAGATCAAGCTCACCATTATCACTTACATTCTGGGCATTGGCCAGGATATCTTCATCCGAAATATCCCCCAACTCATCCGCATCGTTAGTATCGGTGGTTTCATCATTCTCATCATCTACATTGGCTTCATCATCCGTATCATCCGTATCCTCTGCATCCACGTCATCCAGCGTGGTATCATCCGTATCTTCTCCTGTTGTATCGGTACCGGTAGTTGTTGCCACATCCATTTCTCCCGAAGCAGTATATTCATCATAATCGCCGGAATTCATGGCGTCTGTCTGCACCGCATCCTCCTTGCCGGCCATGTCATCATTGGTAAAGCTCAGATAACCCGCGATTACAATCATAATCGCCAGTGCTGTAATTATGATGTGATTTTTTTTGAATATATTTTTCATTTTTGACCTCCTGATCATTTTATACCATCATTCATTTTCATTACTTTAACCTTATGCGCAGGTACGTCAAATAATACCTCAACCGCTTCCATAATGTCCATTTTGACAATGACATTATCTCCACCTTCCGCGATCACAACGACGCCTTCTATCTCCGGTTCAAGTTCCTGTAATATGTAAGGCACAGAATTTCCATCCTCGTTTGTAACCAGAACGGTACTCTCATCCCGCTTGGCACTATTATCTGTTCTGCTTCCGCCCTCCCCGTCAACTTCGTTTAAGCTTTCCTGTGTAGAAGAACTATCCTTTAATGGAATTCGCTCCTGTGTACCCTTCGTTGTAATCATTACCTCAACATCTCCAACACCGGATACCTTTTTTAGGACTGCTTTAAGCTTATTTTCCATTTCTGATATATAGGTATTCCCCGCATAGCTTGTCGTATTCGTATCATTTTGCAAGTCTTGGCTTTTGTTTTCCTGACTATTCTTATCAGAGGGGCGAAACGCACCAAATACGCTTGGGAATGATAATAAAATGATCAATATACCAGCCATGAACAACATGATTAATCTCGGTAGGCCTATCTGTTTCAGGGATATCTTCTTTTTTTCCATACTTACTCCATTCTGCTGCCGGGCATCTGTCACTCCGGTCCATGAACCGTTCGACACTCATTCCATCCCCCGAAGCTTCATGCCGGAACAGGCAGCCAAGATATTCCCCCGTGACTTCTGATTCGTTAACCTTATATACTATCAGCAGATAATATACCCACGCTGAAGGTAGTGAATGCGCCCTCCGGCACGGAGTGCTATAGAGTGATTATTTTGTAATCATTCTATAGTAATATTTATATTAACCTGTTCGATATTATAGAAGCCCGAGAGTCTATTTTTTATATTAATTTCCTGAGGAGAAGGCGGATCCTTGGCTTTCTCCTGTCCGCCGATGTTGATCGGTGCTATCTCTATCTTATCGATGGGAATGCGCCCCGTATTGTCCTCTCCGTCCTTTTGCTCCGGTGCTGCGATTATACTCATCCCTGTAATCTCCCCAAAGGTCGGGCTGGAGGGTTCTTTATCTATTGTGAGACTCATCCGGAGAAGCTTTACCTTCTCCTCCAGCAGTATGTCTGTTACCTGCCTCCGGATCCTTTCCTCATACTCGGCAAAGATAGCATCGGTCTGCGCTTCCTCCATACGCCTTAAGTCATTCTTAAATTCCGAGGCTTCAACTGCAAAATCATTGGCCTGCAGATAATAATCCAGCATATCCCCCAGCTCCATGTAATTCATCAAAGGAGAGAGTATAATTAATACCAGAATCATGCCGGATACAATACCGACATATTTTTTATAGCTCTTATTGCCTAGCAGGTTCATGATAATCGTATTCAGCATCATGTATACAACAATATTTCTTATCCATTGATAGATGGTTGCCATGATTCCCCCTTCCTGGCAGGCTGGATTACTTTACTCCTCCGGTGGTTACCGCTACAATGGTGATGGATAGCAAAAAGAGAGCCGTTCCTACAAATATTGTCTGAAGCAGCATTGTTGCAGACCTCCCCGAAGCGCTGATGCACTCAATAAACCGCTTATCTGAAATTGGCTGGAGCACGGCACCGCCCACCTTATAGATCGCCGCCACCACCAGCAGTTTTAAAAACGGTACCGCCACAATGGTGAGTAATACAATCAGTCCTGCAACTCCGATTGCGTTCTTCAGCAAAACACCGGCGCTAAGAAGAGTCTCCGTCACTCCTCCCAACGCATCTCCAATTCCGGGGATCGCTTCTGATGCCTTAATCAGTGCGGAGCGTTTCACCTGGTCCACCACCGGTACAATAAGCCCCTGTATGGCATTAAATCCGATTACAGCCGCCAGCATACTCTTCAGAAGCCAGCTGATGGCTGTGGCAATCAGCTCTGCCAGCTTGGATAACATGTCCTCTTTCGATAAATTATTCGCCAATACGATCACCAGATAGAAATTAATCATGGGTATAATCAGCTTGATCAGGATAAAGTCCACCAGGGTAATCAACATGAGTGCCGCCTCATAATACATCATAGAGGTAGAAGCACCGGCAGTGAATGCAACCGACATAAAATAGGTAGGGACCAGAGCCTTCATAAAATCCAGGATGGAGTGGATCGTAGTCACCGCAATCCGGGAAGCAGTGATGAAGGAGCCGATCAGCAAGGCGAACAGCAGAAGGTAGGTAACGTAATAACCTGTTTCGGATACCTGATTATTCTTAAATGCCAGGGATAGATTTGTAAAAAGTGCCGCAATCAAAGCGATGGTGATCAAACTCCCGAAGGTGGACAGATTCTCTTGGACCTCGCCCTTGACCCCGGTAAGAATCTCGCCGGTAATGGCTGACAGAGAGAAGGCCTCCTCTCCCCGAATCAGTTTATTTACATAGTCACCGAAGTCAAACTGACTCCCCTTCCCCATGACATCCTTAATAACTTCCTGGATCTCCGTATAGTCAATATCCTTGGCCGGATCACTTAACATGGAGCCGCCGCCATAACCTGTCCCGTCCCGTAAGGACGAAGATTCTATGCCTGCCGAAGACGGAGCTCCCTGCTTAATTAAGGAAGATGCTTCTGCCCTCCCGCTTTCCCACACGAATAAAAGGGCGGTCAGCAGCAGAAGCCTTACCGCTATATGTATTACCTCCCGATATTGTTTCTTGTGACTCATACTAATCTCCATTCCTGCAAAATATTGCGAACCCATGAATTATCAACAACATCCCGCTTTCTTAAGCCGTTAACAGGTTGTCCAAGGTATCCAAAATGGCCAGCATAATTGGCATACTGATTGCCAGGATAGTCAGCTTTCCTACCAGCTCTATCTGCTCCGCAATGGCCTGATAGCCTGAATCCTTGCAAAGGGAGGAGGATATCTCCGTTACATAGGTAATTCCGATAATCTTGATCAATATGGTGACATAGGATTTATTCATTTGGATATAATTCTGAAGCTGATCGATGGTATCAAAGATTACCTCCAGCTTGCTGATGCCCCACAGCAGGATCAGGACACAGGCGCCGATGCTGATATAAAGGGAATATTCCTCCTTACCCTTCTTAAATATAATCGCCAGAATGATCGCCGCCAGTCCGACTACCGCAATTCGAATCATAGGAACCTCCTTTTCCTCCCCACCAGCCCTACACCACCTGAAAGAGCTGCTGTATTGTGACAAACAGTTCCGTAATATGGGGAAGCAGCCACAGCAGCACAAGCACAAGCCCTGCCAGGCTGGTGAGAAAGGCCAAATCATCCCTGCCAGATTGCTTCAATATCTGATTCAATATGGAAACCAATATTCCAACCACTGCGATTCTCAAAATAAAATAGATGTCCATATACCTCTCCACTATGACGCATGGCGCCATTCTTTATTATCATAAGATAAGCAGCTTACTGCCTGTCTTTGCTGAACATAAGAGTGGTTCGCAAAGTGTGCCACTCGTTGCCTTCTTCCTCAAATCATGATGATTGAAATAAAGACTCCTGCCATAATTCCCAGGCTGTTATAGAGATAGGAGCGCTCCTTCACCGCTGCGGACAGCTCCGCTATCTCCTCCTCTAACTGTGACAGATACAGCTCAAAGGTATTCATCTGCATCTCCTTGTCCAGATAACCAAGGTTCTCGCCAAAGGATATCAGTGCCGCCCTATCCTTCTTGGACAGGGATGTGTTAACAAGCTCCTTCTCTACCCCAGTCTTCCAAATCTCTGTAAAGGTCTGGCCCGATAATTCCTGAAGCCTGGTGCTGGTATAGCAAAAAAACTTACTGAAACTGCCGCGGTATCTTCTTGCTATCACACTGATTGCTTCCGGGAGCGGAGTATTCGCATATCGGATATCTCCTTTCAGAAGCCCAATCAACTTCTTGAGTTCCTTTAAATCCTCAATCCGGCTTTTCATTTCGTTACTGAAATAAAACCCGATTCCGGTGGAGGATGCAATCACCAGAACACATCCTATAACCTTCATAATATTCATGCCGGTTTGTCCTCCTTTCTTATGCACCCAGGGGATGGCTTATCCACCTTCCGCTTAGAACAAGATATTCTTCCCGGAATAAAAATATGCAACTCATTTTCCAAGAAATGAATTGCATATTTTTGCTTAACATAAGAACGGCTCACAAAGCGTGCCGTTCGTTGTTTTCGTATATGACAGAAGATTATGTCGCTATCTGCTGTTCCCTCTCATCCGGCTTCTTAAATCCGTTAAACCAGGCACGTTCTTCAAAGGGCTTCTTCTTCGCTCTCACCGCCGTTTCCGTTCCATATCCGACGGGAAGCACGCAGACCACATCATAATCCCCCGGAACTTCAAGGACATCAGCCAGCTTCCGGCCAATATCATCTGCATCTGTAATATGCCCCTCGTACCAGCAGCTCTGATAGCCCATTGCGGTGATCGTCAGCAGCATATTCTCAATTGCTGCTGAATAATCCTGTATGCTGTAGCACTTGTCCCGATACGCGTAAATCCTCCTCGTTAAGACAATAATCATCGCAGGTGCTGTTTCACAAATCGGCGGATCAATTGATTGTTTTATTTTTTCCAACAGCTCAGGCTCGTCAACGGCAATCAGGCTGGTCGTCTGCTTATTGCACCCCGACGGCGCGGCAAGCCCTGCTTCCATTATCATTCTCAGCTTTTCTCTTGGAACCGGCGTACTCTGAAATCCTCCGCGATAACTAACTCTTTCCTTCATTAATTGTTGAATATCCATCCTTCTCCTCCTTCTTATGTATTAAATTGATTTCTTTCAGGAATGGTACAACTGTTTCCAATGCATGTCGTAGATCTCCTCCAGATGTCCAATTCCCTTAACATTGCTCAATATGATATAGCGCTCGAATAACTGTCTCTCCAGCAGTTCTCTCAGCACAGGCTTATTTCTGACATCCTCGATTGAACTGCCATGCACTGTTGCAATCAGTTTGCAGCCGCAGCCAATTACGTAATCTATCGCTTCCAGTTCTTCTTTGGAGCCCAGCTCATCTACCGCAATTATCTGAGGTGACATGGAGCGGATCAGCATCAGCATACCCTTGGCCTTCGGACAGCAGTCCAGAATATCCGTCCGTATTCCAAGCTCATTCTGGGGTGTCCCCATATAACAGGCACCGATCTCTGAACGTTCATCAACCACCCCTACGCTCATTCCTTCCAGCAGGCTGCTGCCATTGGACAACTGCCGGATCATATCACGCAAAAGGGTTGTCTTCCCGCATCTCGGCGGCGAAATAACCAGCGTATGGTAGATTCCCCGGGCCTGCCGGTTGATGATATGGGGTAAAACCCGATCCGCACATCCCTTAACCTGATGGGCAAGGCGTACATTAATAAAGGAAATATGCTTCATCGCCTTGATCATATCATCCTCCACAATTGTCTTACCGGCAATCCCAATTCGATGCCCGCCATTAATTGTAATAAAGCCCTGGCGGATCTCCTCCTCAAAAGCGTACAGAGAATAATTGCTGATGTATTCCATGGTCTCTCGAATCTCATTCCGGGTGATGAAAATTGCCGCTGCAGAACTATTGGTCAATTTGGCCTCCTCCGTGATAAAGGCTTCCCGATTACAATAGATGACCAGAAGCGGTGCATTAATACGAAGGCGGATTTCCTGCAGCTTATCAAAATCAATATCCAGCTTGCCAAACACAGTACGCAGCTTCAGTGATAATATTTTTAACAGCTCGTCTTTCGTGCCCATTGTTCTTCCCCCTATCCGCGTCCAATTGATGGCTTATCCACCTTCTGCTAAAACAAGATATTCTTCCGGAAATAAAAATATGCTTGTGAAGTAGAGCATTCTGACATACGAAGGAAAAGCTGGTAAAAGGGGAAGTCCCGATATGCAGGCTGAACTATTACAATTTTTACTCGTTCCTTAAGAAATAAATTGCATATTCCCACCTTCTATATTATTCTGTTTAATAAGCAACAGATCAATCCGAAGGACCGCAGGCGTCCGACGGTTTCCGAAATGTTTTAAAGAAGGATATACACTTCTCTTTCAACGCAGAAATATGGGATGGCAAGAATATATAATTCAGCCCACTATGATAGAGAGTGACAGAAAGGATACAACAATGAGATATGGTTTGATCGGAGAGAAATTAGGACACAGCTATTCCAAGCTAATCCATGAAAAAATTGCAGAATACACTTACGACTTAATCCCTTTATCAAAAGAGGAGTTTATCCCTTTCATGGAACAGAAGGATTTTACCGCAATTAACGTGACCATTCCCTATAAGCAGTCTGTCATCCCTTATTTGGATGAGCTGGATCCCCTGGCCCGGGAAATCGGTGCCGTGAATACGATTGTACAGCGCGACGGACGCTATATCGGATATAATACCGACTTCTTCGGCTTCAGGTACATGCTGGAGTACAACAGCATAAAAATAGCCGGCAGAAAATGCCTGATTCTCGGCAGCGGAGGTACCTCCCACACAGTCCGCTCGGTACTGAACCATCTGGGAGCTTCCCAGGTCCTTGTGGTCAGCCGACAGAGTACAAAGGATACCATTTCCTATGAAGAATGCCAGAAAAGTCACCGAGACGCTCAGGTGATTATCAACACCACTCCTCTGGGGATGTACCCCAAGACAGAGGCTTCGCCTCTTGACCTGGCCCCCTTTACACAATGTGCAGCGGTGGTGGATGCCATCTTCAACCCTCTGGAAACCAGACTTACCAGACAGGCCAAGGAAATGGGAATGAAGGGAGTAACAGGACTCATGATGCTGGTAGCCCAGGCGAAACAGGCAATCGAATACTTTCTGGGCCAAGAGCTGGAAGATTCCGTGATAGAGGAGACCTATCATTATCTGCTGCAATCTTTGAAAGATCAATAGACGGATGCGGGCATATGCGGATTAATATCCCAGCTGTTTGCCCACAAGGGATCACTTTAATCCTATCCTTTATAAATTGGCCCCGGATGATGGTACATTCTCTCCACGGATGAAACTCTCTACCCTTATTATATACCTGATTAACTTATTCTCCGGAAATTTTTCTCTTGCATATTTCGTGATACCGAAAACGATTCCGGCCGGAAACAACCGCTGGTTTAATAATATCAAAAACGATAAAAAGGCTTCTATCAGACCTATGATCAGATACAGAACATGGAGAAAAGCGACTGCCCTGAGCATAATACATTGTACGATGATCCATATTACCAATGCCCAGCTGAAAACACTGCTGATATAGCCCTGATACTTTGATTTCAACAAAATGGTTACAGAGGCAAAAATATTCCCCAGACCGATTACGGTAAAGAGAATAATTCCCGGAATCAGATAATTGTTGAACGGAGAATTCTGCAATGCATCAGCCGGCATTCCTCCGGGACCCTGTGGGTTAAGGATTGCCATTATTCCTCCGCCTATGGCACCAATCCCTACAAATGCGTGCACTATCATTAAAATACGGTATATTCTTTTCATCTCTTCCTCCTATATTCGGCTGCATCTACTACTTTTAAATTGCTAACATTTTGCTGACCTTATTACATTTCATATTCTTTCGCAAGGATGTATGTCTCCAAGTATTCTGCAACCCCATCCTCATCATTGGAGAAAGTTATGAAATCTGCCGCATCCTTTACTCTTAATTCCGCATTTCCCATGGCTACGCCTGTGCCACTGGACATCATCATCAGAATATCGCCCATACTATCTCCGAAAGAAATGGTTTGCTCTTTTTTTAACCCATAGTAACGGGTGAGGGCTTCCATGGCTCTTCCCTTATCAGCAAATTTATGCATGATCATCGCCGTATTACCGGACTTTTGATATTGCATTTCATCACTGATATATTGAGAGAAATCAACAGAATCGTCTTGAAAGAACAAACGTATTCTTTGGAAATTACGCTGGGGAGCCGAGTATAAATCATACTCTAAAACTTCCTGCTCTATATAACTTCTGATTTTCTTATCCTTATAACAAAATGGCTCAAAATAGGCAGCTATGCCAATTCCGGGAGCGACCTCCGTCACCTTGTTTATAAAATTAATGGCACTATCATATGTAATAACATTTTCCATAATTAATTTACCATCAGCATACACTAATGCACCATTATAATGAGCAATGCAATCACACGGAAGCCCTTGGAAGAATGTTTTCATTTTACGCGGAGAACGCAGCGTAATATATCCTATCTTCATCCCCCTTTGACTGCATTTTTGAATGGCCTGCCTGGTCCTTTCAGAAACCATCTCTTCCGAACTCAATAAGGTATTATCTAAATCAAAAACCAGCATCTTCATATTCTGCATCACTCCGCCTCCTTATGGTACTCAGCTCTTAACAAAGACATGACAATTAAAGATTCATAATTTTGATTAATTTCAAGGTCTCCCTCCCATAACCTCTACCCTTGTCAGTTATAACAAACCTCTTAAATTCAGATTAACCGTTCCGATTGATCAACGATATATGCCATTCACTATACCTCCGTCCAGGTATATCAATAATCCGTTTCATTTCTGATCTTTTCTCCTGATTGCTCCCAAAGCCAGTCATAGGAAATAAAGTATTCCAGGAGACCCAGGCTCTGTCTCAAATCAGCACAGTATTATATCTAGTGATATTATACAAGAGAATATAATTGATTACCACTTATAAATTTAAAACAGAATCAGAAACAGCCCTGTTTCAAAATGATATCATATAATACACAATATCCTCTGAAGCAGAGCTGTTGACCGAATAAAACCCATCACAGCCGGTTATCTTTATTTATGCAATGACAGTCGGTATACTGCTTGTCATTGTTTGTCCATACCCTTTTGCGCGGCTCCCACCGCCCCGGCGTATCGAGATAAGGCTGATGTAAAGACAGGGTGGCCGATTTGCCGCTCAAGCTCAATTCGTAATTGCTCCAGCCCCGCCAGTCCTCCCGTCAAAAGAACCGGGGGCTGTATTTCAACACGCGCGGCAAGGGCAATTGCCCGTGCCGCCACCGATTGCACAATTCCTCCCGCTACTTCTTCCCTGCTCTTGCCGCTGGCCAGAAGCGATACAATTTCCGAATCGGCAAATACCGCGCACATGCTGCTGAGAGCGCAGCTCCTTCCGGCTTCCAGCAGCGCGGAAAAGCCGGACAAATCAACTCCCATGCGGTGTGCGGACATCTCTAAAAACCGACCGGTACCCGCAGCACATTTATCGTTCATCTGGAAGGACAGCACCCTGCCCTTCGCCACCGAAATCACCTTGGAATCCTGTCCACCGATATCAATAACGGTACGCACACCCGGCAATAGATATTCCGCCCCCAAAGCATGGCAGGTAATTTCAGTCACAGCCTTATCGGCAAAGTCAATTCCGACTCTGCCGTATCCGGTTACAACAATAGATGCATCCTCACGGGCGGCCCCTGATTGCAGCAGCAACTCCTCCAGCACCGCACCTGCGGTGTCCCTGGGACTCCAGCCCGTAGGCTTTACGCAGGTTGCTGCAATACTCCCCTCCCGAAGAAGGACTCCTTTGCATGCAGCAGAACCGCAGTCAATTCCTATCCTTACCTTTCCCATCGCTTACAGCATCTCCACAAATGCACCGGCGCGTGTGGAAAGCTGTCCAATATCCGCCGTGCCATAATCGGTTTCTATCTGCAGATAAGGAATGTTCCTCTGCTGCATATGTTTCTTAATGGTATATGCCTCTACTGCATACGGATGGCAAGCTTGCAGCGTCATTTCAACCACACCGTCCACCTTAAACTGGTCACAAAGCCGGTCCAGCAGCTCCAGGCGGTTGGGATTGGGAGTCATAACCGCACAACCGATCTGAAGATAGTGCTCTGCAATGTTGGTCAACGGATCTCCCTCTTCTCTGCACTGTCTGTCCATCTGCTTGGCACCGGTGCAGTTTTCGAAGGCTACAACCACTGCGCCCGCTTCCTCAATGACCTTCACTACTTTTTCCGTCACACCGCCCATGGGGCAGCCGGTGATGAGGATTCTCGGAGCATGTTCCGATACCGGACGCTCTCCCTCCTCGTAGGCCTGCCGGATGCTGCTGATTGCACCTTCAATTTCCGCCACCTTCTCACTCCAATCAAATTTGAACTGGGAGCCGAATAAAATCTGCAGCTGGCGCAGTCCGGTAAATGGCGGCGGAGTCATAGTGCTCAGCTCATATAGCTCCTTGAGCAATTTACGTTCAATATTGCGCTTGCGGATTGCCTCCCGCAGCATATCGTCGGTGATGGTGACGTTGAAATCCTTTTCCACCCGCTCCTTCAGCCGCACAAGCTCGGCATACCAGAGTGCTTTTGCCTGGGGCGTATCCTGCCGCTTGGGCAGTTCCAGAATATGTACATTTTTTATCTGACCCAGCAGCTCGTACATTTTTATTTTGCCGTCGCAGGTAGTTTCACCGACTACGAGGTCGGAGAAATACATGTAGGGACATTTATCGGTGATGGCAAATCCATAGCTGGATTTGATCAGCGGACACAGGTTGCTGGGAAGCACCTTCTCCGCCTCGGGAATCGTCTCGTCATTGGTGGAACAGAGCCCTACACTCACCAAATCGGCAGCCATAAAAATTTCCAGAGGGGTATAAGTACAGAACTGTCCGACCACACCTTTTCCGCTGTCCTTAATCTTCTTCATCGCCAGGAAGCCGTTCTGCCTTGCCTGTGCAAAGCTTTCAAACACCTGGGGTAATTCTGTTTTGATCTCGACCATTATCCTTCTCCCTTCGTTAATACCGTATTGCGTCACCGCAGTATTCAGCCTTAAGTACCGGACATATTGCTGATACTCCCAGTATTATTGACTCTAAGTATTATCATACTTTAAGTATAATGGCCCTATCATTTTACCGTCAAGTTCCTTTACGGCGGAACTTGGCTCCCATGCCTATAACTTCATTGCAGCCTGAAAGGCATCAAATTTCTTTTGTGTATATTGCAGCAGCTCTTCCTCCATTCTGCAATACTCCCGCAAAAAAAGAAACCCTCGCTCAGAAAGGGTTGTCCTCCCTCCCTTGGCGCCGCCATGTCTGCGTTCTACAAGCTTGATATCCAGGGAACGTTCCAACAGGTTTAACATTTCCCAGGCCTTGCTGCCGGATAATGCCATCTGCTGACATGCCGTTTTTACCGATCTGTTTTTCCAAATCAACAGCAGCAACAGCTTGGTTCTGGAATCAAAAACAGTGGCATCCTTCTTTAGGCTCAGCTCTGCAAAAAACTGTAAACTTTCCTTCTGATGCAGCTCTATATGCTCCGACGGAGGATTCCCGTGATGAACGGTATAGAGAATCCCATCATCCTGCACATCCACCCATACCCTGCGATCTTTCATCGAATCCACCGCACTGCGCAACCCCTGCTCCCCCTCAAAAGCCAATATCTCCGGAATTACTTCTGCGGATACGATCATCGGATGCCCGCTGCTTCCGCGGTAAGACGGGGAGACAATGTCACCGGAGGTATTCATCAAATCACGGAGTGTCAACGGCGAAAATAGTGGTGCGTTGACCGGAGTAAACACAATCCTGTCACATACATCCTGGAGAAAGGCAAACCCGGTCTTTACTGTTTCAAACATCTCCGGCTTGTTTTGCTCCGGAGACAGGAAAATCACTCCGCTTGAAGACAGTTGATAGCGCACCTCATCCTCCTCCGCACCGGACATAATGACAATTGGAAATATACCCGCATGCTGATAGTTCATTACAATTCGCTGCACTGCAGTGGTATCGCCAACCTTGCATAAGGGAAACGCCAGCGTTTCATTTGCGGCTGCAATCACTCCTCCGTATCTGCTGATTTTCATTCTTAATGCTCCTTATATAATATGTTGTCCTTATTATACACAATTTTTAGACGTTATGGGAGGATTACGGATAAAAGAATCAGCAAAAACTCAGCGCTTAACCTCTCCTTTGGTCAGGCAATCCTCGGGATCCAATTTTATAAGTTCCCACTCACCATCCTTGTCTTTTCTGTACTGCGCTATCTCAATATCTGTATCATTGGTCAACTGAAGGAATTCGATCAGATAGTCCTTTTTATCAGTTCCTGTGAAATAGATATGCTTTACATACCCTTCCTGTATCGTTGGATACAGTTCCTTTATCAGCTTACACCATCCCCCATAACGAATCTGCACCGAGCTCTCCGCCTTATAGGACCATCCATGATAAGGCGCACAAAGAAAATTCTCCCCGGTAAATTCCAGATTGGATATCTTATATCCGCCCTTCTCCCTGTATAAGTCAATGAAGCCATAATAATATGTAAAATTAGCTATATTCTCACCGGTGCCCCCAATGGTTTCCAGTTCAACAAAATAACGCATCCTGCCGCCGGAATTGTTATAAATCGGCACCTTTCTGTATTTCAACAGGCTGGTATGCAGGATATTTTGGAACGAGGCAAGGTATTGCTCATAGGAAAATTTCTCCCTATATTCGGCGGACAGAAAATTATAAGCCACCTCGTAAGGCGTTTTGCTCAAACCAATGGTACCGCAGCCCGCATTTTTCCCTTCCTCCACATTGGCCGCTTCCCGGAGAACACTGAAATAATTAACGATCGTTTCCTCCGGCGACGCCGTTAATTCCTCCGGAAGAAGGATATCGGATCCGCTCTGCAAATACTGATCTAAAAAGCTTGCGGCAGAGAATATATCCCTGTCATTCAGTACAGGCAGATCAGAGGGTCTGAAGTAAGTTTCCACATCCTCGCTCTTTCGGATTAACTTCTTGCCCCCCTCATCATAATTCTGAATCCGAAGGACGCCCCCCATCACCATCTTAACGGCAGGAGAACGGTGATCCCTCAGTATTACGCAAAAAAAGGCTGATATTAACAATAGGGTTAAAATACATAATAACACCGCTCTCCTATTGATCACGATTAACCGCATATGATTACCATCCAAATCCGCTCTTAGTAAAATATATGGAACTGCAGGCAAATACAGGATAACATTATTATACCGACTGCTTTTCCATCCACATATCATAGAGAGTACGAATATCCTCTGCAAACTCCTGATCGGTCTGCGTCTCCCCCTTATTAATTTCCTCCAGAACAGTAAAGGAGAAGGAATTGGCCCCATACTGCTTCCATTCCAAATTCATCCCCGGCTCCGGGCAGAAATTGGTGGACGTAAAAAACTCAAACTTATTCTTTTGTCCTGCCAGATCTTTTGTTGATTTGATCCAGGTTCGACCATTACCGCTGCATTTAATGCAATAAATTCCACCGGTTACAACCCGGTTTTTATACTGTTCTTTTCTATCCCTTTTTGAAAATTGCTCCATGAATATTTTCCCTCCTAATAAAGCTCCTATTGATAGACCCACAACCCATGCCTGGTGCAGTAATAATACAAAATTGCACCGTATTTTTGCTGAAGTCCTGCCCCGCTTAGCTTCGGAAGCCGTACTGCATCAGATTGTTCCGGGTAGAGTTTTGTCAGCACCATTCTGTCACTTGTGACATATGCCACAAAGGAAATATAATGCTTTTTGCTCATCTCATGATGAAATGTGATATAGTATTCGTCTCCCGATTCTTCTATTGTTGCCATATGCAGCTCATCCGCCGGTTTTGCAGCGAGGGGAGGCAGCTTGCGTCCGCAGCAGGATACTTCTGCATCACCCGTGCTATTGACTACATTACTGCAGTACGGACAAACATAAAATTTGATTCGTTTCAAATTACCAATCTCAATTTGATTCGGCTCCAAATCACCGGACAGAAGCTGCTCAATATTTATTTCAAATATATCAGAAATCTCCCTAAGCATTGAAACATCGGGACAGCCCAGTCCCCGTTCCCATTTTGAAATTGCTTTATCACTGATGTTCAGCTTGTCCGCAATCTGCTTTTGTGTCATTCCCTTTTCTTTTCGCAGGCGCAACAGCAGTATTCCGACCTTTTTACAATCCAATTTTCTCTCCTCCCTATCCTTTTCCAAATACATGTATCGGACATTTTCCTTACTTTCCGATAAAAGGATGCCTTTTTTGAACTTCGAAAAACGGATCACTTCCTGATTTTTGACTGCAGAAACACGCATTATGTTCCTGTACTATAACTTGCAGCAAGATAATTTTCAATAAACGCTCCGTAGAGTTTATACTTTATAAGATACCCAATTTATCTGTTTTTCACTGTTTCCTGGTGATTCAAAAATAGCGCAAATCATTGGAAATACTTTATCCCCTTGATTTTGCGCTATTTCTTAAACGATACTTTTAAATACTTTCTATACTCTCTTCATATACTCGCCGGATCTGGTATCAATCTGAATCTTGTCACCCTGCTCAACGAATAACGGAACATATACGGTTGCACCTGTCTCAACTACCGCAGGCTTATTGGCGCCTGTCGCGGTATCACCCTTGAAGCCGGGCTCAGTCTCTGTGATAACCAATTCTACAAATAACGGAGGCTCGATGGCAAATACCTGTCCGCCATGGGAAAGCATCTTAACCATATCATTCTCTTTTACGAATTCCAGAGCATCTCCAACAGCATCCTCATTCATAGCAATCTGATCATAAGTGTCTACATTCATGAAGTGGAACAGCTCCCCATCAGAATATAAATACTGCATATCACTTCTCTCAATATGCGCCTGGGGATATTTCTCGGTAGGACGGAAGGTTTTTTCAATTACACCGCCACTTTTGATATTCCTTAACTTAGTTCTAACGAACGCTGCGCCTTTACCCGGTTTTACGTGCTGAAACTCAATAATCTGAAACACGCTATTGTCTATTTCAATTGTCAGACCGTTTCTGAAATCGCCTGCTGAAACCATATACAAAACTCCTCCTTAAAATTGACTACTCCTTAGTTTATAATAACCTGGACTATTTTGCAACATTTTTTTTCGACTGACTCTTACAATTCAATCAATTTCTTATTAGAGAATGTGAAATTCTCATGCCCGTCTTCTGTAACCACAACAAGGTCCTCGATTCTAACACCGCCAAAGCCCTTAATATAGATGCCAGGCTCCACTGTCTCCGTCATGCCTGCCTCAATTACATCCTCCTCCAGCATGGATAATCTGGGATTCTCATGGATGTGCAGACCTACACTGTGACCAAGTCCATGTCCGAAACAGCCCTCATAACCCGCATTATAGATGATATCACGGGCAACCTTGTCTACTTCCTTGCCTTTTACTCCGGCTTTGATGAAATCCAAAGCCGCCAGCTGTGCTCTCAGTACGGTATCATATACCTCCTTCTGTTTCGGAGATGCCTTACCAATCACGATGGTTCTTGTCATATCGGAGCAGTAGCCTTCATATACACATCCAAAATCCATGGTCAGGAAATCACCGGTTTCAACTTTTTTCGCGGAAGGAACCGCATGGGGCATGGAGGAATTCACTCCGGAAGCTACAATTGCCGGGAAGCTGGACCCGGACGCACCTTTTACCTTCAGCAAATACTCAATTCTTGCTGCTATCTCTAGTTCTGTCATTCCCGGCTTGATATAATCCAATATTTCTGTAAATACCATATCACCGATGGCTTCCGCATGCTTAATCCACTCCAGCTCCCTGGGAGTCTTAATCCGGCGCATTGCTGTAATTTCATTTCCCAGAGGAACCAGTTCCTGCACCTTCAGCTTGTCCTTCAGTCGATTATAAGTCGCAAACAGCATATCTTCCGCCTCAAATCCCAGCTTAGCTACTGCGTCCGCCTGCAGTATTTCATTCAATGTTTCCTCATACCCACCGTTTCCGATGGTTATAATGTCATAGCCTTCCGCTTCCATCTCTGCCTGTATGGTATAACGAAAATCCGTAACAACAGCATGCCTGCTTTCCGAGATATAGATATAACCTGTTTCTCCCGCAAATCCGCTGACATAACGCATATTGTTGCCATTGGAGATTAATACTGCTTCAATGGAGCGCTTTTTTAATATTTCCTGTACTCTTTTATAATTGTCCATAATCTCTACCCGTCTTTCTAATTATATTTTATATTTTTATCTTTACCGCTATTGTTGTCCTTATCCCTGTCACTGAGTATCCTCACCAGTTATGTTAAGTATCGCATCAATCGCCAGCAAATATCCTTGAAGGCCCAAGCCGGCAATCTGCCCTGTGCATACCGGTGCCGTTACGGAAGTATGACGAAACTCTTCTCTCTGATGAATATTGGAAATATGTACCTCAATCTTCGGTATCGTAAGTGATGCCAGCGCATCACGGATGGCATAGCTATAATGGGTGTAAGCACCGGGATTGATTACAACCGCATCCACCTTGTCATGATAGGCCTTTTGAAGGCGGTCAATGATCTCACCCTCGCTGTTGCTTTGAAAGGTTTCCATATCAATTCCCTCTGATTTAGCCTTTTCCTCCAACATGTTCAGAAGATAGTAATAATCCTGCTTCCCATAGATACCCTTTTCCCGAATCCCAAGAAAATTCAGGTTCGGACCATTTATTACTAATATTCTCATTCCTTCCCTCCATTCCTCCTCTTTACCTCATCTCTGATATGCCTTCCGGCTCTTTTACAGCATCCACCTATTAACTTATGTACAATTCCCGAATCCGTGCGGCAATCTCCTTCACCGATCTGCCATCGGTTACAACAACGGCATGGGCTGTCCTTTCATATATAGGCATTCTATAAGCCAGCATACTCTCAACTTTTTGCTCTATATCCTCGCCCTGCAACAGCGGTCTGGTGGTATCTCCTTTCAGACGCTGCAGAGTGGTTTCCTTGGACGCCTTCAGATGTACCACAAATCCCAGTTCCTTCAAAAGTTCGGCATTCCGTTCTCTGAGAGGCAAGCCCCCGCCGGTGGAAAGCACGGTCCGTTCCAGCACTGGCAGCAGCTCCTTTAAAAGCTCTGTCTCCAAAGAACGGAAATAGTCTTCTCCATGAGCTGCAAAAATATGGCTGACCGTATCTCCAGTCTTTTGTTCTATTATGGCATCCGTATCCAAAAAATCATATGACAGCTGCTTCGACAGTCTTGCTCCGACACTTGTCTTTCCGCAGCCCATATATCCGATTAATATTATATTGTGTCCCATCTTCCTCTCCCATACCTGTACGTCCGCATGGCCACATCCTTGATTGGGCATTTATCCGCTTACAATGCTGTTATGTTATCCACAATGCTTTATAAATTCACTGCTGTTATCCACTAATCCTGCTTAATTCTCCCCATTGCCAAATCCCTGCGGTAGAAATACAATACAATCCGTTCCAACTTCCTCTTCAACACAATCTGAATCTCTTCCTTGGGATGGATCGGCTTCACCAGGTAGGTCATCATCCCAATCCGGTTTGCACCGTACACATCGGTAAAAAGCTGATCCCCCACAAATATGGTATTATCAATCCGCGTTCCCATCAGCTTAACCGCCCGGATATAATTTTTGATGGAGGGCTTATTAGCCTTATGAATATAATTTGTACCGATCTTCTCATTAAAACGCCGAACTCTCTGGTCACTGTTGTTGGAAATCAGACAGGTCTGAAAACCGATTTTCTTAAGGCGTGCCAATAATTGTATGGCGCGTTCACTGGCATCCGCCCCGTGCTCTACCAAAGTGTTATCTATATCAAATAAAATCCCCCGGTATCCTTCCTTGTATAATTGCTCATAATCGATATCGTAGGATGACGGCGCTAATCTCTTAGGATAAAATCTGCGAAGCATAGGAACCTCCCATATTTGTATTGTAAACTGTCTGCTATATTCTATGCTGATTATTCTATACTATTTTACGAATTTAATCCATATTCCATTATAGCAAGCAGCGGATAATAGCACAAGATAAATCTGGTTATAGTTCCTTGATTGATCCTTGATAGCAATAAACGCCGGCTGCACCGGCGTTTATGCTTCAATATATTGAATTCCCGCAGTTTATATCAAAAGGCATAATAAGCAGTTTTTGAATATCTTTTACGTAGTTCGCAAAAAACCAGTCAGTCGCATTTTTGTAGTTCTCCATAGTATCAAATTCCCAATAGGAGAAGTATTTTACACATTTCACAATCTTCGTTAATTCTCTGGGCGGTTTGCCGATCTCATCAAAAATAAAGAAGCGTTTTAAATACTTAATATCAATACATCCAATCTGCTGCCTTTGTTCCTCCGCAATCGAAGTAATCAGGGCTTCAAATTCAGTTAGTTTATCTGGTTTTACCTGAAAAATTTTTACCTCTGAAAAGCTGCTCTTCATGCATTACCCTCCTTCAAATATTATAATACCCGGATACTATCCCAAACAGTACCCGGGTTATCCGTGATTGACAATATAAAGAATATCCTCTATTACTCAACATCTGAAGTACAGAAAGGGCACTTTTTAGCATTAATGTTGATTTCAGACATACAATGAGGGCATTGCTTCACTGTAGGAGCTGCAACCGGCTCCGGCTTTTTCAGCTTATTAAGCCATCTTACCAGAATGAAAACAACAAAGGCCATAATAAGAAAGTTAAGCACTCCCGAAAGAAAGACACCATAATTGATGGTAGCTGCCCCATCCGCTTTGGCTGCATCCAGTTTATCATAATGTTCTCCATTCAGTGCAATAAACAGGTTAGTGAAGTCAATTCGCTTGGTCAATAAGCTCAAAATCGGCATGACAATATCATTTACTAACGAATTAACAATACCGCTGAAAGCGCCTCCGATAATAATACCGACTGCCATATCAATCATATTTCCTCTTAAGGCAAATTTCTTAAATTCTTTTAACATGATTTTATCCTCCCTATGTAATTTTATGTAATGCACCATAGCTTCGGCCCGCCTGCCGTATGATGAATACTAATAGCTTATATCGTTTTAGTAAAATCGTCAATCCTATATTGCTCCATGCTTCTTACATTTTCTTTTCAACCTGTTCTATATATAAATCTGGGCTCTGCTAAAAATTGCTTCCGCACTTCCTCCGTGTTCAACTCGGTATTATCCAAAATGTAAGAAATATTGCCTTGTGTATGCATAAGCTGCTCACGAAGAAACAAGGCCCTGGGAATTAGCTCAACGTCTCCTCTCGTCTCAATTCTGGCTCTGATATGCTCCTCATCGGCCAAAAGTACAATATACCTCAGTTCGTAATCAAATTCTTTCAAGCCCTGAAGCAATCTGGGCAGTTCATCCTCCACCACATAATCAATAATTACATTCAACCGGTTTCGCAATGCATTTTGGGTTAGGGAGATGATATTATCCCAAGTGATCCTTAATCTCTCATCCCAGGGGGCCTGTCCCATATCGCAAAAAAAGCCGCTCAAGATATCTCCCTCAATGAAAAAAGTACGCTCACTCTCCTTGGACAGGCTTTTTGCCAGGGTTGACTTTCCGCAGCCACAGGCTCCTGATATCAGATACACCGTATTCATATTATATACCATTCCTTTCCCCAAGGAGCATAGGGTCTCCTTGCATTTCTCCCTTTCCTTATTTTAACATAGTATCTGAAATAGAATCAACCGGCACCAGTAATTAGTTTGTGTCAAGTAAACGTTGGCAACTTTCTCATTGTTTTTCTAAAATGATATTTATGTAATTTTTTGTTTGCCAAATAAGCCTGTTATTCAGGCAATTTTATCAATATCCGAAGGCTCTTTTAAAT
>JAFAGA010000094.1 GCA_023423045.1 Bacillota bacterium | reverse complement strand
CTCAGGTGGGGCTTATTAAAGTGCCTCCAGTCCACAGACTTCCACTCAAATGCCTTTCAAAAAACGGCAGATTGGCACTTTGGTTAGATTTATTCATCTTTCAGTTACAGTTTGCGGAAACTCAAGCTGAATTTCTCCAGGGGTTGGGGCTTCTCTGCCATAATCATAAATTTCTTATTATTCTATCACTACCTCTATAACCTGCTCCTGCGTCTCCTTGCGGTATTTGGCCAATAGCAGGTCCAGCATCCGCCCATAGCTTTGTACTCCGTCTACCTGGGCATTGACCTTTAAGTAAGTGTCATTGATATGATTTGATACGGTGCTTACCACGGTATCTTCATACTGCTGCCAATACAGGGAATTCGCCCTAAGGTCCCTCACAACCCCTTCATCATATCGGCTGTACAATTCAAAGTAATACTCCGGCTTCTGGTCGTACAACGCGTTCGCCGAGATAACCAGGGCAAGCATTGTGCTGCTGTACCGAATCTGTGGCTGTTCTGACTTCATTCCTGCCAGATAAGCGATATAATTAGCCTCGTCCTCCCTCATAAAGCCCCTCAGGTGGGCCAGTTCATGAAGCATGGTCGCCGGTATAGAGTAATCCGGCACATCCACATTGACATTGGCTTCCATGGTAAAGGGAAAGAAGATACCGGTAATCTCCGTCATCGACATCAGCTTTGAAAGGAGAATCGGCTTGGGTGCTCCATAGACCCCGCCCAAAACGGGATACTCCCCGGCAAGGCGTTCAAAGGCTTTCTCCACCTCTTTTCCAAGCTCCCGGTTGCTCATAGTCAGACAAAACACACCCTCCTCATCCAGATCTGTGATCTGCGCTCTCAATTCATTGGCGTCCAGAACCAGGCTTTCCGTAAGGGCATACAATTCATCAACCGTGGATTCTCTTATCTCCAGATTGGAATAGGTGCTGAAGGAATAGCGGTAATAATTCAGGCCTCCGAGAAGGGTAAATGCAAAGAGAACCACACTAAAGGTGCAAAAAAGATTGAGAACTCCTTTTATCAAAATTTCTCTCCGCCGGCTTTTATCCAGGAGCAATCGCAGAATAAACCGCAGCAACAATACCACAGCAGCAATCGGCAGCAAAATAACCGTAAGCTCCGCCAGGGAAAAAGGAAATATTCCAGTTATATTTGAGATAATTTGGGAAATCCACCGATAGATATGCTTTGCAAAGATCTGTTCCGCAAAAAAATCGCTTTTTCTGGCAAGCAAAATCAGGCACAATGAAATCGGCGTCAATATCAATAGATAGCTTCGCTTATAGGTTATCCACTTCTTCATGCCAGTGCTCCCCCCGTCCGTATGCATGATCGTCATCTCTCAGTCCATGAGCACAGCTCTGTTCCTGCACATTCATTCCAGCCGGAATCTCCGGGCAAACAGACCATGCTTTATGTTCTATACTACTATATATAGTAGCATGGAACGGGCTATCCTGCAACAGTTTGCATAGGATTTACACCTGCTAATCATTGCCAATATTGAATAATATATCAAAAAAACCATTCAACCTGCAGCAAAAATAGTGAAGGTGCTGCCCTTTTTTGATTCTTCACTCAACATTTACTATTGAAAAAAGAAACAGAGCAGGCCGGAGATCCTGCGACCTCCGGCCTGTTAATCAGTCATATCCGTTCCTGATTAGAACTTCGGAACAACTGCTCCGTCATAGGTATCGTTAATGAACTTCCTTACCGCATCACTTTTCAACGCTTCTACCAACGCTTTAATGTCTGCTCTGTTCTCAGTACCTTTGCGGACTGCTATGACATTGCCATAGGTTTCTGCCGCAACGGAATCTTTATCCTCAAAAGCGATGGCATCCTTGGATACGCTCAGTCCCGCTTCAATGGCATAGTTGCCGTTAATAACTGCCATATCTACATCCTGCAGGGAGCGGGCAAGCTGCGCCGCTTCAATCTCAACAATATCTAAGTTTTTCGGATTCTCAATAATATCATTTTTTGTCGCCTTTAAACCACGTCCCTCATTCAGCCTGATTAAGCCCTGTGCCTCCAGTAAGAGAAGTGCTCTCGCTTCATTAGTAGCATCGTTGGGAACCGCAATCTGAGCTCCTTCTGTCAGCGCATCAAAGGATGAGGTCTTTCCGGGATACACGCCGTAGGGCTCATAATGAATAATGGCTGCAGATACGAGATCCATCTTGTTCTCCTCGTTAAACTGATCCAGATAAGGCTGGTGCTGGAAATAGTTCGCATCCAGATCTCCGCTGTCCAATGCCAGATTCGGCTGAACATAGTCTGCATATTCTATAATCTTAAACTCATAGCCTGCTGCCTCCAGTGCAGGTCTGGCCTGCTCCAGAATTTCGGCATGGGGAGTGGAGCTTGCTCCGACTACAATTTTCTTGTCCTCTGCATCCTTCTTACCGCAGCCGGCAGCTGTTACAGCAAGTAAGGCAAATACTACTAAAACAGATATGATTTTCTTCATAAATTAATCCTCCCTTTTTATATGGAACTTTATATTCTTTTATCGGCATGTTTCATCCATTTAAAACCTGCTTCCTGGATGGCCTGCACAATGAGAACCATAATGACTACGGTAACAAGCATAATCTCCGTCTCATAGCGGTAATACCCGTAACGGATTGCAATGTCACCAAGACCGCCGCCGCCGACAAAACCGGACATGGCGGAATAGCTTAGAATTGTTGTTACTGCGATAGCAGCCCCGACAATCAGCGAGGGCATCGCTTCGGGAATAAGTACTTTATATATAATCTGCAATGGGGTTGCCCCCATGGACTGTGCCGCCTCGATCACACCCTTATCCACTTCTTTCAGAGAAGATTCTACCAATCTCGCAATATATGGTGCGGAAGCGATAATGAGTGGTATCACCACTGCCGTAGAGCCAATCGTTGTGCCGATCAAAAACCTGGTAAAGGGCATTGCGGTAATCAGCAGGATGATAAAGGGTACCGAACGAATCAGATTAACGATAACTCCCAACACCTTGTTCAGCGGTACCAGGGGCGCAATCCCCTCCCTGTCCGTTACCACAAGCAATATACCCAGGGGCAGGCCAATGAGATAGGCCACCAGGGAGGAGGAAAAAACCATATATAAAGTTTCCAGAATCCCCATACCCAGCATCTTTATTACTGCTTCACTCCACATGCTATCTCACCTCCTCATAGGTTATCTGATGGGTTTTCAGATAATTAATAATTTTATTGTAGCCGATATCCTCATCCGGCAGCTGGATTACCATCTGCCCGAAAGCTTTGCCGTCGATATCCTTTGTATCGGCAAAGAGTATATTGACCGGAGTCTTACATTCTAAAACCATATTGGATATCACCGGCTCGAAGGAGGATTTTCCGTCGAATATAATACGGCACTTCCGTTCTCCGGTATAGTTGTCTATATGGGTCTCCCCCGAGAACACCAGCTGTCTTGCTATCTTGGATTTCGGTCTGACAAAAACCTCTTCTACCTCTCCCACCTCTGCGATCCGGCTCTGGTCAATAATAGCGACCCGATTGCAGATTTCCTCGATTACACTCATCTCATGGGTAATGACAATTACCGTGATCCCCAGCTTCTGATTAATCTCCTTTAACAGGTTCAGGATGGAACGGGTTGTGGTGGGATCCAGTGCGCTGGTTGCCTCATCGCAAAGCAGCACCTTGGGATTGGTGGCAAGCGCCCTGGCGATTGCTATTCTCTGCTTCTGACCGCCGGACAGCTGGGCCGGGTAGGCTTTGGCTTTCTCAGACAGTCCTACTATCTCCAGCAGCTCCTTGGCTCTGGCCCTGGCCTCCTTCTTCGGAACCCCCGCTATCTCCAGAGGAAAGCAGATATTCTGAAGCGCATTTCTTTGCATCAGCAGATTAAATTGCTGGAAGATCATTCCCATGGACTGCCTCACCTTAAGCAAATCCCTCTCCGCCAGACTTCCCAGATCGGCTCCGTCAAAGATTACCTGCCCGCTGGAAGGACGCTCCAGAAAATTGATACATCGCACCAGGGTACTCTTCCCTGCCCCGCTGAGTCCGATGATACCGAAGATTTCACCCTCATATATGGTGAGATTGATTTCATCCAGCGCTTTTACTTCATTATTCTTGCTGCGAAAAACTTTTCCAAGGCCCACCATCTCTACTATGGGTTTTTGTTTTGACAAAAATTCCACCTCCAAATTATGTTCTATACGCATCCATTACCCCTTTTACATAAAAAAACAGGACCGCTAAGATAAGCATCCTGTTTTGTAATTCATCCTATCCCAAAGAGAAGATAATCTCTTTTACGCACATGAAAACATCACATTCACCTATCCCGCAAATATGTCATCATCGGCATGCTGCACATGCCACACATATTATTGCACATAGTACATAATGATGTTCTCATTGTAATCCTCCCAGTTAAATCATGTATTCCCTAATCATATTATGTCCCTTTGTCATGTCATATGTCTTCGCCATACGATATCGCTTCACCATATACATTCGCTATGCTTTATTACTTCGCTATGCCATATGTCTTTGCTATATTGCGATATGCTTTTGATTGGGGTTAGTATACATGATTGAATCATAGTTGTCAATGTATTTTTATAAATTCCTAAATATAATATAGTTTTCATATCTGTTATATATGATTTCTTGATGTTTTCCTTTTCTTACTCATTACAAGGCTTTAAAATGATAAAGGTACCGCATGTTCTTTAAAGCAACCTGGCCCTTCCACCAGTTCTTGCTAACTGCCCATTCCTCCGGATAATCCGTCCATCCCCAGGGTATCTCCCAGACCCCCGCTTCCTTTCGTGTATTTTTTATAAATTCACACTCATAGGCAGCAAGCTCCTCATTGCCGGGATAAAAGATACTCTCCGGGGTATAAAAGAACTGGGAGGGTTTGCAGACATAGGAATTCGCCCAAAGCTCCACATCCCTGGTGAGCGTTTCCTGCACCAGTTTTACCAGGCGGTTTGTCACCTCATCCAAATCAAACCACTCCTTAATCTTCGCCTGCCTGCAATATTCCGCAAGAGCGATAAAGCAATTCAGAACGTGCATATTCCTTCCCTCCGACTGGAAAAGGTATTCAACACTCGTTCTCGCAATCCTCTCACATCTACGGTACAGCTCACTATCCTTCTCTCCATAGCACAGGGCAAATCCGGCCAGTCCGGCCGAGGGATTAAAGCTGTCGTGACTTGCACTCGCACTTCCCATATGCCACCAGGGTGCATGGGGATAATCATTGTTGCTGCGGATATTGCTCATCCAGTAATCCCCTTCCGTATCCTGTTCGCTCGCCAAATACTTCAAAATGCCCTGCACCAAAGGGTGAGAAGCATCATTAAAATTAATCTCCCTCAGTATTTCTACTGCATGGAAGGTCTGAATGGGTGCAGAGTTCGGATTCCATGAGTCTGCTTCCAGGGCGGACCCAAAACCTCCATCCTCATTCTGATAGCTGCCCAGAATAAGAAGCACCTCTTCCCTGTCTCCGCCTTCAAAATGATACCTCCAAAGGGCAAAATCCAGAGGTCTTGCATTACGGTACATCCAGTTTCTCACTTCATCATATAAGCTGCTCTGAAACATAAATCGTCCTGCCTTTCTGTTTAAGTATCCTCCATTGACTGTTCCAGGATATGAAGCCTCTCTCTGTCCTGCTTGCCAAGTCTTTTCACCGCCTCCTCATAAGACAGGTCAATCATGTCCAAAACAAGGCGCTCATCCAGACCCCTGTCCAAATATACCGTATTCTTGTAGGGCTTTTGACGGTCAGGACAATGGTATCCCGCTACAACTACACCCGAATAGGTGCTCCGGTAATAATCAGCTAATATCGGATCACAGCGCAGGGTAATCTTTCCTTCCGGATACCATTCCAGAAAGATACGGTTCCCCACCTTGAAGCAAACAGGAAACGGTCCAAAGGGGGTGTCCTGATATGCTCCGGTTTTTGCCTTGCAATATTTTTTCATATCCTCATAGGTCATTGTTTGGCTCCTCTCCTGCTAATAATATTATATCAAGGAACACGACATATATCTGTCATGTTCCTTGATAATGTTTCAGAATATTTTTCGCAATCTTCTCTATCTCCTGTTTCAATTCCCCGGGATAGATGACCTCCGCTTTATCTCCAAAGCTTAAAATCCAGCTCAGCATATAATCCTTATTGTCAAATCCGGCTTGGAACTTAAGTCTTCCATCCTCCTGTTCTGTAAATCCCCCCATGCCATACTCATCAATGAGCCGATATTTTACACCGGGGTCAAATAAAAGGATTACTTGGAACTCATCACGGAAGCATTTGTTGAAATCCTTCTGCTCCTCCCTGACTTCCCTGGGAGGGAACACGGTACCGGTATCCTCCAGCTCCCATAACCGATTCAGCTTGAATAACCGAAAATCCTGGCGATGGACACAGTAACCAAATACATACCAGCCGGCCCATTGGAAGGTCAGATAATATGGCTCCACTGTTCGCAGCTCATCACCCTTATTGCTATAGTAGCGGAATCGAATCAGCCGGTTGTTCAGAATCGCCTCTTTAATTACCGCAATCTTATCGGTCAAAGAGCTTTTGTAATGGGAGGACAGGTCAATAATGATGCTGTCTCGAACTGCTAGCACCTGCTCTTTTTTTGCAAAAAACTTATTCAGGATCTGCTCCGTCCCATTCCCGGAAGCTACGCTGTCCATGCCCCTTAACGCTGACGCCATATGCTCCATCTCCCGGTATGTCAGCACACTCTTATCGATCCGGTAGCCATCCGCAATAGATATTCCTCCATTGCCGCCCTGTGCAGTTATTACCGGAATTCCCGCCTTACATAACTCCTCGATATCCCGGTTGATTGTTCTTCTGGACACCTCAAATTTATCCGCCAGATAGGGCGCCGTAACCTTCTCCTTCTGCAGGAGTATCATTACAATCCCAAGCAAACGGTCGATTTTCATAAGGAACCTCCATTGCCGCTTTCCGGCGGCATATCGCAGTAATTTATAGTCGTTATTATTTTAGATGCTGTTCACATTACCAATCAGCATCGGCGAAGCCGGATCATGTCTCTCACAATTTTTTAAAATAGATGCTTCGCTATGATTGGCATAACAATAGATGCATCCATTCCTGCAGGTATTATAGGCGCCGATATCCACACTTTGGATACAGCCGCAAGCATTACGCTGGTTTCTGTCCCTTTTTACCTGCAGCGGACGTCCAAGAATCCGTTCAATGATATTCCGATCAATGCAGGAAGCAGGACGAATCCCCTCCTTGGATAAGTCCACCGTCTCACAGCAGGCACGCAGTTCAATCCCATATCTCCCGGCAATTTCTGCAAACCCTGCCGCCAACTGATGCATCTGTTCCTCGGTAATTGTTTTGATTATCTGTTCCTTCACCTGCTTGCTGAGTTTACTATATAAATCCACAAAGCTGATGGTGCATAGCTCCGTATATCCGGACAAACTCTCACAAAGATAGGTAAATTGCTTTTTATGATACTCCATGGTAAAGGAGTCATTTAATATAATCGGATCGTATCTCCAAAGCACCCTGTGTCTTCCCCATCGCTGTGACAGCTGCTGAAAAGTTGTAATAATCTTTCGCTTATCTCTGAGACCCGGCTCAATCTCTCTGCCCCAGGTTTCTGCAGCGCAGTCTTCGCCGCCATAGAACGTTCCGGCAGACAGCGGGTCCTGAGCTCGTTCGCTGCAGGGCAATCCATAAGGAGTCAGGGTAAACTGAAAATAAAAAGAATACCCCATCTCCTCCAACCGCTCCAGCTTATCCAAAAGGGGAAGCGCATCCTTGGTCCAGAACACGATACAGTCTATCTTCTCCGGTGATAAATCGACTTTACATATCTGGGCGTGGTTCATGGGATTACAGTATAGTGCGTAACCCTCCTCCAGCCGTTTCATCAGCCACTGCGAATAATAACATGGCAGATCCGTTCTTCTTGAAGCCGACAATATCATACGTTCCAAACCTCTTTTCTGGTCTTTTTTATATTTTACCAGAGGATGCCTCTGTGCACAATCCTGTTTTCCTTCTAGCAGAAATCCGAAAGATAATATATAATAAACGCGTGAACCATTTCAAGAAAATCGCTCGCACAGCATGCTTGCTTGTGAGCATACGAGCGGAGCCGTAGATCATGGATATGATTTATATTCATGACATCATAAAAGCAGAATGAGGAAATGCAAGCTTGCATGCAATTTCCGATTGGAGCAGAGATCATAAACATGGTTTTGTTCATGATATTTTATTCATGATATAATGAAAATGCAGATGAGCTGTGCAAGAAAAACACTTTGTGCCAAACTTGAATGAATTATGACTGGAGCAACAAGATCATGGACACAGTTTGTTTTCATGATATAATAAAACAAAATAAAAGCTCTAATAAAGAAAGAAGGAAATTTAATGCAAGCATCCCTCACAATCCGTATGGCAAAGGAAGAGGATGCCAGAGATCTTCTGGATATCTATACCCCTTATGTTACGGACACCGCTATCACCTTTGAATATGAGGTTCCCTCAGTGGAAGAATTTGCAGACAGAATAAGGACGACGAAGCAAAAATATCCTTATCTTTTGGCAGTATCCGAAGATACCATACTCGGGTACGCATATGCATCCCCCTTTAAAGCCAGGTCCGCCTATGATTGGGCCGCAGAGACTACAATTTATCTGAGGCCGGAATGTCAGGGCAAGGGTATCGGCAAACAGTTATATTTTGCACTGGAGGACATGTTAAAGCAACAGAACATCCTTAACCTGAATGCCTGTATCGCCTATACCTCCGCCCCCGATGCCTTTCTGACCAATGCCAGCGCCCTCTTTCATGAGCATCTGGGCTACCGCAAGGTAGGGCACTTCACTCAGTGCGGTTATAAATTCGGCACCTGGTATGATATGATCTGGATGGAGAAGCTGCTTGGCGAACATTCTAACAAGCCGCTGCCCGTAATACCGATTACGAAACTTCCGGAACCAGCTCTGTGATAGGATCTCCTCCAAAAGCTCTGACAAAAACTCGAGGCATGAATTGGTAGCGTTCCAATTCATGCCTCGATATACATTGAGTATATTGTCTTTAAATAAAAAATCGAGGCGACAAGATTTGAACTTGCGACCTCTGCGTCCCTAACGCAGCGCTCTAGCCAAGCTGAGCCACGCCTCGATATTTGTTTTGGCCCGATTGGGCAACAAAGATATTATATTATGTTACCTCGGATTTGTCAACATAATTATTGACTTTTTTATAAGATTTTTGCAGCCTCAAAAACACGCTAAATAATGTAAAAATCTCTGCTGATTTCCATGTCTTTTATAGTAAAAAAGATACTCTGCTGAGTACCTTTCCCTTTTCCAAATTTTTATGAACCCTTACTTTCTTGGGTTATCTGACAGCTGCTGGGCAGACTTGAACTGCTGACCTCCTCATTACCAATGAGGTGCTCTACCAACTGAGCTACAGCAGCAGATGTAAGATTGAACTAGATCTCCCTGAGTACCTGATTTAATTTTGTCTTGATCCTAGTCAATGCATTATCGATTGTCTTTGGCTCTCTACCAAGAACTTCTGCAATCTGCATATACTTTAAATCTTGCATGTATAGGCCTAGAACTTGTTTCTCTAGGTCGCTCAGACGCCTTACAAGTTCATATTCTATCATACTAGTATTCTCTTTGTCAATAACTAATTCTTCTGGATTCGATATATATTTTTGATGAATTATATCGACTAATGATTCTTTATCCTCCATGTCGCCGTTTTCCCCATAGACAGGGGCATAGAGTGAGATATAGGTGTTCAGCGGTATATTCTTCTTACGGTTGGAGGCCTTGATTGCACTGTAAATTTGCCTTGAAACGCACAGATCTGCAAAATTAAAGAAGGAATTATCTTTGTCGGGCTGATAATCCCTGATTGCCTTATATAAGCCGATCATCCCTTCCTGAATAAGATCGTCCCTGTCTCCTCCGATTAAGAACAGGGCCTTAGCCTTGCTGCGAACCAGGTATTTATATTTCTCCATCAGATAGTCGATGGCCGGCTGGTCTCCGCTCTGAATTCGGTCTACAATCTCTTCATCAGTCATTGTATCATATTTGATTACAGCACCCATGATAGGTAACCTCCTTACACTCCCTGATGCATTCTCCACTCAGAAGTCTTCTTTTCCTGCTCCAGGGACCCGCCGGTTCCATAGATATTCCCTGGTCTATGAAGATTGTATTCCATATACCACGTCTGTAAGCGTCCATGACAGGCGCATCACGCCAGGGCGAACACTTTCTTGGGTCGACATGGTATATGATATTGCTCCCTTATCTAACCTATTCTCTGTCTTACAATCTCATACGCAACGACACCCATAGCAACCGATGCATTCAGGGAATCCACTTTACCGAACATCGGTATCTTTACCGTGAAATCACATTTTTCCTTAACCAGACGGCTCACGCCCTCACCCTCGCTGCCAATCACCAGCCCTATGGGTCCTTTCAGGTCCATCCGATACATCAGTTCTCCCTCCATATCGGCACATACAAACCAAAGCCCTTTTTCCTTCAGCTCTTCAATCGTTGCGGAAAGGTTAGTTACCTTGGCCACCGGCAGATAATTAAGGGCACCGGCAGAGGTTTTTGCTACTGTAGCGGTTAGACCGACAGCACGGCGTTTGGGAATGATGACACCATGTGCCCCTGCCTGGTGGGCGGTACGGATGATCGCTCCGAGATTATGGGGATCCTCAATACTGTCCAGAAGCACAACGAAGGGGGGCTCGTCCTTCTCCCGTGCAGCCTGAAGAATATCCTCGACCTCAGCATATTCATAAGCAGCGGCATAGGCGATGACACCCTGATGCTTCTCTGTGGAGGAAAGCTGGTCCAGACGCTCTTTTTTTACATAGGTGATAATTGCATCCGTCTTCTTTGCCTCACGTACAATGGACTTAACAGGGCCATCCTGACAGCCGTCCAGGACAAACAGCCTGTCAATGGTTTTGCCGGCACGGAATGCTTCCATTACCGCATTGCGCCCTTCTATCGTAAATTCTTCATATCGCATGAACTTAACCTTTTACCTTTCTGTACCTCAAAAATTTACCTCTCAGTAATTTACCTTCTCAATAATATATCTCTCAATAATATATCTCTCAATAATTCATACTTCAATATAATTTATCTTGCAACCTTTAATAAAATTTGCTTTCCCTTATCAAAAATAATCTTCAGCCTTCTTCAATAACAAGCAACCGTTATTATATATGATACATATCTTCGTAATATCTTTGGTAATCACCTCTGGTCACATGGTCCATCCAGTCCATATTTCGGAGATACCATTCAATGGTCAGCCGGATGCCTTTTGCAAAATTAGTCTCCGGCTCCCAACCCAGCTCAGACTTAATCTTATCCGGTGCAATCGCATAACGGAAATCATGTCCCTTACGGTCCTCCACATAAGTAATCAAATCTCTGCCGACATTCTTTCTCCTCGAATCCTCTTCCGGCAATATCTCGAGTAAAGTGTCGATAATGGTGGTTACAATCTCAATGTTCTTCTTCTCGTTGTGGCCGCCCACATTATAAACCTCACCAACTCTGCCTTCCTCCGCCACCATGTCAATTGCCTTGGCATGATCCATGACATAGAGCCAATCCCGCACATTCTTGCCTGTTCCGTATACCGGCAGCTTCTTTCCGGAAAGTGCATTATTAATCATGAGCGGTATCAGCTTCTCCGGAAACTGATAGGGTCCGTAATTATTGCTGCATCTGGTTATGTTAGCCGGAAAATGATAGGTATCCACATAAGACTTCACAATAAAATCAGCACTGGCCTTACTTGCAGAATAAGGGCTGTGAGGATCCAGAGGTGTTGTCTCATAAAAATACCCCTCCTCTCCCTCCAGGGAGCCATATACCTCATCCGTAGATACCTGTATATATTTCTTCCCCGGCAGAAAGCCATCCTCTGTCTGCCAGGCCAGCTTGGCGGCATTCAGCAGGTTTACCGTTCCCAACACATTCGTATTCACGAATATTTCCGGATTGCGTATGCTGCGGTCAACATGGCTCTCCGCCGCAAAATGCACCACACGGTCGATATCATTATTCTCAAACACTTTTGTTACCGCTTCCTTATCGCAGATATCAAGCTTAAGAAATTCATAATTGCTTAATCTCTCTACCGATTTCAGATTCTCCAGATTGCCGGCATAGGTCAGGGAATCCAGGTTGATGATTCTGATATTATCCCCGTACTTCTCCAACATATATAGTATATAATTCGATCCGATAAAACCGGCTCCTCCGGTTACCAGGTAAGTTCTCATATCTTATCCTCACTTTATGTTTTTGATTATTTTTGTCCGGCCAGGAGACCTTCCCCATCCATGAACTCATAAAAGGCATCCTTCCAGTCCTTCATATAATAGCCATGCCGCTCACGCAGCGCCTTGTTGTCAAGAATGGAATATATCGGACGTCTGGCCGGGGTAGGATACTCACTGGTGGGAATCGGTTCTACCGGAACCTCAAGCCCTGCCGCCTGAAAGATAGCAAGCGCAAACTCGTACCAATTGGTGCTGCCTTCACAGGTTGTATGATATATTCCATAAGCATCGGTTTCTATCAAGAACAGGATTGCTCTGGCCAATTCCAATGCACTGGTCGGGGTTCCGTATTGATCCATAACCACACGAAGCTGATTGCCGCTTTCGGCAAGGCGCAGCATGGTCTTCACAAAATTCTTTCCTTCGCCATAGACCCAGGCTGTTCTTACTATATAATATTTGCTGCAATTCTCCCGAACAAAGTGTTCGCCTGCCTCTTTTGTCCTTCCGTATGCACTGATCGGGTTGGTAGGCTCCTCTTCCGTATAGGGCTTCGCAGCTTGCCCATCAAATACGTAATCGGTTGATACATGCACTAATTTTGCTCCGGTTCGTTCTGCTGCCAGGGCCAGGTATTTAGCTCCCAAAGCATTGACCCGATAGGCATTCTCCTCCTGGCTTTCACACAAATCAACTGCAGTAAAGGCGGCACAGTTAATAATAATATCCGGCCTGTTTTCATCCATGTAGCGCTCCACTTCCGCTTCATCTGTGATATCTAACGCCTGAACGGAGCCGTCCTCACTCCCTCTGCTACCCGTCCGTAAAATCCTGTACCGGATCTGTCCCTCCAGTTGCCGATAGAGTGCAAGTCCCAATTGACCCGAAGCTCCGGTGATCAATATGCACTTCATATTCTCTCCAAACCTCTCCCTCTCCGGCAAATCCGCCGCTTTCTGCGGACCCGCCTTCTCCCGCAAATCCAACTATAGTATAATCAATTCAATATCAAATATCAATCCCTTTTCCATTTCACCGGGACGGAAATAGCACACTATGCTCCAGGCTGCTTCGCTCCCTTCATGCTTAGGGAGATATCCAAAAAAAGAGGCAGCTATCTTTTCAGTGCGGCCTCTTCATTCCTTATAAACACGAATGCTTTTGTTACCTCTAGCTGACCATTCCTCCTACCATCCCGCTCAACCCGCAGACCAGAAACGCCGTTAACAGATTTCCAAGCGGCAATGTTCCGGCATGGTTCATAGCCAGGGATACAATCATAAGAATGATAAAATAAAATACACCGAGGACCAAGCCCCAGAGAAACTTCTTTTGTTCTGCTTTCCTGCCTACAAAAAAACCTCCGATAAAATTGGACAGAATATACGCAAGAATGATTCCTCCGCTGATCACCATACTAGACAGGTCCATCTTCAGCATGAGCAAGGATAGGAGCAGCAATAAAAACGCTGTTATAATATAGGAAAAAAGAAGCCCCTTCAGCACTGCAAACATCTTTGTATTTTGACGGATTGCCTTATCCATAGGACACCTCCAGGTCATTTATACTAGATGTATATTACCTTTGTCTGCAATTTATTCCAAAGCTTCAGACAACATATATCATATAATAGGCGCCGCATCCGACACTCACCACCAGCAAAAGAAGCAGAAGTATCAAAAGTACCAAAGGCCATTTCCGTCTTCGTCTTCCTCTCTTTTTATAATAGCGCTTATAGTCAATATACATATCTCTTTTATTCAACATAATTTACCTGCTTTTTATTGTACTTAACCTGCATGTATCCCATATCCCGCTTCGGGTATCCTTCTTTCTATCATCCGTATTTTTACTTCAATGTTACGCTCCTCGGATCCCTACTCTTTTCATTGCTCTATTTTTTCAGCTGATTCTGCACCTTACAAAACACAGCGACCATATCCGGATCATACAAGTTTCCTGCTCCCTGCTTGAGCCTGCTCAAAATCTCTTCCTGGTTACCAGTCGGCACTTCTCCTGTATGCATCAGGCTATCATATGCATCTACAATGGATACAATTCTGGCGCAAATCGGTATGTCCTCACCAGATTTCCCCGTCGGATATCCTGTTCCGTCCCATCTCTCATGATGATAATATGCGATATCGATTGCCATCCGAACAAATTCGTTACTGGAATTTAAGCTCAATATTTCTTCCAGGGTTCGTGCTCCTTGCATCGTATGGGAACGGAAGCTCTCGTTCTCCTGCATTTCCCACCTGGCTTTTTGAAGTATCGCATCATCTATGAAAACCAACCCAATATCATGGATCAGGGCCGCTTTTTCAATCACATCTATGAAGCTGTTGGTGATCTGTTCCCTGAATTTTGGCAAGAGCTGCAGGCCAATCGCCAATATTCGGCTATTGCCTCCTATTCGCTCCATATGAGCTTCCACTTCACTGCTGCCCCGGGTACAAATCTTCGCCAGCGCCTCAGTCATATTTCTATGACCTTCGTAGATTTTTCGTATTTGGTCATTGATGATCTTATACAGTTTCTTATTATATATTTCCAGCTCCTGCTGCATTTTATACATCTTCAGATGGGTGTTAATCCGCATCGTAACCTCTTCTACTTCGAAAGGTTTGGAGATGTAATCTACAGCCCCCAATTGAAAGCCCTTAATTTTGTCTTTCGTCGATTTCAGTGCCGTGATAAATATGACCGGAATATCTCTGGTATTTGCATTTTTCTTAAGCATGGAGCAAAATACAAAGCCATCAATATCAGGCATTGAAATATCCAGAAGGATCAGATTGGGCAACAACGCTTCTATCGCACTCACTGCCTGTCTCGCGCTTGTTACCGGTCTTGCAATATACCCCGCCTTTCGTATCATTTCGGTTAATATTGCCAGATTTGCATTTACATCATCCACAACTAATATATTCGGTGAGGAAAACGACATGTGATCCATTATTCTCTCCATTCCGCCGCCCCTTGCAGCATTACCCTTCGTCCATTAAGGCCTTGAGTTCATTCATCATTTCAACCGAAACATCATAATTTTCCTTCCTAAGCGCCAGCAGTAGGCGAAATACAATCTTAGTAATATCCCCAAACTCCGAAGGGAGCTGCTTACGGATATGATATGCCAGTTCCTCCGCCCTGTCCCATCGCTCCATTTCAATGCATATAGAAATCTTCTCCAACGCAGAGGAAATACTTCTAAACAATTCCCTCCTTGTTAATGCCTCCGGTGCCTCTTCCCGGGCATTGCCCGCCTCCTTCAACAATCGGTCAATATATTCCACGCTGGTGATTTCATGCATTCCATCCTCAACAGTATTGGTATCGGCAAGACGCCTATAAATATTTACACCATTCTTTATCGTTTCGCTGTCCTGGCAGTAAACCGTATTCTGTCCACCATCCGGCAGCCCCAGGTAGATTGAGAAGGAAAAGATACTGCCCTTCCCTTTCTCACTGTCAACATTAATGGTACCACCCATGGCTTCAATCAGCTTTTTACTGATGGCAAGCCCTAAACCGGTGCCCCCGAATCTTCTTGATATAGAGCCGTCCACTTGGGAAAAGCTCTGAAACAGTCTGTCCTTTTCTTCCAGACTAATCCCTATTCCGGTATCAATCACCATAAAAAACAATTCTACATATTGATTTGTATGGGAGATCTTGGCTACCTCCAGCATAATATATCCGGCGGCAGTAAATTTCACCGCATTGGAGAGCAGATTATTCAAGATCTGAGTTAAGCGATATTCATCACCGATTACCCGTTCCGGAATATCATCTGCAACAGAAAACAATAGCTTTAATCCCTTATCATTGATTCTTGGTTTGTTAAATTCCAGGAGCGAATTGATAAAGTCGCAGAAGCAGAATTCCCTCTGCTCAAGTTCCATTTTATCGTTCTCAAGCTTTGCATAATCCAATAAATCATTAACAATGGAATCCATATTATCGCAGCAACGCTTGATCAGCTGGACTGTTTCCAGCTGCCCTGAGGTAAGCCCGGTGTCCAGCAAATTATTACTCAATCCCAGGATACCGTTCAGCGGAGTCCTCAGCTCATGGGTAATATTGGCGACAATTCGATTACGATTGCGGCTCAGGGCATCCAGGTCAGCCCTCATTTGCCCAAGCCTTAGCTGCTGTTCCTTATATTCCGTCAAATCCTCGGCAACACACAGGCCAAGATATTGTTCTTCTCCTTCATATACGGATACCTTTAACCGGACAGGAAAGCAGGTCTGATTTTTCCGATACGCGACCGTTTCCGCCGACTGGTCAAGGCTGTTCAGAATCTTAAGGCCATGCTTCTCAAGCTGGAAGCTATTTTTAAAGATATCCTGTATTCTCATATCCTCCTTTTTCTGATGAAAGCCCAATTCCTTCCCGGCCATGGCATTATGATCGGTAATTCTGCCTTCTCTGTCAAAGAAGAGTATAAGCTCTCGGGAATTCCCGGCAATAAGTTGATACTTAATCATATCATCCTGCAGCAACTGTTCCATTGAATTTCTCCATCTTTTTAATATCTACAACAAATAGTAAAATTTGTAAGTATATGATATTTTTTTACTATATATTTTCCAAATTATAGGACGAATCAAACAAATATTATATACAATCTTCCGTATTGTAGTTGACATCAATATTTTTCTAGATATATAATTATTTCAGAAAACTATACGCAAATCTCATTGTTCTAATACAGGAGGATGGTCAAATGAATTTTAATGTACGTCTCAAACAATTAAGACAAAAATATAAATTAACTCAGGGTGAATTGGCTGAAATTCTTGGATTGAAACCTACTGCTATTTCAAATTACGAATCTGAAAGGAATGAGCCGTCCTTCGATAAATTAATCATCCTGTCAAAATACTTTGACGTATCCTGTGATTATCTGCTCGGCGTCACTGACTCTTATCTGCCCGTCGGCGGTGAAGTATTGGATAAGGACATTGTAGAATTGTTTGATTTGTACCAACAATTATCTCCTGAAGGTGTGGTCGACATTAAGAATTATGCAAAATATTTAATTTACAAGCAGAAACATCAGTAAGCAGTTTCCATCGCATGTACATAACCCTTAAAATCATATGGGTGCTACAAGCTTTATAAATACCCCAGCTCACGAAATCTGCTTGATGTAAGGGAGCATTTATATCTGTTGCCTGTAACACCCGTATATTATGCGTTAACTCCGCAGCATTTTTTATACTTCTTACCGCTTCCGCAAGGACAGGGATCATTTCTTCCTACCTTCTTATCCTTGACAACGGTGCCGGACTGCTTCTGCTCACGATATAATTCTTTTCTTCGCTCCGGGGTGAGAAGTTCGTCCCACTCTTCCATCTCGTAAAGCCATTCCGCATGAGCTGCAACCATATTGTAATATAGCTTTTCCTTATCAAAGGTCAGATTAACCTTGGTGTTCTCATCTATCTCTTCGATAGGATTAGGCTCTACCAGGCTGTCATTGATTCCATCCAAAAATCCTACAAAGAACTTTAACTCCGTCTGAAACTCCTCTGCCAGGGAAGCCACGGTCCCTTCCCATACTTTATCAGCATCCGCCAGTAACACCTTATAGATTTCCTTCTCAATATTAAAATAATTGGCCCAAAATAATTGGCCGGAGCGATTATTCATGTCATTGGCATAAGCATAATCTCTCCACTCTTGTAATAAACTCATGGTTTTCATCCTTCCTTGTACTCAAAATCATCATTTATGGCCCCGTGCTCCCGCTTCGCAGCAGCAATAGAGCCTGGAAGAACAAAGAGAATGTGTCTCCAAAGGTAAATTAGTGCCTGTTACAATTTGTCTTGCGAACCTTTACCGTTCTTCCTGATGGAAGACTGCGCCTTCCATTTGTAATACATTAATATTAATTTTTCGCATTGCTTTCGTTAACGATTATAACATGTCTAAATATAAATTTCCATTATGAAATATTTTTTTATTTAATGTATAAATCTTGTAAATGTGTATCATAATAGTAATATCCTAATAAGGAACAAGGTTCCGTTGTAAGGATGTAAATGCGTATGCTCTTTCATAATTGGACTCCCCCTCCAATTATGATTACGAAAGAGAAGTTAAATACTTATCCTCCCCTTTTTAGCAATAGCCTGCCACAAAGACGTGGCAGGCTATTTGCTTATATGCTTAAACAGGCTTATCTACTAGGTTTTAAGAATTTCATATAATTGATTTATAACAAAAATTTATTGCTTAAATATAGTTTATACGCAACTTTATACGCAACTTTTTATAATAAGTGATTATTTCGCATCAAGGATACCGCCTACCAGCACATTTTGATATCATCAATTCGCAAGAATGATACCAGTAATATTTTTATTGATACCAGGCGTAGCACTTTATCCCATTAGCCTCTTAATGATT
>JAFAGA010000074.1 GCA_023423045.1 Bacillota bacterium | reverse complement strand
CCGCGTCGGGATGTTTATTTGCTTTGGTTATGTTTAAAAGCAAAATGGAAAGAACCATCCGTTGATTGGTAAAAAGCATGGGTTTAAATTCATATTTCGGAACATTGACCAGGCAGGTATCATATTTTGAAATAGAACTTCTTATAGGTGATGGTACTGACTATGGATGGTACAATAAGATATACAATCAGGCCATATGATACAGTGTGGATGCTTGCCCAGATATTTAATACGACTGTGGATTCAATCATGGATCTGAATCCTGGAATTGATCCGCGCAATCTGATGATTGGGCAGGTTATTACAATAAGGCCTGGCTACCAGAGCTATCCGTCCTATCCGGTTTCTCCGGGAGCGTCGGCGAATACCGGCGGGATGAATGATCGAGATGGGATGAATGATCGGAATGGAATGAATGACCGCGGTGGAATGAATGATCGTGGTGGGATGAATGATCGTGGTGGGATGAACGACCGAAACGGAATAGATAATCCGAATTGGCAGGATGAGGATGGAATCGACCACGAGGTAGAGGGAAGTACAATGGACCTGGTGAATTATTTCCGTTTGCTCTGGGAGCAGCATGTGGAGTGGACGAGAATGACCCTCCTGGCAATGATGCATCAGCTTCCAGAGACGGAGCAGACCTTACAGCGGCTCCTGCGTAATGCGGTGGACTTTGCCAATGCCCTGGGAGCTTTCTATGGGGATGAGGCGGCGGAGGAATTCCAAAGGCTGTTTACGGAGCATATCCGGATTGCCGGAGAGCTGATGCAGGCGGCAATGGCAGGGGACAACAGTGCTATGACGGATGCAGACCGCAGATGGCATGAGAATGCGGATCAAATTGCAGAGTTGCTCGCCAGCTTGAATCCATATTGGAGCGAGGATGATTGGAATGCGATGCTGTATGAGCATCTTGAATTATTAAGCTCTAATATAGAGAATATGCTTGCCGGAAATTATGAGGAAAGTATTAATGAATATGATGAAATTGAGATGCAGGCCCTTGAAATGGCAGATATGATGTCTGAAGGGATAGCAATGCAATTTCCCGGATAAAAACATAAAAAAGAAAAATCAACCAATCACATAGAACTATTTTAATGTATGATTTGTGTTTCCTCTGCAAACAATATTACCGTAGTAATCAGAATACCATAGAAAAATGGAGGAAAACTATGTCAGTCAGAAAAATGGATAAACCCAATGAAGGTATCAAATGCGTCGTAAATACTTGCGAGTATTATATGAACGGGGATCACTGTGCAGCAGAAAAGATTCAGGTAGAACCCAGAAATGCCAGAGAATCGGACCAGACAGATTGTACTACCTTTATTTCCAAGGATAAGGTTTACTAGAAAAGTATAACACAAAGGGCTGTTTTTCGAAGGAAATGCAAACATGCATCTTCGAAAACAGCCCTTATTGATTTGGTACAGAAACAATTTATCATTCCTATCTATGGTTTTTTAAAAAAATTTATTGTGCCCTCTTCATTGAGCTTAACAAGGATCGTGGCGATGATCGGAAGGAGCAGCAGTCCCAGCACTCCCATTAGCTGTGCCCCCACATACATCAGAATTAAAGTGAGAATCGGATGCAGACCAATCTGCTGACCGACAATTCGTGGTTCGATGGCCTGACGCACTGCGGTAATAATAACATAGAGCAGCAGCATTCCGATACCGATTTTGGTATTGCCGATAACCAGCGAGATAATTGCCCAGGGCAGTAACACGGCTCCGGTTCCCAGAATCGGCATAACATCGATAATCGCAACCAGAGCGCCAAACAAAAAGGGATTCATGATACCCAGAATCCAAAAGCCGATAGACAGCTCCAGAAAGGTGATGGTGATAATAGCGGAATAGGCGCGGATAAATTTACCGAGGGTCCCAATCCCATTATCCTTAAGTCTGAGAATCATTTCCCTGCGTTCTCCCTTGAACTGGTACATGATGAATCTGCTGATTCTGTGGTAGTCAATGGTGAAGAAGAAAGAGGAAACAATAGTAAAGATAAAATTAATCAGCAGGGTTGGCAAAGAAGCAGCAAAACGTGCGATGAAGCCGACCACAGCAGAAGAAGCATTGGTCAAAAATTGAATAATGGAGTTGCTGATATTATTCAAAATGTCCTCAAGGTAAAATTCAATTCCGGGAAAACGCCCGATCACTGCATCCGTCATCTTCTCAATTGCAGGAAGAACGGTTTTTTCATACAAGGAGGGAAGGCTGTAAAATAGATTGCTCAGGAAGGTAAAAGCCTTAAAGCCGATCATGCTGGCCAGAAAGCCCAGTGCCCCATAAAACACAATCAGAAGAAGAATGGAAGTAACAATGCGGTTGATATGAAACTTCTTATTGATTAGGTCAATGGGCTTACGGAAGATCAGTGCAATGATGATACCGATGACAAAGGGCATTAACAGGGGTAAAAGATATTTAATCCCCACATATACAATCCCCAGAATAAAAATAATGTAGATAACATGTATAATAAATGCCTTTTGTTTCTCAATATTCATACCGGACCATATCCTTCCCTGTTCGTTTTATATAAGAAAAGATGATTAGGAGTTCTTCATTACGATGCTTTCCAGAACATCGGCTACATCTTCACAGTTATCGCAGCAACGCTCCAGACGATGCAGAACCTCGGTCCAGCACATTAATTCTATGGGATCCTTGGAGGTTTGATACAGATTTCTCATAGAGGCTACATACAAGGCATCGCCTTCTTCTTCCAAACGGTTAATTTCAATTGTTTTCTCACGAAGCTTTTTGGAGGATTTGAAATTCTTGAATTCTTCTAAAGCTTCATCCATCGCCTTACAGAGGGCCACAATCAGCTGTGTGAATTTGAGAATCTCAGGGCGGATGGCCTGGATGTTGAACATGTCAATATAGATTAGTACATCCTCTACGGAATCGGTAACATCATCGATTTCCTGGGTAAGAGTAATAATATCCTCCCGTTCGATGGGAGGAAGGAATTCCTTCACCAGACGGTTGATGATCTCATGCTTGGCTAAATCAGCGTTATGCTCGATCTCATGTATTGACGCTACCCTTTCGGTAATATGGGAGGCATCGAAATTGGATAATGTGGAATGCAAGGTCTCGGCTAAGTTATAAGAATATTTTGAGAGACCGGCAAATGCGTCAAAATAATTGTATTCGTTTTTTCTTTTCATCCTGTATACTTCCTTCCTTATTTGCTTCCTTATTTAAAATATTTTCATAAATATATAAGCCATCAGATATCCCAGCAATCCGCATCCCGGGAAGGTCAGAACCCATGCGGCCGCCATCTCTTTAACAATACTCCAATTGACACTGGAAAAACGTTTGGCAGCACCGACGCCCATGATAGCGGTTGTCTTGGTGTGGGTGGTACTTACGGGAATGCCCAGTGCGGAAGCAGTATATAAACTGATAGCGGCCGCAATGTCGGCGGAAAAGCCCTGATATGTACCAAGCTTAACCATACCCATGCCCACGGTTTTAATTATCTTATAGCCTCCGATGGAAGTGCCCAGGGCCATAACGAAGGAACATAATACCATTAACCAGATGGGAATATCGAATTCCGTAATATTTGCCTGTCCCTTGGCAAGGAATACGCCCAGTAGGAATACACCCATGAACTTCTGGCCGTCCTGTGCTCCGTGCATGAATGCCATGGCAGCACCGCCGCCGACCTGAGCTTTGGAGAAGAAGGAATTTGTCTTTCTGCGGTCCATATTCTTACATAGGAAGCCGAGCCCCTTGGTTACGGCGTAACCGATACAAAAACCCATTATGGATGACATGAATAAGCCATAGATTACTTTGATCCATTCGCTTCCGTTGATGCCTTGTCCTCCCTGGAGCGCAATGGCAGCACCTGAGATTCCTGCAATCAGTGCGTGGGATTCGCTGGTGGGAATACCAAAAGCCCATGCGGCAGTCGCCCATACCACGATGGCAAACAGAGCAGCGCATAATGCAATTAATGCATTCTTGGGATTTTCACCAAAATCCACCATGTTATAAATGGTCATTGCTACAGCATTACTTACCAAAGTCATTACCAATACGCCGAGAAAGTTAAATACAGCCGCCATCACGATGGCCTTTTTGGGGCTTATGGATCTTGTCGATACGCAGGTGGCAATGGCATTAGGCGCATCAGTCCAGCCGTTTACCAGAATTACACCCAGAGTTAACACGACTGTTATAAATAAGGCCGGGTTTGATATCAGCTGTTTTAAAAACTCAGCTAAAGTTATTGTCATAATAGAGCCTCCTATAACTTAATTTAATTTTTAGCATAATGAACACAATAACAATCATAAAAATCTTAACACGAATAAACGACATAAGCAATCATAATTTATATGATAATGTCATGAAATTTACATAGAATCAACATGGATTTTAATCAAATGAGATAAATTTTACACGAATTTTACACAAAATTTACATACCACATAAAATAGCTGGAATGAATTGTCGGCAAAAAGATTCATTAAAATTATCTCCATAAATTTACTTTCTATAACAAGGTATTCTCCGGGGGAATGGAAGCCATAAATTGAGAGAATATTTATTAATCTAAGTGGAAGAAAATCCACAATTATTTGAATTTTGACATTGATTTTTCAAAAGAAATACATTAATATATACAGTACTACTTCAAAAAGTGGCGTAAAAACAGTACTTTGAGGAATGTTTAACACACTTTATAAATATGAGCAAAATTAGGATATTGTGATTAGGGTGCCAGAAGGTATAAAGTACCCTAACCATGTAATTTTAGAAAGAAAAGGTGGTTGAGAGTATGAGAAGTGATGCAGTGAAAACAGGAATGGAGCGAGCCCCTCACCGGTCATTATTTAATGCCTTGGGAATGACAAAGGAGGAGATGAGAAGACCGCTGATTGGTATTGTGAGTTCTTATAATGAAATAGTACCCGGTCATATGAATCTGGATAAAATTGTGGATGCGGTCCGGCTGGGCGTGGCCATGGCCGGAGGAACACCTATTGTGTTCCCCGCAATCGCTGTATGTGATGGGATTGCCATGGGACATCGGGGAATGAACTACTCATTGGTAACCAGAGATCTGATTGCCGACTCCACCGAAGCGATGGCCATGGCACATCAGTTTGATGCACTGGTTATGGTGCCTAATTGTGATAAGAATGTACCGGGACTTTTGATGGCAGCAGCCAGAGTAAATATCCCTACGATATTTGTCAGCGGCGGCCCCATGCTGGCGGGCAGGGTGAACGGAAGTAAAACCAGCCTTTCCACTTTGTTTGAAGCGGTTGGAGCCTATAGCGCCGGAACCATGACGGAGGAAGAGGTGGAAGAGTATGAGAATAAGGCATGCGCTACCTGCGGCTCCTGCTCCGGTATGTATACCGCTAATTCCATGAACTGCCTTACGGAGGTAATCGGAATGGGTCTGAAGGGTAACGGAACCATTCCGGCTGTGTACTCCGAGAGAATCCGCCTGGCAAAGCATGCAGGAATGAAGATAATGGAATTGCTGGAGAGGGACATTAAGCCCCGGGATATTATGACGGAGAAAGCCTTCATGAATGCGCTGACTGTTGACATGGCGCTGGGGTGTTCCACCAATACCATGCTCCATCTGCCTGCAATTGCCCATGAAGTCGGCTTTGAATTAAATATTGATATTGCAAATGAGGTAAGTTCCAGAACTCCGAACCTGTGCCATCTGGCTCCGGCAGGTCATACCTATATGGAAGACCTGAACGAAGCAGGCGGAGTATATGCCGTTATGAATGAATTAAATAAGAAGGAACTCCTTTATACCGACCTGATTACGGTGACAGGCAAGACCGTAGGGGAGAACATAGCAGGCTGCAAAAATCTAGATCCCGAGGTTATTCGTCCTATCGAAAATCCCTACAGTGAGACCGGCGGAATTGCCGTTCTGAAAGGAAATCTTGCTCCGGACTCCGGCGTGGTAAAGAGATCCGCGGTGGCGCCTGAGATGCTGAAGCATTCGGGTCCGGCCAGAGTATTTGATTGTGAAGAGGATGCTCAGATTGCAATCAAGGGCGGACAGATTAAAGCGGGAGATGTGGTAGTGATCCGCTACGAGGGACCCAAAGGCGGCCCCGGTATGCGGGAGATGCTAAGTCCCACCAGTGCGATCATGGGTATGGGGCTCGGCTCCAGTGTGGCGCTGATTACTGACGGACGCTTCTCCGGTGCCTCCCGAGGAGCCTGCGTCGGTCATGTTTCTCCGGAAGCAGCGGTGGGAGGCAACATCGCCCTTGTGGAAGAGGGGGATATCATTGACATAGATATCAATGCCAATACCCTTAACTTCAGAATATCCGAGGAGGAGCTGGAGGCAAGAAGAGCCAAGTGGCAGCCGAGAGAGCCGAAGATCACCACGGGATATCTATCCCGCTATGTTGAGATGGTGACCAGCGGCAACCGAGGGGCGATCCTTGAGATACCGAGAAGGAAATAATGGTGTAGTACGATAACAATACTGCACAATAAAACATTGTGATGTGATAAAACGGTGTATAAGACAAGTGGGATTATATTAACTGCCGGGGGAAGCGATCCGAAAGGATTGCTGCCGGCTGGCGGATTGGAGGAATCTATGGAGTTAACAGGTGCTCAAATCGTTATCGAATGCTTGAAAGAGCAGGGAGTGGATACGGTATTCGGATATCCCGGCGGTACAATTTTAAATATCTATGATGAATTATATAAACATAGCCATGAAGTCAGGCATATTCTTACCTCCCATGAGCAGGGGGCGTCCCATGCAGCGGATGGATATGCAAGAGCCACGGGCAAGGTTGGTGTCTGCTTTGCGACTTCAGGACCCGGATCGACGAATCTGGTTACCGGAATTGCCACTGCCTATATGGACAGTGTCCCGATGGTTGCAATTACAGCTAATGTGGCCGTAAATCTTCTGGGAAGGGATTCCTTTCAAGAGATAGATATTGCCGGTATTACTATGCCGATTACAAAGCATAACTATATTGTAAAGGATGTTACCCAACTGGCAGACACACTTCGTAAGGCCTTTCGTATTGCCAAAACCGGAAGACCCGGTCCGGTGCTGGTGGATATCACCAAGGATGTAACTGCAGAGAAAACGCAGTATAATCCGGTTGTTCCCGAGCCCATTGCCCGTAAGACGGATGAGATTACACAGGATGATCTGGACAATGCGGTGGAGTTGATCAAAAAATCCAAAAAGCCCTTCATTTTTATAGGAGGCGGAGTGATCATCTCAGAAGCTCACGATGAGTTGAAGGAGTTTGTAGATAAGGTGGATGCTCCGGTCACGGATACCTTAATGGCCAAAGGAGCATTCGACGGCTCGGATATCCGGTATACCGGAATGCTTGGTATGCACGGCAGCAAAGCTTCCAATCTGGGGGTGACGGAATGTGATCTGCTCATTGCCATCGGCGCCAGATTCTCCGACCGGGTCACGGGCAATGCCAAGAAATTTGCCAAGAATGCGAGAATACTGCACATTGATATTGATCCGGCTGAGATTAATAAGAATGTTCCTTCCTATGATTGTATAATCGGTGATGTGAAGGAGGTGCTGGGGGCCTTGAATGAGAGGCTGGAACAGCAAGATCACCGGGAATGGGTGGAGCATGTGATTGGATTAATGAAGAAATTCCCGCTGAAGTACAATCCGAATGGCTTGACCGGACCCTATATCATGGAAAAATTATATGAAATAGCCGGAGAGGACGCAATTATTGCCACGGAAGTTGGACAGCATCAGATGTGGGCGGCACAGTTTTTCAAATATAAGGTCCCCAGGACCCTTCTGACCTCTGGCGGACTTGGTACCATGGGATACGGGCTGGGTGCCAGCATCGGAGCCAAGGTGGGCATGCCGGATAAGACAGTAATCAATATTGCCGGAGACGGATGCTTCCGGATGAACATGAATGAGCTGGCTACTGCAACCCGCTATAATATTCCCATTATAGAGATTGTATTCAATAATCAGGTACTTGGAATGGTGCGCCAATGGCAAACCCTGTTCTATGATAAGAGATACTCTAATACGAATCTTATTGATAAGGTAGATTTCGTTAAGCTGGCTGAAGCAATGGGAGCCAAAGCTTACCGGATCACAAAAAAAGAAGAGGTTGATCCTGTTCTCAGGGAAGTGCTTGCACTGAACGAGCCGGTGTTGTTGGAATGTGTCATTGACAGTGATGACAAGGTATGGCCTATGGTAGCACCAGGCGCGGCAATTGAAGATGTGTTCACGGAAGAGGACCTAAAGGATAAAAAATAGTAAAAATTTGCAGCCCATAACCCTCACTGTTGGATGTGAGGATAATGGGCGCAGGCGGTAATTTATAAGACCGGTTTATATCTATTATTATTACAAAGGAATTGACAAAAAAATAACATAGTCTTATAATGAATGTAACACTTTACTAAACTAAAGTTCTAAACCGCCGAAATTCTGATTCGGAGATGTAAAAACCTTAATCAAAATATTGAATGGAAGCTTTAAGGAGGATGAAAGAGTGGGAAGAATTTATAATTTTTCAGCAGGGCCGGCGATGCTGCCGGTTGAAGTGCTCAAGGAAGCAGCGGAGGAGATGCTGGATTACAGAGGCTCGGGAATGTCTGTAATGGAGATGAGCCACAGATCGAAGGCTTATGAAGCAATTATCCAGGAAGCTGAGAAGGATTTAAGGGAACTGATGAATATTCCTGATAATTATAAAGTACTTTTCCTGCAGGGTGGAGCATCGTTACAGTTTGCTATGATCCCTATGAATCTGATGAAGAATAAAGTGGCGGACTATATTATCACCGGCCAGTGGGCAAAAAAAGCATACCAGGAAGCAAAAATCTATGGGCAGGCCAATGCAGTGGCTTCCTCGGCGGATAAGACCTTTTCCTACATTCCGGACTGCTCCGACCTTCCGATCGCTGAAAATGCGGACTATGTATACATATGTGAGAATAATACAATCTACGGTACCAAATTTAAGGAGCTTCCCAACACTAAGGGCAAGCCTCTGGTTGCGGATGTATCTTCCTGCTTTTTATCCGAGCCGGTAGACGTTACCAAATATGCAATGATTTACGGCGGCGTGCAGAAGAATATCGGACCGGCAGGCGTTGTCATACTTATTGTGCGTGAGGACCTGATTACCGAGGATACGTTGCCGGGTACACCCACCATGATGAAGTACAAGATCCATGCCGATGAGAAATCTCTATATAATACCCCTCCGGCTTACGGCATCTATATCTGCGGAAAAGTGTTCAAGTGGATTAAGAGCAGAGGCGGGCTGGAAGCCATGAAGGAATATAACGAGAAGAAGGCGGCCATCCTCTATGATTTCCTCGATCAGAGCAGACTGTTTCGTGGAACGGTGGTCAAGAAAGACCGCTCTCTGATGAACGTGCCCTTTGTAACCGGCAATGAGGAGTTGGATGCGAAGTTTGTCAAGGAAGCCAAGGCAGCGGGCTTTGAGAATCTGAAAGGCCACAGAACTGTAGGAGGAATGAGAGCCAGCATCTATAATGCAATGCCGATAGAGGGTGTTCAAAAGCTGGTCGATTTCATGAAGAAGTTTGAAGAGGAAAATGTCCAGGCATAAGCAGACGAAGTCAGCGGGTTCCTAATCTGCTTATACAGCGTAAACGAGCTTGTGTATAATATGGGGTGCCGGTTCCGACCGGTGCGGATTGGAGAGAAAGGTATGAAGTATAATTGTCTTAATCCTATTGCCGAGATAGGCTTGAATATATTTTCTGAGAAATATGAGAAGGTAGAGGATAGAAGTGATGCGGATGTTATTCTGGTTCGCAGTGCGGCAATGCATGATATGGAATTTGGCGGCAGCCTGAAGGCAATTGCCCGGGCCGGAGCAGGAGTGAATAATATTCCTCTGGAGAAATGTGCGGAGCAGGGAATCGTAGTCTTTAACACTCCGGGGGCCAATGCCAACGGCGTAAAGGAGCTGGTGATTGCCGGGCTTATGCTGGCTTCCCGTGATATTATCGGCGGTGTAAACTGGGTCCAGACAATAAAGGGTGAGTCAGGTGTCGCAAAACTGGTTGAAAAGGGTAAGGGAAAATTCGCAGGAAAAGAGATTCAGGGCAAGAAGCTGGGTGTTATCGGCCTTGGTGCGATCGGTGTCCTGGTAGCGAATGCCGCGAACCGCCTGGGGATGAAGGTATATGGATATGATCCGTTCATCTCGGTGGACAGTGCATGGAACCTGTCCCGGGATGTGGTTCACGTTAAATCCAGGGAGGATATCTATAGGGAATGTGATTATATCACACTTCATGCGCCCTTGATAGAGGATTTGGATCTGAGTGTGAGCACAAAGGAAATGATCAATACAGACAGCATCAGCAAAATGAAGGACGGTGTGATCATCTTGAATTTTGCCAGGGATCTGTTGGTTTGTGATGATGATATCGAGCTTGCGTTAAAGTCAGGAAAGGTAGGCAGGTATGTAACTGACTTTCCGAATGATAGGACGGCAGGGATGGAAGGGGTGCTGGCAATTCCACATCTGGGAGCATCTACCGAGGAATCGGAGGATAATTGTGCTATGATGGCGGTAAAGCAGCTGAAGGATTATATGGAGAACGGCAATATCAAAAACTCCGTAAATTATCCAAACTGTGATGCCGGAGTTTGCACTACCGCAGGCCGTATTGCCATCTGCCATAGAAATATACCGAATATGCTGACCCAGTTTACCGGAGCTTTCTCCGCTGTGAATGTCAATATCACGGACCTGGTAAATAAGAGCCGGGGTGATTATGCCTATACCGTGCTGGATGTGGAGTCTTCGGATAATTTGGAGGTTGCGGACAAATTAACAAAGATTAACGGAGTACTCAAGGTTCGTATCATAAAATAAGAAGGATTGAGCATGCTGCAAGATTACCTGCGCAATCGAAGCAACTATATATCGCACGTTGTTCTGATGGGGCATAAGTGCTCTGTGGATAGTTTCACAGATTGCTTATGTCCCGGTTGACGTTCCTCTTAGGAGTGAAAACGAAACATTTACCTCTCAGGCATACAGAATATTGACAGAATGGAGAATGTTATGGAGAAACAAAAAACTTATAATATAAAGAGAGTAGATGGAATTAATGTGCTGGTAACAGTGGCTATTGTACTTCTTATCTGCTCCCAGGTAGTGATTTCCCGGGGATTGGCCGACAGTATTGCTCCTTTGGCAGCAGGAATGATTGTAGTTGCTGTGGCTGTAGTTAATTATTATCTTAAAATTAATCCGAATGTCAAAGCATTGATCTATGCTCTTTTACCTGCGATAGTCGTGCTTGCCCTGTTTAAGGTTGATATATTTGCATTGAACAAACACTATATGATCATTGTTACGACTGCGATGATAACCCTTTATTTTCGCAGCAGGCTGATTTTGATTTACGCCCTTATTGTAGATATCGGCATGGTGATTGTTTATATTATTACACCCCAGGGACTCATGGGGACGGAGGATAATTTTGTTGGATTTATGAAGATATTCACCCTGCTGGTGGGCTTCCATATACTTCTCTATTTTCTGACAAAATGGGGAAATGAACTGATAGAGGTAGCAGAGAGCAAGGAGGAGCAGGCGCAGAAGCTGCTTACAAAGCTGGAAGCTACTTTGAAGACAGTGGAGGAGGGGACGGATGCCCTGGATGAGAATATCGGAGAGGTGGACACCCGGCTGGAAGGAATTAACCAGTCCAGCAAAGGGATTCTGGATTCGGTGCAGCAGATAGCTAAGGCGATACAGGAAGAAGCCTCCAGCGTGTATCATATCAATGAGACCATGACCCAGTCGCTGCAGGTTGTGAATCAGACCATTAACATTTCCAAAGGCGTTGTTGAAAAGTCGGATCGCATGAGCGTGATGGTAGAGGATGGCTGGGTAAAGATGAATAAGGTCTCAAACCGTATGGACACGGTGAATACGGCTATTGATGGGACAGCCGCAACCGTGGGTGATCTGAAGACCAGCCTGGAACAGGTGAATCAGCTTCTGGATAATATTAAAGAAATTGCCGGTCAGACGAATCTGCTGGCGCTCAATGCGTCCATTGAATCTGCCAGAGCCGGAGAGCATGGCAAAGGATTCGCGGTCGTTGCCGACAGTATCCGCAAACTCTCCGAGCAAAGTAAGCATATTGTGGAAAGCATCAATGAAGTCACAGCAATGCTATTTGAGAAATCCCAGGCGGCTTCCCGAATGTCGGAGGAAGGCAAAGAGGCAGCCCATGAGGGAATTCGTATGATTAATGAGGTTTCCGCTTATCTGGCGGATATTCTGGCCTCCTATCAGGAAACCAATACGGATTTATCCCGGAGTATGAATGAGATTGCGGTGGCGGCGGATAACTTTATATCAATACAGGAGCAGATTACCAATGTGGCCAGCATCTCGGAGGAAAATTCAGCATCTACCCAGGAGATATTGTCCATCATTGAGGATGAGACTTCCCAGATCGCTTATATCAACTCCTCCGTATCCGAGGTTCATAGCCTCAGCAGAAAGCTGAAGGAAATCGTGGACGAGATATAAAGGGGAGTGCGATAATCGAAAGAAGCTAAGAATTAAGTGGCAAGGGCTGCAAAATAATAGTTGAAAGATATGAGCGCTAAGAGATAATAGTTGGAAGAGAAAGAGAATAGAAAGAGAATAGAAAGAGAAAGAGAATAGATAGGAGGACCAGCATGGCAGTAATTAAACCTTTTCTGTGCATCAGACCTGTGGAGCAGCTTGCTCACCGAGTGGCCGCATTGCCTTATGATGTCTATAGCCGCGATGAAGCGAAGCAGGAAATTATCCGGGAGCCGTTATCCTTTCTGAGGGTTGACCGTGCGGAGACGAATTTTCCTGACGAGGTAGATACCTATGATCCCAGGGTGTATGCAAAGGCCAGAGAGCTCCTGGTAAAAATGCAGGAGGACGGAATTCTTAAGCAGGAGGAGAAGGAAAGCTACTATATCTATGAGCTGGTTATGAATGACCGTTCTCAAACCGGACTGGTGGCCTGCGCCTCTATTGAGGATTATTTGTCCAATGTAATAAAGAAGCATGAGAATACCAGAGAGGAGAAGGAACTGGACCGGATCAGGCATGTGGATGTCTGTGATATGCATACGGGACCGATCTTCCTTGCTTACCGGGCACATCGGGTTATTAATGCTGTCGTGGAGGAGGCAAAAAAGAGAAAGCCGGTTTACCTCTTTGTATCGCCTGACGGGATAAGCCATAAGGTATGGCGCCTGGACGATGATCAGGAGGTTATTGCTATCCGGAAGGCCTTTTCTGAAATAGACAGCATCTATATCGCAGACGGCCATCATCGCGCCGCCTCTGCCGTTAAGGTAGGGCAAAAGAGAAGAGAGGAGAACCCTGGCTATACGGGAGAAGAGGAATTTAATTATTTCCTGTCCGTATTGTTTCCTCATGATCAACTGATGATCTTACCGTATAACCGTACGGTGAAGGATTTGGGAGGACTGTCGGAGGAAGAATTTATCCGAAGGGTTGAAGAGAACTTCGAGGTAGAGTATCTCGGAGCGGTACCCTTTGAACCGGAACAAAAAGCAGTTTTTGGTATGTATCTGCCCGGCGGATGGTATCGTTTGTCCTGCAGAGTAAAGCAAACGGCTGTCTGTGACCCGGTAGCATCTCTTGATGTATCGCTGCTCCAGGATTATCTTCTGCATCCGGTGCTAGGAATTGAAGATCCGAGAGTAGATAAAAGAATTGATTTTATTGGTGGAATCAGAGGGCTGAAGGAGTTGGAGCGCCGTGTGGCGGAAGATATGGCGGTGGCGTTTTCCGTGTATCCCACCTCCATCGAGGAATTATTTGAGGTGTCTGATGCAGGAAAGCTGATGCCGCCCAAATCCACCTGGTTCGAGCCGAAGCTGCGCAGCGGATTGTTTTTGCATCACCTGTAACAGGACACCGCAGGCTGACCTGTTGCGTTTTTATAATTATTTCACTTTCTTAATAACGGCAAGTATGCTAAAATAGAAAAAAATATGTTAGGCGAAACAGGCAAAGGAACAGTTCCGCCGAAAAGTGAAAGGTACAGGTATTCTTAATGGGTAATTTTTTTAACATGGACAATCCGTTCTTTACCACTCTCGGAAAGATATGTGATCTTTTATTTCTGAGTCTTATCTGGACGTTGGTATGTATTCCGGTGGTTACCATCGGTCCGGCGAACACAGCCTTATATTATGCAACGGTCAAGGTAATACGAAGAGAACGTGGTTATCTGATGAGAGAGTTCTTCAAATCCTTTAAATTGAATTTTAAGCGGGCGGCCATCATCGGGGTTATACTTACGGTAGCATTTGTTGTTCTGGGCTTCGACCTGATCTGGGCCTATGCGAATCTGGGCTCCGGCACCACCAGCTCTATTTTATTTGGTGTTTTTGTTGCAATAACCTTCCTGCTGGTATCTTTTTCAACTTATGCATTTCCCGTTTTGTCAAGATTTGATATGACGATAAAGCAACTGTCTAAGGCGGCGATTTTTATGTCCATCCGTCATCTTCCGTCCACAGTGGCGATGGTTATTATAACGGCAGCCGGAATTATAGGAGTCCTTTTTATTCCTATCCTGATGTTTGTTGTGCCTGCGACGGTAGTGCTTTTGAATTCCCTTTTGATGGAGAGGGTACTGAAGAAATATATGCCTAAGGCGGAAGAGAATCCGGATGAAGAGAATCCTGACGGAGAGCATCCTGTGAAGGATGAGTGGTATTTGGAATAGATCGGTTTATTCATTTCGTATAACCAACTTAATATTACGGGGTACTTTCTGGCGTTTTCAATAAAATTTAAAATATTTGAAAAAAGTGCTTTTCATTTTAATGAAAACATGATATATACTATATATATTAAATTTAGAGCGAAGGTGTTCTCAATCATTTTTGAGGACACCTTTTTATTTCATATGAATTTGTGTTCTATGAAATAAAAAGCAAGCGGACCCTTTAGCTAAAATCATGAGAGGAGATATGGTATGTCGGAAAAGTTAACGCAAGTTTTTGGAACAGATGTATTTAACGAGGCGACAATGGTGGAGCGCCTGCCGAAGAAAACCTATGCAGCGCTTAGGAAAACAATCGAGAATGGCGAGGATCTGGATTCCAATATAGCGGAGGTTGTAGCCAATGCCATGAAGGACTGGGCAATTGAGAGGGGGGCGACACATTATACCCACTGGTTCCAGCCTTTGACCGGAATTACTGCGGAAAAACATGATTCCTTTATCAGCCCCACACCGGACGGAAAGATCATTATGGAATTCTCGGGCAAGGAACTGATTAAGGGCGAACCGGATGCCTCCTCCTTCCCTTCCGGAGGACTGCGAGCTACCTTTGAGGCCAGAGGCTATACCGCATGGGATTGTACCTCCCCGGCATTCTTAAGAGAGGATGCGGCAGGCGTTACCCTTTGCATTCCTACGGCCTTCTGTTCCTATACAGGCGAAGCGCTGGATATTAAGACCCCTCTGCTTCGTTCCATGGAAGCGCTCAGTACCCAGGCGGTGCGTGTTCTGAAGCTGTTCGGGCACTGCGATGTGAAACGGGTGACCGCGTCGGTGGGGCCGGAGCAGGAGTATTTTCTCGTAGATAAGGCAAAATACTTGAAGAGGGACGATCTCATTTTTACCGGGCGTACTTTATTCGGCGCAATGCCGCCCAAGGGGCAGGAATTAGATGATCATTACTTTGGCAGCATCAAGGAAAGAGTGGCTTCCTTTATGAAGGAGCTGAATATTGAGCTCTGGAAGATGGGCGTTACCGCGAAGACACAGCATAACGAGGTTGCTCCGGCACAGCATGAACTAGCTCCGATTTACGCTTCGGCCAATATTGCAACGGACCACAACCAGCTGGTTATGGAATATATGAAGAAGGTGGCTAATCGTCACAATCTGACCTGTCTGCTTCATGAGAAGCCCTTCGCCGGTGTGAATGGCTCAGGCAAGCATGATAACTGGTCCATGGTGACCGATACCGGTAAGAATCTTCTTGACCCGGGCAAAACTCCTCATGATAATGTTCAATTCCTGCTGATGCTTTCCGCGGTATTAAAGGCAGTGGATCTGCATGCGGATCTCCTCCGTGTATCGGCATCCAATCCCGGCAATGACCATAGATTAGGTGCCAATGAAGCACCTCCTGCAATTATCTCCGTGTTCGTGGGAGCACAGCTGGAGGATGTAATCGCACAGTTGATTGAAACAGGAGAGGCAAAGAGCAGCAAGGATGGCGGAAAAATAAATGTTGGCGTGCATACGCTTCCGGAATTGAAGAAGGATGCCACCGACCGCAACCGTACCTCGCCCTTTGCACTTACCGGCAATAAATTTGAATTCCGTATGGTAGGCTCCTCCATGTCTGTCGGAACCGCAAATACTGTACTGAATACCATCGTAGCGGACGTACTTTGTGATATAGCTGATGAGCTTGAAAAAGCGGATGATTTTGATATCGCAGTGCATGATCTTATTAAAAAGACCCTGACGGAACATCAGAGAATTATTTTTAACGGCAATGGATATTCCCAGGCCTGGGTGGAAGAGGCCGCAAGAAGAGGACTTCCGAATATCAAGTCCATGGTGGAAGCGATTCCCGCCCTGGTAACGGAGCGATCCATCAAAGCTTTTGAGAAGCATCATGTATTTTCTGCCGCGGAGCTTCATTCCCGTGCGGAGATTATGTATGAGTCCTATGCGAAAGCAATCAACATTGAGGCAAAGACTATGATCTCCATGGCTAAGGTAAGGTACATACCTGCGATCATTACTTATACCAAGAAGCTGGCCGATTCCATTAATTCCGTTAAATCTGCGGCAGCGGATGCGGATGTTACGGTTCAAAGTGATCTGCTGAGGGAAGTGTCCGAACTTCTTGCCAAAGCCCAGGCTGCAGTTAAAAATCTGGAGAAGGTAACGGCAGAAGCAAATACACTTGCGACGGAAAAAGAGCAGGCTGTATTCTTCAAGGAGACCGTATTTCCGGCAATGGCCGAGTTGAGAGCGCCGATTGACACCCTGGAGGAACTGGTGGAGAAGGATTTGTGGCCGGTTCCCACTTATGGAGATCTGCTGTTTGAAATTTAAATAATATTCAGAGATAAATCAATACCCTGTAAACGGGACACAGCAGGCTGTGTTTCATTTGCAGGGTATTTTTATGCTTAACTGCAGAAAGAAGGTCCGGTTAGGGATGAAGAGGAGATTGCTGTCATAAAAATTAACTTGACAAGAAAGTGATTTTCCTATATATTTTGAATATCAAAATATTTGCAAGGCAAACTATATTTGGCCGAACAGATATTGATATATCATGCGGGTGCCAAATTAAGCAAAATACGCAAAGCGGTACCAAGCTGGCATAACGCGGCAGTATAAGTTATGCAGGGGAGAGAAGAACATGAATGAGAAACTGATCGAAATCAATAAAGTGCTTGTGGAGGTTTATGACGATGTAAACCGCATCGAGGAATATTCCATTCGGCAGGGAGCCTTCAACGATTTGTCCATTACTGAAATCCATACGATTGAGGCGGTGGGCATGTACGGATCAAAGACTATGTCGGAGATTGCCATGGAACTGGAGATTACGATGGGTACTCTGACGATTGCAGTCGATAAGCTGATCAGGAAGGGCTATATGGAGCGCAGCAGAAGTTCATCGGACCGGAGGATTGTGAATGTAAGCCTGACGAAGCGCGGGAAACTGGCGTACCGGGTTCATGAGAAGTTTCACCTGGATATGGTCAAGGCAATTATGTCAGACTTTACTCTGCAGGAGGAGGAAGTGCTTCTGTCTGCCCTAAGCAAGCTGAATAAACACCTGAAGGGCATATCTCATACTGCATCGGATGAAAAGTAGAGCAGTTTATCGTTGTTTAGGGAGGACTTCAGAATGAAGTGTGCAGCAATTGCCGGTACGGGCAGCTATGTCCCGGAAAGCAAAATGACCAATGAAGATATGGCATTGCTGGTGGAAACCAGCGATGAATGGATAGCATCGCGAACCGGAATAAGGGAGAGAAGAATATCGGACGGGGAGAACACCTCGGATTTGGCGTATGAGGCAGCGAAAAGAGCATTGCAGAATGCAGGAATGGATGCCGGTGAGATTGACCTGATTATCTGTGCTACCATCACACCGGATTCCTTTATGCCATCCGTAGCCTGCATGGTGCAGGAACGGCTGGGAGCATCGAGGGCGGCGGCCTTTGACCTGGCAGCGGCCTGCAGCGGCCTGATTTACGCAATGGCATGTGCCTCTTCCTTTATCGGCACCGGCATGTACCGAAATGTTCTGGTGATCGGAGCAGAGACTCTGTCCAAGACATTGGACTGGACGGATCGCTCTACCTGTGTTCTCTTTGGAGACGGGGCCGGAGCGGTGGTACTGAGCGCTTCGGATGGAAGCGGAGGCCTCTCCTGTTTTCACCTTCTGAGCGATGGCAGCAGGCAGGATTACCTGACGCTTCCCGCATTGCCTCTTAAGAGGATGGGGCAGGAGCAAGGGAGCAGCGGCCCTCAGGTGATATCAATGAAGGGTCAGGAAGTGTTCAAATTTGCCGTCAGAAGCATTACGGAGCATATCCGCACCGTACTTCACCAGGCCGGGCTATCGGAGGAAGATATAAAATATATTGTAACCCATCAGGCGAATTGCCGAATCATCGAGCAGGCAGCCAAATCCAGCCGCATACCGGCAGCAAAATTCTATATGAACCTGGACCGTTATGGCAACACCTCCGCGGCATCCATTGGGATTGCCCTGGATGAAATGGCTAGGAAAGGCATGCTGGAAAGCGGGGATAAGCTGATATTGGTGGGCTTTGGCGGCGGAATGACCAGCGGTGCGGTACTGGTGGAATGGAAATAGAGTGCTTTTCTGAATATACCAAGGGCTTTTTCAGACTTATAGTTAAAATATTTTAAGCAAAAAAGGAGAAAATTGTATTTTTTCTAAAAATAAGGTATGCCAAAGATCGTTTATGAACATGATAAGAGCTTGCGGGGCAATAAAAAATAAGTTTTATGGATTATATTGGATTAGAGGGTGAATTACCCTGAGTAACTTACCCTTAATCATAAATTGAAAATCAATCAAAAACATAGGGGAGAGAGCCTTGCTCCTTCCAAATAAAAAATGAAAAGGAGGAAGTCCTCCGGAAGCCCGGGGGATGAATATGATCATGGATTTGAATAAGATTAAAGAAGTAGTTGCAGAACAATTAGGAGTGGATGTGGCTGAGCTTGCACTGGAGACCTCCCTGAAAGAAGATCTGAATGCGGATTCCCTGGATTTATTCCAGATTATCATGTCCCTGGAGGAGGAGTTCGGCATCGAAATACCCACTGAGGATACGGAAAGCATCGCAACCATCGGTGATATTGAGAAATATCTGAACAGCAGGAATGTGGAGGAATAATTGGTGCAAAGCGCCATCATGGAGGGAAACATGAGGTTACAGTCTAGAGTATGCGATTTACTGAATATAGAATATCCGATTTTTCAAGGCGCAATGGCCCGGATATCGGATGCCTCTCTCGCCTCCGCGGTATCGGAGGCAGGAGGCCTGGGTATCATAGCCGGAGGTACCGCTCCGTCGGACTTGATCCGGACAGAGGTCAGAAAAGCAAAAGAACTTACGAAGAAGCCTTTCGCTGTAAATATTATGCTTCTGAGTGAATATGCGGATGACTTAGCCAGGATGGTATGCGAGGAAGGGGTTAAGGTCGTAACAACCGGAGCCGGTGCACCGGGAAAATACATGGAGATGTGGAAGGCTCATGATATTAAGGTAATCCCTGTGGTGCCTTCTGTTGCCATAGCAAAGCGTATGGTCCGAAGCGGAGCGGATGCGGTAATCGCAGAAGGAACGGAATCCGGCGGTCATGTGGGTGAACTCACAACAATGGTATTGGTGCCCCAGGTGGTTGATGCGGTGGAGGTTCCGGTGATTGCAGCCGGAGGAATTGCCGACGGAAGAGGAATTGCAGCAGCCTTTATGCTGGGAGCGGAAGCGGTGCAGGTGGGAACCCGGTTCCTGACCGCATATGAGTGTACGATTCATTCCAATTATAAGCAAAAGGTGCTGGGAGCGAAGGATATTGATACTGTGGTTACCGGGCGCTCTACCGGGCATCCGGTCAGAACCTTGAAGAATAAGCTGAGCCGCAGATTCGTCGAATTGGAGGCTGCCAATGCTTCCGTGCAGGAACTGGAAGAGTTAGGTGTAGGCGCGCTGGCGAAGGCGGTGGTACAAGGAGATATGGAATACGGCAGCGTCATGGCTGGCCAGATCGCCGCTATTGTGAACAAAGAGCAAAGCTGTAAGGATATCATCACGGAAATATTCGGGGAGGCGGAGCAGCTGCTGAGTCCCAAATGGTGGATGAAGAAATAAAGGAATGGAACATCTGCAATAAACGGAAATGGAGAAATCGATGGGAAAGACAGCATTTATATTTGCCGGTCAGGGAGCACAATACGTCGGCATGGGAAAGGAACTTGTTGAGGCCTATCCTGTCTGCAGGCAGACCTTTGAGGAGGCCGGAGACAGCCTGGGATATGATGTGGCAAAGCTGGTATTTGAGGGGACGAAGGAAGAACTGGAGCTTACCGAGAATACACAGCCCGCAGTGGTAACGATGTCTCTGGCGGCGTATCGGGCAATCAGAGAACTTGGCTTTGTGCCGGATATTGTTGCAGGATTGAGCCTTGGTGAATATTCCGCATTGACAGCCAGCGGCATCTTTACCCTGTCTCAGGCAGCCCAGCTGGTAAGAAAGCGTGGACGCTTCATGCAGGAGGCTGTACCTGCGGGTGTTGGGAAGATGTGTGCCATATTGAACCTGTCCGGGGAGAAAGTAGAAGAGGCTTGCAATGAGGCATCCGCCTTCGGGATTGTTCAGCCTGCAAATTACAACTGCCCGGGCCAGATTGTGATCGGAGGAGAGAATAGGGCCGTGGATGAGGCTGCCAGGCTTGCCAGGGAAAAGGGAGCGATGAAAACCATAGACCTTGCGGTTAGCGCGCCCTTTCACACCTTAATGCTTAAGCCTGCTGCGGAGTGTTTAAAGCAGGAGATGGAATCCCTGTACCTTGGAACAATGGACATTCCGGTGATCTGTAATGTGACCGCGGACTATATCGTCGGTACGGATCAGGTGAAGGAATTGCTGTACCGTCAGGTGATGAGCAGCGTACTCTGGGAGCAGACGCTTCTCAGAATGATTGCCGACGGAGTGACGGATTTTGTGGAAATAGGGCCGGGTAAAACCCTGTCCGGGTTTGTGAAAAAGATTGACCGGGGACTTGGTATCTATAATGTAGAGGATATCGCATCCCTTGAGCGCACAGTCAATGCGCTGCAGGCAGGAAAATAGAAAGGAAACGGGCGGAATGCTGAAGGGAAAGGTTGCTGTAATAACCGGAGCAGGAAGGGGAATTGGAAGAGCCATCGCTCTGCAATTTGCCGAATATGGCTCCAAGGTGGTGGTAAATTACCGGAATAGTGTGGCTCAGGTAGAGGAGCTGCTGGAAGCCATCCGGAGTGCCGGCGGAGAGGCGATTGCGGTGCAGGCAGATGTCAGTAAGGATGCGGAAGCAAAAATGCTGATCGAAGAAGCGGTAAAGCAATACAAAAGAGTGGATATATTGGTGAACAACGCCGGTATTACTAAGGATAACCTGCTGATGCGTATGTCGGAGCAGGAATTTGACAGTGTGATTGACATTAACTTAAAAGGCAGCTTTTTATGCACAAAGCACGCTGCCACGGTTATGCTGAAGCAAAAAAGCGGGAAGATTATTAATATATCCTCGGTAGTGGGGCTGACCGGCAACGCGGGGCAGGCAAATTACGCCGCCTCCAAGGCCGGTGTCATCGGAATGACCAAGGCGGCAGCCAGAGAGCTGGCATCACGGGGAATCACAGTGAATGCGGTGGCCCCCGGCTTTATTGAAACGGATATGACGGAGGGATTGTCGGAGCGGATTAAGGAAGCAACCATTGCAAGTATTCCGCTGAAGCGTTATGGTGCTGCTGGGGAAGTGGCAGGAGCGGTGAGCTTTCTGGCCTCCGAGGCGGCAAATTATATTACCGGCCAGGTGCTTCAGGTGGATGGAGGCCTTGTGATGTAATATACACTCCCTTTGATTGGAGCTGATATAAGATTTTGTGATGGTGCATGGCACCATAATGGAGGAAAATATGAATCGCAGAGTCGTTGTGACAGGAATGGGTGCTATTACCCCCATTGGCAATAGCGTTCCAGAGTTTTTTAAGAATATACAGGATGGAATATGCGGTATTGATTTTATAAAAACCTTTGATACGGAAGGCTTTCAGGTGAAGCTGGCGGCCCAGGTGAAGGACTTTGAACCTAAGAATTATATGGATGCCAAGGATGCAAGGCGTATGGACCGCTTCTCCCAATTTGCGGTAGCCGCAGCCAGGGAGGCAATCGAAGATTCCGGGATTGACCTGGATAGCATCGACAGGGACCGTTTTGGCGTGATTGTAGGCTCCGGCATCGGAAGCCTCGGGCTGATTGAGAAGGAGAGCAAAACTCTTCTGGAGAAGGGACCGAGGCGCATCAATCCGTTGTTTATCCCGATGACAATCACCAATATGGCAGCAGGCAATCTGGCGATTCAGTACGGTGCCAAAGGAACCTGTACCAATGTGGTAACTGCCTGTGCCACCGGCAGCCACAGTATCGGAGAGGCCTTTCGCAGCATTAAGCACGGTTATTCCGATGTGATTCTGGCAGGAGGTACCGAAGCAGCCATCACTCCTTTGGGAGTAGCGGGTTTCTCCGCTCTGACGGCGCTTTCGACCAGCAATAATCCTCAGAGAGCTTCGATCCCCTTTGATAAGGAAAGGGATGGCTTTGTGATTGGGGAGGGAGCGGGTATTCTGCTGTTAGAGGAATACGAGCATGCGAAGAAGCGCGGAGCAAGGATTTATGCGGAGGTGGCAGGCTATGGTTCCACCTGCGACGCTTATCATATCACCGCACCGTCACCGGACGGAGAGGGCGGAGCCAAAGCGATGAAGCTGGCGATGGAGGAGGCGGATGTCACTCCGGAAGAAGTATCTTATATTAATGCTCACGGCACCAGCACCCCTACCAATGACCGGATCGAGACGGCGGCGATCAAGCTGGCCATGGGTGAAGCAGCATCCCGGACCCCTGTAAGTTCCACCAAATCCATGATCGGACACCTTCTTGGAGCCGCGGGAGCGGTGGAAGCGGTGATCTGCATCAAGGCGATGGAGAACAGCTTTATCCCGCCTACCATTGGGTATCAGCTCCCGGACGAGGAATGTGATCTTGACTATGTAGCCAATGCAGGGCGAAGCGCAAAGCTTACCTGCACAATGTCCAATTCCCTGGGCTTTGGCGGGCATAACGCAACTTTGGTATTCAAAAGGATAGAGGAATAGAAGAAAGATATTGTGCTGATGCCCGGATTTCCGGCATTTTGGCAGAATGGAGATTAGCATGGATTATAAATCGATCATCAACCTGATGAAGGAAATGAACCATACAGATTTAACAAGACTTGAGATTGAGGAAGATGGAGTTCGCATCTGTCTGGAGAAAACACCGATGAATGTTCCGGTACCGGTTCAGACACTCATACCAAATATGATGCCGACAGCGGTACAGCCCGCAGCACCGGCAGCCGCGGAGACAGTGAATGCAGCAGCAGTTGCATCGGCGTCCATAGCGGTATCGTCAGGAACAGAGGAAACTCCTGCGGCAGATGCAAATCTTAGCAAGCAGGTATCTCCCATGGTGGGGACCTTCTATACACAGCCTTCTCCGGATAAAGCACCTTTTGTAAAGGTTGGCGACCGGGTGAAGAAAGGGCAGACACTTTGCATTATCGAAGCGATGAAGCTGCTGAATGAAATAGAGAGCGAATTCGACGGAGAGATTGTTGAGGTTCTGGTGAAGAACGAAGAGATGGTGGAATTTGGACAGCCGCTGTTTTTGATTCAATAGAAGCTGTCCTTTGGAGTGGAGGTAACGATGTTAAATATTGATGAGATACAAAAGATACTGCCTCATCGTACGCCCTTTTTATTATTGGACCGTGTGGAGGAGCTGAAGCCGGGAAAGCGGGCAGTCGGAAGGAAATGTGTTACCATGAACGAGCCTTTTTTCCAGGGACATTTCCCCGGAAAGGCGGTTATGCCGGGGGTACTGATTTTGGAAGCCCTGGCACAGACCGGAGCGGTCTGTATGCTTACCGTAGCGGGCAATGAAGGTAAAATAGTGTATTTTGCAGGAATGGACCGGGTGAAATTCAAACGCCAGGTGGTGCCGGGCGATGTGTTGATACTGGAGGTTGAGATTACCAAAAGCAAGGGAAGCTTCGGTGTCGGAACCGCAGTAGCCCGTGTGGAGGATAAGGTTGCCGTGGAAGCTGTGCTGACCTTCTCCATCGGGGAATAGCGCAAAACGGAAAGTAAACAGTGCATCGTTTACAAGCAATACGTCGGTTTATCCGATGGATGATGTACCAGGACAGAATAAGGAGAAATGGGATGTTTAAGAAGATCTTAATAGCAAACCGTGGTGAGATTGCGGTCAGAATCATCCGAGCCTGCAAGGAAATGGGGATTGAAACGGTGGCTGTCTATTCGGAAGCAGACCGGGAGGCTCTCCATGTCATGCTGGCAGATGAAGCGGTGTGTATCGGTCCCGCCAAATCCAAGGACAGTTATCTTAACATTCAGAATATAATCAGCGCCACCGTATTGACCGGTGCTACTGCGATTCATCCGGGTTTTGGATTTTTATCCGAGAACAGCTCCTTTGCCAGAATGTGCGAGGACTGCCATATAACCTTCATCGGCCCCAAGGCGGATACCATTGACCTCTTGGGGAATAAATCCAAGGCCAGGGAAACTATGCAAAAGGCCGGCGTTCCCGTAGTTCCGGGATCGGAAGGGGAAGTGGCTCTTGCAGAGGATGCCCTTAAGCTGGCCGAGGAGATGGGCTACCCGGTGATGATTAAGGCCTCATCCGGTGGCGGAGGAAAGGGCATGAGAGCGGTGTTCGCAGCAGAGGAACTGGAGAAGGCTTACAATTCCGCAAAGGCGGAAGCGAAGGCAGCTTTTGGGGATGATCAGGTATATATCGAGAAGCTGATTGTTCACCCCAAGCACATAGAGTTTCAGATACTGGCAGACAATCATGGGAACGCGGTTCACCTGGGAGAGCGGGACTGCTCGGTTCAAAGAAGAAACCAGAAGATGATTGAGGAATCTCCATCCGCAATTATGACCCCGGAGCTGAGAGAACGGATGGGGAGTGCCGCGGTGAAGGCAGCTAAGGCTACCGGCTATGTCAATGCCGGAACCATTGAATTCTTGCTGGATGGACAGGGGAATTATTATTTTATGGAGATGAATACCCGGATTCAGGTAGAGCATCCTGTGACAGAGATGGTAACCGGTATTGATATGATAAAGGCCCAGATCAGAATTGCCTGCGGCGAGGAGATGCCCTACCGCCAGGAGAATATAGAATTTCGGGGTCATGCCATTGAGTGCAGAATCAACGCAGAGGACCCGGAGAAGAATTTTATGCCCTGTCCCGGACGGGTTGAGAATGTGCTGTTCCCCGGCGGCTTTGGAGTGCGTGTTGACAGCGCTCTTTATCCCGGGTATCTGGTGCCCTCCTGCTACGATTCCATGCTGGCTAAGGTGATTGCATACGGCGAAGACCGGGGGGAGGCTCTTCAAAGGATGAAGCGTGCCCTGTCGGAGCTAATTATTGACGGAATTCATACCAATGTGGAATATCAGTATGAGCTTTTGGAAAGAGAAGAAATCATCTCCGGTAACTATCATACCGGACTAATTGAGGGAAAATAATTTATGAACAGGAATCCATTTAAGGCAAAGAAATATGCAACCTCTAACATATACCGGGCCCGGCCTCAGGACATGGAGGGGAGCCAGGCGGAAGACGTGCGCCCGGGTATTCCCGAAGGCCTTATGATCAAATGCCCGGGCTGCGGGAAGGTTATTTATACAAAGCTGCTGGTAAAGAATTATAAGCGCTGTGATGAATGCGGCTATAATTTTAAGCTGTCTGCAAAAGAACGTATTGACCTTGTTATGGATGAGGGTGAGTTCCTGGAATTCGATGCCGGAATGGGCACCAGGGATCCCCTGGATTTTCCGGGCTATGCACAGAAATTGGAGAAGACCAGAGCTCAGACCGGCCTGGTAGACGGAGTGGTAACCGGACTTGGCAAGATTGAAGGCTCCAGCGTCATGCTGGGTGTGATGGACTCCTCCTTCTTCATGGGGAGTATGGGAACGACCGTCGGTGAGAAGCTGACACGCCTGTTTGAGCGGGCAACCAAAGAGAGACTTCCGGTCATCGTGTTCACCGCCTCCGGCGGAGCCAGAATGCAGGAGGGAATCTTTTCTCTGATGCAGATGGCGAAGGTCAGTGCGGCGGCAGCAAAGCATAGTGAAGCGGGGCTTCTTTATGTAGTAGTGCTCACGGATCCTACTACCGGAGGTGTTACTGCCAGCTTTGCCATGCTGGGGGATATCATTTTGGCGGAGCCTGGAGCCTTGATTGGATTTGCAGGGCCCAGGGTAATTGAACAGACCATCGGGCAGAAGCTGCCGGAAGGATTTCAGAGAGCGGAGTTCCTGCTGGAACACGGCTTTGTGGATCAGATTGTGCCCAGAGACCAATTAAGGAACACCCTGGGAAGGATATTGAAATTACATGCGAAGTAAGCATGTTTTTGTATATTTGCATTCCAATATGTGTATTTTGTACGCAGAGAGGAGAAATCATGGCTATTACACCTTGGGAGACGGTAAAATTAGCCCGGATGCCGGTTCGGCCGACGGGAATGGATTATATAGAGCGTATTTTTGACGGGTTTTTGGAGCTGCATGGCGACCGCTATTATGGAGAGGATCGTGCAATCGTAGGGGGCATCGCATTTCTTAGCGGCAGGCCGGTTACGGTAATCGCCCAGCAAAAGGGAAGAAATACAAAGGAGAATATCACCCGTAATTTCTCCATGCCCCATCCGGAGGGCTACCGGAAGGCACTCCGGCTTATGAAGCAGGCGGAGAAATTTGGCCGCCCGGTGATCTGCTTCATCGACACTCCGGGAGCCTTTTGCGGGCTGGGAGCGGAGGAACGGGGACAAGGGGAAGCCATCGCTGAGAATTTGGCACAAATGATGCTGCTGAAGACACCGATTCTGTCGGTGGTGATCTCAGAAGGGGGAAGCGGCGGAGCACTGGCCCTGGGAGTTGCCGACCGGGTGTATATGCTGGAGCATTCCATCTATGCAATTTTATCGCCGGAGGGTTTTGCCAGCATCCTCTATAAGGATTCCTCCAAGGCGGAACAGGCGGCAAAGGATATGAAGCTCACTGCCCAGGATTTGTACCGGTATCAGATTATTGACGGCATTATTCCGGAGCCCCAGGGAGGAGCCCATAAGGATTATGGACAGATAGCCGACAGCATAAAGTCAGTCCTTGAGGCAGATTTGGAAAAACTTCAGGGAATGGAAGCGGAGGAGCTGTTAGAGAGCCGTTACCAGAAGTTTCGCAGAATATAGTCCGCTAAAATGATACAGCCTGCAAGGCAGCCGGCAGGATACAGGAGGAAAGCGAGATATACCGGCAGGAATGCTCGGTATAGCAGCCGCTGGTATGCTCAAAGTGTTTGTCTAAATAGAAAGCTATGATAGCTGCGAAGCGGGTTCTGTTTCGTGGCTATTTTTACATACATTAAAATAAAAACCAGAAAAAGCAGCTTGACAGGCAGTATATTTTTTGGAAGGTGATTGTATATTTTATTAAGCAGCTGTATAATTAAGCAGTGTGAATGAAGCAAAGCGACAGAATGCAGTCCATCATAGCGGAGTTATCCGCCATTGTGATGTGAGAATAAATATAATAAAAAATAGGATAAATGAGGAAATAAGTATGATGGATAGGAGGAAGTCAATGATTATACATGATCTGCCCCAGGAGGAGGCGCGGCGGGTATTGGCTGGAATATCTGATCCCAGCGTAATATCGGATAACCATACGATTCATAATTGCATCGGATGCTTCGGGTGCTGGATAAAGACGCCGGGCCGGTGTGTCATTAAAGACGGCTATGAAAACATGGGAGAATTGCTGGGAAAGACAAATGAACTGATTGTTGTCAGCAAATGCTGTTACGGGGGCTTCAGCCCTTTTGTCAAGAACGTGTTTGACCGGAGTATCTCCTATATCCATCCTTATTTCAAAATCAGAAATAAAGAAATGCACCATAAAAGAAGATATGATAATAATATTCAAATAAGGGTTTTTCTTTATGAGGAGGATATCACACAGCTTGAGAAGGATACGGCAGCCAAATACCTGGAGGCAGTCAGCATTAATCTGGATTGCAAATTGAAGGAGCTGCGTTTTCTGACTAAAAAGGAATTGATGGAGGGCGGCCTATGTTAAAGATTGCACTAATCAACGCAAGCCCTAAGGCAAAGGACAGTGCCTCAGGATATCTCCTGGAGGAGCTGAAGCCTTTATTAAAGGAGAGTGCCGTATCAGAATATATTATGAGGACGGGGCAGCTAAAAGAGATGGAAACGCTCCTTCATCAGGATGCGGTGATATTCGCTTTTCCGTTGTATGTAGACGGCATTCCTGCCCATTTACTTCATTGCCTCTCCAAGTGGGAGGAGCTGGTGAAGGGACAAAAGCCAGGACTCAGAGTCTATGCCATCGTAAACTGCGGTTTCTATGAAGGATGTCAGAATCAACATGAGCTGCAGATGCTAAAGAATTGGTGTGTAAAGGCCGGATTAACCTGGGGGCAGGGAATCGGGATAGGCTGCGGAGGAATGATTGCCGCAATTCATGGCATACCCCATGGGAAAGGTCCGAAAAAGAGGATATCGCTGGCTCTGGAATCCTTAGCGGAGCATATTCTTAGAGGAGAAGGCTCCGAGAATATATATACACAACCTGGGTTTCCGCGTTTCCTTTATAAGCTGGCCGGTGAGATGGGCTGGAGGCAGGCTGCAAAGTCCAACGGCCTGAAGACAAGGGATCTGAATCTACAGCGTTGAAAGTTGAAATAGGATGAATAGGATTAAATAATGAATTTTCTCCTTGACATTTTCCTTCTTTGGAGTAAAATGGGTTTTAATATAAGAAAAGCTATGAAGGAAAGAGTAGCAGCTGCAGCACATCCAGAGAGAAGAACAGTCGGTGGAAGTTCTTTATGTTAAGCTTCTGTGAAAACCGTTCCGGAGCCGTAATGCTGAAATTAGATTAAGTGTTACCGTATGTCTGCGTTAAAGAATAGGATTTGTTGGAATCCGAAAGTGAAAAGTTAAGGTGGAACCGTGCATTTCATGAATAGTTGGCATTGCTGACAATGTTTGCACCCTTAAGCGGATGGCGCTATGCCATTTGCTTTAGGGTGCTTTTCTTATATTACAATATTCCCGGAGGCGATTATACCTGCTTGTCTCAAGAGTCAGCTCCAGTGAAGCAGAGTAAAATCAGCAACAATGAGATAGGAGATGTAGTATATGAGGATTTTATTAAAGGATGGCACGGCAAGAGAATACCGGAAGCCGGTGACGGTAATGAAAGCGGCAGGGGATATCAGCCCGTCGCTGCAAAGAGCAGCCTGCGCAGGAAAGGTGAACGGCGTGGGAGTTGACCTTCGTTATGAAATCAGGGAGGACTGCTCCCTGGAGATACTCACCTTTGAAGAGGAAGAGGGAAGAGCGGCCTTTCGCCATACGGCCGCCCATATATTGGCTCAGGCGGTAAAGCGCCTTTATCCCGGTGCCAAACTTGCTATCGGTCCGGCAATTAAAGAGGGCTTCTATTATGACATTGAGTTTGAGGCTTCCTTCACCGCTGATGATATGGTGCAGGTCGAGTCGGTAATGAAGGAAATTGTGAGGGAGGAATTGGAGATTGAGCGTCTCACCATGACAAGGGAGGATGCCATTGCCTATATGAGCTCCAAAGCTGAACCTTATAAGGTAGAACTGATCCGGGAATTGCCGGAGCAGGAAGAGATCAGCTTCTACCGGCAGGGAGAATTCATGGACCTTTGCGCGGGACCCCATCTAATGAATACGCGGCAGATCAAGGCTTTTAAGCTTACCTCAGTAGCCGGCGCCTATTGGCGGGGCGATGAGAAGAATAAGATGTTGACGAGAATCTATGGAACGGCTTATCCTAAGGGCTTGGATCTGGAGGCCCATCTTACAATGCTGGAGGAGGCGGCGAAGAGGGATCATAGAAAGCTTGGAAAGGAGCTGGGGCTGTTCACTCTAATGGAGGAAGGGCCGGGATTTCCCTTCTTTCTGCCGAAGGGAAGCGTGCTTAAGAATCTGCTGATTGATTATTGGAGAAAGATCCATGAACGGGAAGGATATGTGGAGATATCCACCCCCATGATGCTAAACCGTGGTCTCTGGGAGACATCCGGTCACTGGGAGCATTACCGTGACAATATGTATACAACGAAAATCGATGAAGAAGACTATGCCATTAAGCCGATGAACTGTCCTGGAGGAATGCTGGTATATAAATCGGAGCCTCATTCCTACCGGGAGCTGCCGATGAGAATCGCGGAGCTGGGATTGGTACACCGGCATGAGAAATCAGGCACGTTGCACGGACTCATGCGCGTCCGCTGCCTTACCCAGGATGATGCCCATATCTTTATGACACCGGATCAGGTCATTGATGAAATCAAGAAGGTTGCCAGGCTGATCCATGAATTCTATGAGGCATTTGGCTTCCGCTACCACGTGGAGCTGTCCACCCGGCCCGAGAACAGCATCGGCAGCGATAAGGACTGGGAATTGGCGACTCATGCCCTTGAGGAGGCACTCCGGCAATTGAAGCTGGATTATGTCGTCAACGAAGGGGATGGAGCCTTCTATGGCCCCAAGATTGATTTCCACCTGGAGGATTCCATCGGGAGATCCTGGCAGTGCGGCACGATACAATTGGATTTCCAGCTCCCGCAGCGCTTTGAAATCGAATATATCGGAGCCGATGGCAACCGGCACCGGCCCATCATGATACACAGAGTGGTATTCGGCTCACTGGAGCGTTTTATCGGGATTCTGATTGAGCATTATGCCGGCAGATTTCCTTTCTGGCTGGCGCCGGTCCAGGTTAAGGTTCTGCCCATCTCGGAGAAGTTTCTCGGCTATGCAGAAGAGGTGCTGGACCGGCTTAAGGCACAGGGAATTCGCTGTGAGATGGATCGGAGGGATGAAAAGATAGGCTTTAAGATCAGGGAAGCACAGCTGGAGAAGGTGCCCTATATGATCATCCTCGGACAGAAGGAGGAAGAAAGCGGGAGTATCTCTGTCCGCAGCAGGGAACAGAAGGATATGGGAATGCTTTTGCTGGAAGCTTTCATTGAAACCTTATAAGGTACTGAGGGTGATTTCAGGCAATATTAATTGACGGTTAAATTTTTCTTCTATTTATTTAACAGGGCATCCATTGCACAGGATGTGTGGATTGTCTATAATTTAGTCATAGGCCTAATTCATATTTGGAGGAAAAAGAATGAATATTGGAAAGGTAATCTTTACCCATAGAAAAGAAATGAATATGACTCAGGAGCAGCTGGCGGAAAAGCTGGGGGTATCCGTACCGGCTGTCAGTAAATGGGAAACCAATGTATCCATGCCGGATATCACATTACTGGCACCGCTGGCTAGATTATTCCATATCTCCATCGATACGCTGCTGGCTTTCCAGAGTGAGCTTTCCGAAGAGGAAATCCAGGGGTTTTTGGGAGAGATAAGAAACAGGACAAAGGAACAGGGGCTGGAGGAAGGAATAAAGTATACCGATAAGCTTCTGGTGCAATATCCCAACTCCCAGCGGTTTCACCTGGAGGCGGCATTTTGTCTGTTCGCACTGAGACAATTGGCAGGAGTGCAGGGTGAGGAGCTTCAGATAGTACGAAGCTGCGGGGACAAGGCAGTCGGTATGTTAGAGGAACTGATGCACTCGGAGGACTATTATATCAGCAATGCGGCAAAAACCGGTGTTGCGTCCGGCTATATGGGAAGCGGAAGACTGGATGAGGCGGAGGCTATCTTTGAACAAATGAAGCTGCCTCAGGAATGGAACTCCAGTCATATTCTGCCCAGTCTCTATCTGCTGAAGCAGGAATATGACCGAGCGTTTTATGCGGCGGAAGAGAATCTTATGGCAGATTGGCATAATATGACCACCGATCTCAGAACAATTTATAATATTGTATTAAAGAAACAGGATTATGACCGGGCACTCAAGCTTGCCCAAGCGGTATGCATCATATCTGATTGTCTTGGTTCCGGGCTGAATCAGGGACTGGATATGCTTGTGGAAGTTTACCTTCTGCGAAAGGAGTTTGATCAAGCACTGGCAGCTTTTGAGCGTTATATTGACTGGATGATCGAATGCTTCGGACCCTCCCGAAAACGGTATGGTTCGCAGGTATTCTTTGCTGAATATTATGAGCAAAAAATGCCCGGTAAGAAGGAGAGCGGACAAGAGGAGCAGGAATTGAATTTGCTGCAGGTGATGTACCAGGCGACTACTATGGATACCAGATATGAGGCAATCCGAACGACGCAGATATATCAGGAATGCATGAAGAAATTAGAAGGATATCTTCCAAAGCAGGAGGAGACCCAAGAAAGGCATCCGACTTCTGTATAAAGACATCTTCTGAACAGAACGGAATGTTACCATCCGATAGGGAGAATTTGCGAAAAAGCTTTACCTTTGGATAAGCTTATACTATAATATCGAAGACAGAAGAAAAACACGCATATGCAAACTATTGGAGGTATCAAGGTATAATGAAAAGAAACAAGTGGGTGAGGACACTTCGTTCTCACCCGTTATTTGACCTGCTGTTTACTTTGGAAGGGAATGCAAAGCCCCTGATCCTGATTGAGCCCTTGTGGGGTATTCCCTACAATCTGCTCGCCCCATTCACCACACTGTACATGGTGGCAATGGGAGTTACCGACGTGCAGATTGGGCTGATTCTCTCTATCGCCATGGTAGTACAGGTGGCTTTTTCCTTTTTCGGAGGAATTATTACTGACAAACTGGGACGGCGTAACACCACTATGCTGGGAGATTTCTTTGGCTGGAGCGTCGCCTGTTTTATATGGGCTATCTCCCAGAATTTTTGGTATTTCCTGATTGCGGTGCTGATGAACAGCTTTGAGCAGATTAATCAGACTGCCTGGTATTGCCTGTTTATTGAGGATTCCAAGGAAAAGGATATCTTAAATATCTTTAACTGGATTACCATCGGAGGGTTGGTTGCAGTATTCTTTGCTCCCATATCCGGCTTGCTGATCGGCCGCTTCTCGCTGGTGCCGGTGATAAGAGTAGTCTATCTCTCCTTCAGCATATCCATGCTTTTTAAATTTTATATTACCATGCGGTATACGAAGGAAACAAAGCAGGGAATGATACGCAGGGAAGCCACGAAGGGTGTGCCGGTATGGAAATTGATGTTGGAATATAAGGAGCTGGTGCCCCGCATCTTCCGTAACAAGGCGACAGTACAAACCTTGGCAATCATGATGATCGTCTACATAACAGGCATGATAAACAGCAACTTTTTTGGCCTTTATGTCAATTTGAGATTGGGTATTCCTGAACAATATCTGGCATTCTTTCCTATTCTGCGTGCCATCGTGATGATTATATTCATGTTTGTGATTCAGCACCGGCTGGAGCGCTTAAGCCTCAAAATTCCGATGCAGGCAGGATTGGTGATCTATATACTCTGCCAGATACTGCTTATCTTCAGCCCGATTGGCAATATTTTGCCGGTAGCCCTGTTCACTCTGTTGGAGGCCATAGCCAATGCCCTGGTGATGCCCCGTAAGGATGTTATACAGGCGATGAGTGTGGACCCGGCGGAACGGGCACGTATCGTGGCATTGCTGACCGCTTTCATGATTGGCTTTTCCTCACCTTTTGGGTATGTGGTAGGATTGCTTTCCAGTATTGACCGAAGACTCCCCTTTGTCTTAAGCATTATTTTGTATCTGATGGCGATGGTGGTTATTTCTCGCTTTAAGGAGCGTAAGCCGGCAGAAGAATAACATAACTTAATAATATTCCTTTTTGATTAATACCAGGCTGGAGGTGAAGGTTCCTCCCCAGGTTTCAATATAATCCCGGTACTCTTCATAGTTGATGTAGTATTGCCGGCCACGGGAGGAGATGCGCAGCATAATCCGGCCGGTCACCTCATCCTTGATCAATGCGGTAACGGTAATATAATGTCTGTTGACATTCTGCTTTACTGGGTTGTAATAGTAGGGCTTGGAGACTTCTTCCCGTGGCTTCCCGGCGTCGCTTCCTGGTTCCCGGTAATCAATTTCTTTCAGCTCATAGAAGGGGATTCCCTTCCTGCCCCAGAGCTTCGGAGTGTTCGGACCGATGGAAAGAATGACGGGAATATCCTTGCCCAGCATCTCTTCAATTCGGTCAAGCATATCATAATAACTGAGTTTCCATTGCCAGAAGGCTTTTAATCCGAGACCGTAAGCTTTGGAATAGGAGGTGACGGAGCGGGCGATGGAAGGGCCTGATATGGACATCGGCGGCTTATTTTTGGCATAGGTTCTGTAAATTGTATGGACATAGGAAATATAATCTATATAGTTGATCTCATTCTGCTTCTTGAGTGCTAAAGCAGTAATGGGAGTTTGGAGTGTTTTGTTCTGCAATGCGAGATACAGGAAAAGATCTGCGATGGCAATGGTTTTGCAGCCATAGTTATGAAGAACATAATCTCTGCTATACCGATGGTCTGTCAAAAACCACATCTGGCTTCCTCCATAATATTTTTCGCTGTTCTTGATTATAGGAAGATAATCCGGCCGTTGAAGCGCGGTGATGGCATTGTCTTTAAAGGGCACAGTAAATTCTCCTATATTTATATACTCACAATAGTGTATTCCGCTTCGCTTGTTCATGTTGCAGGATAATAAAAAACTGCGTATGCCCCGGGATTGGAAATCTGGGGCATACGCAGTTTTTATAAATTATTCTGTATGAAATTATTCCTGGCTGAGTTCATCTTCGGCATCAAACATGCTGATCTGTCTCTTTCTGGCCTGTTCGTCGCTGTCAAGATACTCATCATAGGTGGTGATCTTGTCAATCAGGTGTCCGTTATAGATCTCCATAATACGGTTTGCCGTGGTCTGGATGAACTGATGGTCCGGAGAGGTGAACAGGGCAACCCCGGGGAATTTAATCAAGCCGTTGTTCAGGGCGGTGATGGATTCCATATCCAGATGGTTGGTGGGCTCATCCAGAATCAGAATATTTGCTCCGGCAATCATCATCTTGGACAGGAGAACACGCACACGCTCACCACCGGAGAGAACGTTTACTTTCTTGGAGCCTTCTTCACCGGCAAAGAGCATTCTTCCCATGAAGCCGCGCACGTAGGTAACATCCTTTTCCGGAGAGAAGGGCATCAGGAAATCGACGATGGTTTCATCACCGGAGAAGAGCTTTGTATTATCCTTGGGGAAATAGGATACATTGGTGGTAACACCCCATTTGTAGGTTCCCTCATCCGGTTCTTCTTCTCCTGCGAGAATTTTGAACAAAAGAGTGGTTGCCTGGGTGTTAGGTCCAACAAATGCGATCTTGTCATCCCTGCCTACGATGAAGGAGATCTTATCCAATACCTTAACACCGTCCACGGTTTTAGACAGATTCTCAACACTAAGAACCTCATTGCCGATTTCACGGCTGGGACGAAAATCAATATAAGGGTACTTTCTGCTGGAAGGACGGATATCATCCAGCTCAATTTTCTCAAGGGCTTTCTTTCTGGAGGTAGCCTGCTTGGATTTGGAGGCATTGGCACTGAAGCGCTGGATAAATTCCTGCAGTTCCTTGATTTTCTCTTCCTTCTTCTTGTTGGCTTCCTTCATCTGCTTCACCATCAGCTGGCTGGACTCATACCAGAAGTCATAGTTACCGGAATAGAGCTGTATCTTGGCATAGTCGATGTCCGCGATATGAGTGCATACCTTATTTAAGAAATAACGGTCATGGGATACCACGATAACAGTATTCTCAAAGTTAATCAAAAACTCCTCCAGCCAACGGATCGCTTCCAGATCCAAATGGTTGGTAGGCTCGTCGAGAAGCAGAATATCAGGATTGCCAAAGAGTGCCTGGGCAAGAAGCACCTTCACCTTCTCACCGCCATTTAGTTCGCTCATCTGCTTGTAATGAAGCTCGGTTTCGATACCCAGACCGTTCAGTAGAGATGCGGCATTGGCTTCCGCCTCCCAGCCGTCCATTGCTGCAAATTCACCTTCCAGCTCGCTGGCACGGATTCCGTCTTCTTCGGTGAAGTCTTCCTTGGCATAGATGACTTCCTTTTCCTTCATAATCTCATAGAGACGCTTGTTGCCCATGATTACGGTATCAAGAACCTGATAAGCATCATATTTGAAGTGATCCTGCTGAAGGAAGGACAATCTCTGTCCCGGAGTGATAACCACCTCACCCTTGCTGGGCTCAATTTGCCCGTTCAGTATCTTAAGAAAGGTGGATTTGCCGGCACCGTTGGCACCGATCAGTCCGTAGCAGTTGCCCTCGGTAAACTTAATGTTTACATCCTCGAACAATGCACGCTTTCCTATTCTCAGAGTAATATTGCTTGCTTGTATCATAATTAACCTCCTGGTAACATCCTTTACTGTAGTTATATAGGTTATCAAAAGTCGCTTTTAACTTCTGATAAAGAGCGCTGATTTTATGCTGCGGATCGTGGATATAAAAACATGCTTTGCGCCTTCCGCAGCCTGTGACGGGATATAATCGCCATTTCTATTGTATCGTATATTTATGATTTTGCAAGAGAAAACTGTGCGGATTTGGGAAAAATCCATCGGACAGCTTTTTAGATTGACTTAGCAGGGCTGATTGCTATAATTAATATTACAGGAACAAAGTTCATGTTCCTGTAATCGGAGAGTATGATACAGGTAAGATTTTCTCATACCTTGTATTACAGGAACAAAGTTCGTGTTCCTGCAATATTAATGAAAGGTGCAAAAGCACGTTTTATAAAAATAGGATGCGTTATAATTCACGCAGGAATGGAGAACAGAATGAAGAAAAGATTCCAGGACGGACAAATTGTATTATTTCAAGGAGACAGCATCACGGATTGCGGAAGAGACCGCAGTGATATGACATCCCTGGGGGACGGATATGCCAATATCATAGCCAGGCTGTATCGGACCTTATTTCCGGAGGCAAAGGTAAACTTTATTAATAAGGGAATCAGCGGGAATCGGGTAAAGGATTTGATGGATCGCTACGAGGAGGATTTTTGTTCGATAAAGCCGGATTATTTGTCGATCCTTATCGGAGTGAATGACACTTGGAGAAGATATGACAGCAATGATCCTACGGATAGTGAGGAATTTGAAAGAACATATCGGGAGCTGTTAACGAAGATTCACAGGGACTTGCCGGATTGCAAGCTGATTATGATCGAGCCCTTCCTGCTGAATTCCCTTCCAGACCGGGCATCCTGGAGAGAGGATCTGGATCCCAAGATTCATGTGATTAGAAAGCTGGCAAAGGAGTATGCAGATTATTATATTCCGATGGACGGAATCTATGCGAAGGCAGAGGTGGAGGAATATACCTGTGAGCAGCTGGCACCGGACGGGGTTCATCCCAGTGCAATCGGGCATCGGATGATTGCGGAGGAGTATCTGAAACTGTTCCTATAATGTTTTTAAAATGTTCACGAAACGTTAATACCTTCTCCATAAATCCGGGTTATACTGAAACATATAAGATAGATAAATCATTCGTTTATTACCACTTAGCATAAATTTTTCATAAATCTCCTCCCTCCCAAAGCCAACTTGAAAAAGTTGGCTTTACCTTTGAGGGATATTTTTACAGGCTGATGGCCGCAATTTCGTCCAGACGATCCATGATAGGAAGATGCTGGGTGCAGAGGGTTTCGCATTGTCCGCATTTGATGCAATCTCCGGCTCTGTTAACCGAGATTCCCCAATGTCCCTTCAGCCGGCCGGGAATCTGGTTTCCGAGGATCTTCTCATTATAGGAATCCATGTATTTCGGGATATCAATATCCTGAGGACAGTATTTGCAGTAACCGCAGCCGGTGCAAAGATTATTGAAAGAGGCGCCTTTGGCTTCATATTCCTGGCAGATTTCCGATGCAGGACGCTCTTCCAGGTTTTCGACGGATTTCACCGCATCATCCACATGCTCTTTGGTAGTGCAGCCGCACAGAGCAACGGAGATTTCCTTATGGGATGCTACAAAGCGGAGGGCCGCCTGGGCCACATTGAGATCCGTTCCCTCGGTAAGGTATTGGAAGGACTGCGGGTTATTGGGAATTAAGCCCCCGCCTAGAGGATTCATCACCACGATACCCATGCCGTTGTTGTAGGCTGCTTCAATTCCTGCCTGACGGAAACGGTAGTTCAAGGCATTATAGCCGATCAGCATTCCCCGGAAGGAGTTTGTATTTACCACTTCTTCAAGCTGGCTGCCCTGCATATGGGAGGAGAAGGTGATATTCTTAATCAGGCCTTCTGTCTTTGCCTTCTCAAAGGAAGAATACATGAGATCATATTGCTTCCGGAAGGATTCCAGATCAAGCAGGCACCACAGATAATAAAAATCCAGGGAATCTACCTTCAGACGGGACAGAGAGGTTTCCAGCTTCTTTCGAAAGGTGTCGGGTGAGAAATTACCACCGTAAGTGTTCATATTTACCTTGGACGAGATATAGAAGCTGTCTCTGGGCAGCTGTGACAGGGCGATTCCTGTGATCTCCTCACTCTTGTCACTGCAGTAAAACGGAGCGGAATCAAAAAAGTTAATGCCTTTTTCATGGGCATATAAAACTACGTCGGCGCATTTTTCAAAATTGCCTGCTTTTACATCGGCATCATCGTATCGCATGGTTCCCATTCCTATGGCGGAAACCTTCATTCCTGTGCTGCCGTATTCCTTATAATACATTATTTATTCCTCCATCCTTTTGCTTGTATACTACATACATGATGATAGCATATGTCATAATTATAACATATGGATAGATAAATGTGAATATGAAGTGATCAGGATATTCATCCGGATAGGCCCCAATATAACAGTTCAGCCTGTACTAAGAAGGAGGGCTGAACTGTTACGCCTAAATAATGCATCCGCCCCCATAAAAATGTTTGTTTGGCATAACACTGAAGCTGACAGCAGATTGCTTACGGCGTGTGATATAGGAATGAATAAAAGACAGCGGAATCAGCTTATCGTTATGAAGGCAGGCGTTGTCCGCGGCGTTCAGGGTTTTTGTAAGTAAATTTCCGTTTTTATCATTCAATGTGATGCGAAAAGGGAAAAGTAATATACCAAAAACCTGATGTCAATATTGCGCTGAGGCGGTGACATACGGATTTATTTGACTTTTATATGCATCTTGAGTAGAATTAAATTGCTGAGATTAGCGATGTTTTTTCTCTTTAAGGAAAGGGATGGAGGTCTGTATGGCAATCAATAAGGCGATGAGAATTGCTTTGAAAGCCTTGTCGTATCCGGATTTGGACATGAAAAAAACCTATAAGCTGCAGAGGCAGCTGACAACAGCAGCGCACCCTGTAATCAAGCCGCTGTATAAGATGTGGGACCACAAGGTATCGGCTGGAGAGCATGAGATTCCGGTGCGTATCTTCCTGCCATCTCCCGAGTATGCACTGAAGAAGCTGTTGATTTTTTTTCATGGAGGCGGATGGGTGATCGGTAATATCGATACCTATACCAATGTCTGCGCCAACATGGCCAAGCAGACGGGACATCTGGTGATCTCCGTGGACTACCGGCTGGCACCGGAGCATAAATTTCCTGCGGCACCGGAGGACTGCTACGCGGTCACAAAGGAAATCTATGAAAATGCAAAGCTGTTCGATGTGAAGCAGGAGGATATCACTTTGATCGGTGACAGCGCCGGAGGAAACCTGGCAGCAGCCGTATCACTGATGGCAAGGGACCGGGGAAGCTTTCTGCCTGCCAGGCAGATACTGATCTACCCTTCGGCGGACAGTGACCACAGCGAGAACTCGCCCTATCCGTCACTCGTGGAGAATGGAACGGATTTTTTGCTTACCACCAAGAGGATTTGTGAATATATCGATTTATACAAAAGCAGTGATGGGGACCTTCAGAATCCTTATCTGGCTCCCATACGGGCGGAAGATCTGTCCCGTCAGCCAAGAACCCTGATTATTACAGCCCAGTACGATCCCCTGAGGGATGAGGCCGAGGCTTATGGCAAGAAGCTTTTTGAGGCAGGCAACCAGGTTGAGGTATACCGTATGAAGGATGCCCTCCATGGATTTCTCTCTTTGCCGAGGCGTTTTGTTCATGTAAAAAGGAGCTATGAGTTGATGAACCGATTTCTGAACAGTCCGGAGTAATGGGAATTTTAATAATGAAGATAATTTATGGAAAAGACGTTAATAATTAGGTAAATAGAAATAGCGATCGGCACCCCTGACAGGGCGCCTCATTGGTTTAATTAATAGACATCGGAAGGGGGATCAGGATCCGTGACGAGACGAAAACCTGTGGAATGGATGAAGCTGGATAATGCTGCGAAGATATTTCCGCCCAATACCAGCGAAAAAGACACCAAAGTCTTTCGGTTTGTATGCGAGCTGAAGGAAGAGATTGACCGTGATACCCTGCAGAGGGCGCTGGATAAGGCTCTCCCCATGTTTCCCGTCTATCAGACGGTATTACGTAAGGGGATGTTCTGGTATTATTTTGAGAGCACGGATGCCAGGCCGGAGGTTACGGAGGAGAAAAAGCTTCCCTGCAGCATGCTGTACCGGGTAAACCGCCGAAACCTTCTCTTTGAGGTATCCTATTATAACCGGAGGATTAATCTGGAGATGTACCACGCGCTGACGGACGGAACCGGCGCACTGGGCTTTTTAAAGACAATTGTATATTATTATCTGACGCTGCGGCATGGGGAGAAGTTTGGTGAGGAGCTGCCGAAGCTCGACTATGATGCATCCCTTGCTCAGAAGATGGATGACAGCTTTCTGAAGCATTACAGCGGGGATAAGCAGCTGGATAAGATCAAACTCAGCCGGGCATATCATATCGCCGGGAGACGGTCCATCGATAACCGGCTGAAGATTGTGGAGGGGGTGACCTCGGTCCGGCAGGTGCTGGAGCAGGCCCACCGTTATGACACCACGATGACCATCTATTTGACCGCACTCTATATGAAGGCCATATCAATGGATATGCCGGCCAGAAGCCGGAAGTACCCTGTGACACTTACGGTGCCTGTGAATCTGAGGACTTATTTTCCCTCTGTGACCGCCAGAAATTTCTTTACCACCATTAATGTCAGCTATCATTTTGCTAAGAATTCGGACGAGCTGGGGGATATCATTGCGGCGGTGAAGGAGTCCTTTGCCAGAGAGCTTACCAGGGAAAGACTCGGCACACATATAAACAGGCTGTCCGCTCTGGAGCACAATGCATTTATGAGGGTGATTCCCCTGGCAGTCAAGGATGTGATCCTTCGCTTCGCGAACTATCTGAGTGACCGCGGAATTACCGCAACCTTATCCAACATCGGCAAGATTACGACTACACCGGAATTGGTTCCGTATATCCGCCTGTTTGATTGTTTTACCAGCGCCAGCAGACCACAGATTGCTATGTGCTCTTTTGGAGATGAGTTGGTGATCAGCTTCACCTCTCCTTATGTGGGGACGGAAATTCAGAAGAATTTCTTCCGTATGTTGACAGATGAGGGAGCTCAGGTGATCATTGCCTCTAATTAACAAAACGCTTTAGGAGGTTGACGGATGTTAAAATGTGATAATTGCAAGATATCCCTGCAGGGAAAATATGAGGTATGCCCGCTCTGCGGAGGAATAATAAGAGAAAATGGAGGGGCGGAGGAAGAAATATTCCCCAATATCCCTACGATATTTCAGGAATTCAATATATTTATCCGAATCATCATTCTGGTATCCGTCGCAGCTATTGTTGTCAGCTTTGCTATTAATCTGATTTTCACCCGGGATTCCAGGTGGTCGCTGATTGTGGCGGCAGGTATTTGCTGTATGTGGATTAGCCTGTTTGCTATCATTCGCAAGAAGAGCAATATTCCCAAGGCCATTGTCTGGCAGGTGGTGCTCCTGAGTGTGCTGTCCGTTCTATGGGACTGGTCCATGGGATGGCTGGGATGGTCCCTGGATTTTGTGATACCGTCGGTATGCTTTGGTGCCATGGTGGTTATGGCGATTGCGGCTAAAATATTGAAAATCGGTGTCAGGGATTTGATTGTGTATCTGTCCATTGATATTATCTTTGGTTTTATTCCAATTATTTTTATCCTGACCGGCGTATTAAATGTCATCTTTCCTTCGGTGATCTGTGTGGCGACAAGCGCCATCAGCCTGGCGGCTTTGATCCTGTTTGAGGGAGATAATATGAAGGCGGAATTAAACAGAAAGATGCATATCTAACATTGAGAACCGGGTGAATATGTGGACGCGGGATGAATGCATATGTAATAGGACTATGTAGAGTTCAGATATGCAGGGTCCAGATGCGCAGATATTAAATATGCAAATACCAAATATGAGATATGCAGATATGTGGATTTTGGATGAAATAACCTTTGTAGGATATAAGGAAAAGACGAAAGGCTAAAAAAGAATGTAAGGGGGGGTGAAAGCGGTGAATTCATTTTATTTGAAGATAATAGCGATTATCACCATGCTGATTGATCATACGGCAGCGGTGCTGATCCCCAGTAATACGGCCCTTTGGCTGGCGATGCGCTACATCGGGAGGCTTTCTTTCCCGATCTTTGTGTTCTTGCTGGTGGAGGGCTTCTGTCACACGAGAGATGCCAGGAAATATCTGATGCGAATGGGAGCATTTGTCCTGATTTCCGAAGTACCCTTTGATCTTGCCTTTTATGGAAAAATTCTGGAATTTAAACATCAGAATATTTTCTTTACCCTGTTTCTGGGGCTTTTGTGCCTCTTCCTGATGAAAGAAGCGAAGACGAGGTTTGAGAAGAATGCTTTTGCGGTTAATGTGCTGAATATCCTTCTTGTTCTCGGCTTCTGTGTTGCTGCCGAATATTTGAGAACGGATTATGGAGCGGCAGGAATAGCACTGATTGTGGCTTTTTATTTCTTCCGTGGGAACAGGCTTCTGTGTACAGGGGCACTGCTGCTGGTATCTATTTCGATCAACCGAATTCAAACTTTTGCGGTACTTGCAATGCTGCCAATCTTCCTTTATAACGGGCAGAAGGGAAAAAATATAAAGTATGCATTCTATATCTTTTATCCCGCTCATCTTCTCGTATTAGCACTGCTTAAAATATATCTGTAAATGAAGAAAGGCAAAGGGAGGATGCTATTTATGGGAAATATCCGTATCCTTATCGTGGACGATGATAAGCTGCTGGTTAATAAAATGGAGGAAACCGTAGATTGTTAACTTGAGTAGAATGAAGTTGCAAATGGGAAGGCACAGTTTATAACGAATAGCGGGGGCTGTTGCAAAAAAGCCCCCGTCCATCTTCTTATTACTCTTGTTGCTGTTATTGCTGACCTTTTATTGACGTTTACTTTTTTAATTTTGTTTAAAAGATATCCGTATGATCTTCATACCCTTCCAAAGAGTGCTCATATTCGCCGTATTGGGACTGAAAGCGCAGATTTTCACCGGAAGAGTAGGGTTTATCTGGATAATAGTGATGTTTGTCAAAATCCTGTATGCTGCTAAGGGATGGAAATCGATAATATGTTTTTCTGGCAGATTCATAATACATGATTACATTCCTCCTGTTTGATGTGAAATGGGATCATCTGTTCTTATTGTTCGTCATTTGAAGAAAAACTATACCAGGAAAACATTTGAGTTTTTACATTTTTTACAAGTAATTGAAAGCTATGGAGAAGTTGCTTTGCTGCCATATCAATATTATGTTGTGCCTTAAGGAGAGAAACCTATGATTTCGCTGAGGATTACGGAAGTAAAGTCTTTTATGGCTAAGCTTCTTGCACAAGCCGCCTTTGACCATTTTATCCTTCGGGAGATGGAGCTGGCGACCTTTACTAACTTTACCATCAACGGACAGTTGAATGAAGCCTTTTTCTCTGAGGAAGAGCTGGAGGAGAGGAGAGAGAACAGCCGTAATATCCTTTGGAGTGATGTAAGAACGGTTGTCTACTCCATGATTAAGGGAAATAAGACACCCCTTTCCTTAAAAATCGTATTCCAGCTGCCCAGACTGCAAAGCGAGGAGTTGCTGCAGCGCTCCGGCGGAAGAATCAGCGAACAGGAGCTGGGCGGTTTATACCTGAATGTCAGATTTGAGAAGAACATACTTCATATCATTACGGGAACCGCAATCAAGACCTTTACCCTGGATAAGACCCTGGAGCAGGAATGGGATAAGCGAGTGAAGGAGATACTGAAGGAGCAGGCCATCTTTTTTGAGGAGGACTGACGGGAGAAATAGGGTTAACGGGAAAAAAGACATTGCGTTATTAGCACTCTTGGTTAAAGAGCGCTAATTTTGTCTTGACATTTTATTTTCACCGTATTATGATAAGGACATCTCAAGTTTGGAAGCAAAAACGGCGCAACCATTGTAAACACTGGGCTGCGCCATTTCCTTTGTATAGCGTACAGGCACCTTGTTTGAGAATAATAAAAAATATTAGTACCGTAGAAGACGTTGTATCTGCTGGCGTGTACGGTATTTATTGTCTAATTCCATGTCAAAGGTTCTGCCACAGGCTGCAAGGATCTCATCGTAATAAGTGAACTGATAGGTGTTTGTATCAAGAGGTACACAGCAGTATTTTTTCAAGGCATTTATGATTTTTCCAACAGGATATTTGTTCTCCAGTTTTGTCTGTAGCAACCGGATTAGTACCAGTGCTGTAAAACAAGTCGTGAAGTGTGCATCTATGTGGTCGTTGGTACGGACAAAGACCGGTCTGGAATCAAACTCTGTTTTGGATATTTTGAAGGTATCCTCGATACGGATCAGGCCACGGTAAACCTCCCGCACTTCTGTATCTGACATATCCAATTCACTGGTTACGATGGAATAATACCCGTCATATTTCTTTTCTTCTTCGATTTTTTTAAAATCCAGCCCGAGGGATTTCCCTTCAACGATTTCTCCGGTGTTTTTGTCAAAAGCTATATTTAGGACATATGCAGCAGAACCTGCAGATGTTACTTTATCATACTTCTTGGGATGCTTAATCAAATCTTTTGCCCGCTGGATCATTACTTCTCTGTCGGCCTGTTGTTTTTTTGCATATTTTCCCGAATAATAGACCATTTGCTTTTGGTTAATAGAAACCGTTTTCTTTAATGGATTCTTTCTCCCCGGCTTTGTTACATTTACATGTAGCTCTTTGGGATAAATTCTGGATTTGTGCTGGAAGGATACTTCTTCTCCATCATCATTTATGACTTTATAAATGCGGTATCCACCCCCTAAAACCCATTTTTTAAATTCTGCGTCTGCTTCTCTTATTGTTTGCCCATAGACATATCCGTCACGCTGATTATGGTCTCCTTTATTATCTCCATTCAGATAATAAATGTTGTCAGAGGTATTTAATCCCCTGTCTGCCACAAAAATAATGCGGCTATCAGAAAATTCATTTTTAACACGGTTAATAATCGGACGCATATGGACTTTCTCGGATTCATTCCCGGGAAATAAATCAAAAGCGAAGGGGATGCCGTTCCGGTCCATCAGTAACCCCATTTCAACAATGGGATCTGGGCGGTGGTTCCTTTCGGGGCCACGTTTCCTGTATTTTGCGGCTGCCGGATTCCCTTCTTTATCCACTGGGTTACCGTTAGCATCCAGTGTATCCATGTCTGACCGCCCGATATCAAAGTAATAATTCGTGCAGTCAAAATAAGATACGGACATGTCCCTGGTACAGATATTAGCAGAATGGTCATAAATCCATTTCTGCAGGGCTTCCTTATTGTCACAGATGATGTCCAGCGCGTGATAGATGTCATCAAGGGAAAAATCACTAAAGTCTTCAAAGTAGAAATTTCTGTGTTCAAAGGTTCCGTTCTTTGAGGCAGAATTAAGAACGTGCGAGAAGACAAGCAGCCGGAAAATCTGGTCCACACTGAATTCTATGGAAAGATTTCTTGTCTTCCAGTTCCAAAACTTGTCCAGTTCCAGTTTTTTATACAGATCCTTTAACACACCGTAACCGATGTTGCGGACATCGTCTGTATCCGTATTCATTTTTGTATGGGAGTCAGTCGTTATGGTGATAGATTTTTCTGTCTTCTTTTGTTTCGTCATTTCCAGGGCTTTCTGGGTAAAGAAAGCGATGGGATCATCGTGTTCCGCTTTTAAGGCTTCTAAATATCCGAGACTCTGGACGGTACGGGTCCGGCTTTGCCTGCTGGAACTGTCATAATAGCTTTCCTGGATTGCAAGGTAAACACCCTGGGGGCGCTGGATCTTACGTAAATACATGGGTTATGCCTCCTCCCTGCCGAGATGATATTCCATAATCAATGTATCAGCCACATCTTCTGGTAGTCTGCCGGATATATGAAACTGGTGTCTGATATCAGCGTAAATGGAGCCGTACCATTCGAGGTCTGCGCTTATTTCTGAAAGATAATAATCCCTATGCTCATTTTTATAGCCGTCATCTTTATAGATGTTATCATTTTCATCGCTGAAAACCAGACGGTCAAAAATATTTTCAGCGGAATCAAGCCGTTCGATGGAAAATATACCGGGGGAAGACAACGGTGGCTGGATCGCCTGTATGTAGGACAGCGGGGTAACTGCTACAACCTTGTCCCCGTTACGGGCAACAAGTGAGTTGATAAGGTCACTGCGGATCTGGTCACGTTCGCGAAGTGTCCCTGTTGAAACAAAGTCGTCCAATGTAGTATTCCAATGCTTTTTAACCTCTTCATCAAGATCGTAAAAATCATACCCTAAACGATGCGCAAGAAACTCTCCAGTGACAGATTTGCCAACATTCGATACGCCAAATAATAGTATTGTCATAACACATTTTCCAATATCATATAGTTATATTATAACATATTCCATTAGATTGCGCCATACTAAAAATACAAAATATAGACAAAAATTTTCCGGCATTCACAAGGGTTTGCTGGAACTATTTTATATATTCAATTTAAAATTCAGGAAAATATTTACATTAATGGTTGACTTTTCCTCATAAGATGGGGTATAATGTGATTATAATGATAAATATGCTAATTAAAGCGCATATTTACTGCAGTTTACGAGACAATATTGTCGGAGTGACCCGGATTGCCGCTAAAAGTGGTAGAAAGGAGCTCACAAATGATAAAGTGTAAACGTTTCATCGAATTGTGGGGGAAATGGGAATTCCTGTGGAAGAGGCGAGGTATCTCCTGTATGCGGAAGAGGTTGATATTATGAACGTTTAAGTGATTATTGTGATATTCATATCAATCAGTCGCTGACGTTCTATGGAATGACTCAGTCGTATATATCGATGGACTGTTACAGCAAAAGTTTCAAAAAATGGCTTTACGAAAACGGTTAGTACAAATGTGAAGATTAATTACTACAAACTAAATTTCGGGAGGAAATTGAGATGAAAAGACTAATTGCTTTTTTGGTTGTTGCTGTAATGGTATTTACATGTAGTTTTACTGCGGTTGCCGCAGAGTTGCCTGTGCAATACGACGACGAATGCCAGAGCCTGGAGGAACGATTGATAAGTTATGGTGTGCTTGATTTGCTTTTAGATGCATTGGATATGGAAAGCTTCGAAGAATTGATGGAATACGCAACGGAAATAGGTTATTTGGATATAAACGAGATATTGGGCTATGCATATAATTATGATATGTCTGATACTAATATGCATCGTTGTCCGCCTTCGAGTAGACTTTGTTGTATAGAACTGTCAATAGTTATAGTATTGTGTCATACACCATTAAAAGGTGGAGGCTTTAGGATGGGATGGGTTGAATTTTGCTCATCTTGCGGGGTAGCGCGTGGGGTTACGGATGGTAACTTTAGGTGTTTCTGTTCCGAAGCTGATTTGTCTTATTCAAAAATTAATTATTTTATAGTGTAAATCAACAATTGGATTGGAGGTTTATTATGAGAAGAATGAACAAGGTTATAGTTTTGTTATTCATTGGAGCTCTGATTTTCATGATGAGTGGATGTAAATTCCAAGATAATGCGAATAAGAGTGCTCAAGCTGCCGGTGATAATCCTTCGGTTCCTATCCAGTCAGAGGATCAATTTAATCATAATAAGAATGAATTAATTAAATTCGAGTTTGCTGTTTTATCTGAGCAAAGTACACAGGATAGCCTTGAGATAACGGAGGATTGTGTATATTATAGCTGGCTGGATTTTGTTACTCCGGAGCAGCTGGAGATAGTCCGCAACTATCTGGAGATGCCAGAAGGAACCTTCAATGACAATACTCTTGTATCCTATGCTTATACGATGGATAGGGAATTACTGAGACGATTGGATGCCATACCGATGGAAGATATGCCTGAAGATGCGGATAGAATCATTGTCAGGATGTATGAGGGATATTGGCTTATGAATTTGGAAGTTCGCAAAAATGCATCTTTAGAGTTGGGAATGGATGAACCGGACTATACGGTTTCTGAATTTGGCAGAGCGATTACAGATTGGCGTTGATAAAAAAGAATCTAACGGTGAATATGCATATGCTGGTAAAGTACCATATAAAGCGCGGCAGTCCGCTGGAAGTAAAATTCCAGCGGACTGTCGCGCTTTAGCGGAGGGTGGTTGGGGAAGGTAAAACTAAAAAAATGACACCTTCTAAAAAATCACTCGCTTTTAGATGGAAAATTGTTCTGTTATACTATAAATTAGAAGGCCATCTTTTTCGAGGAGGACTGACGGGAGAAATAGGGTTAACGGGAAAAAAGACATTGCGTTGTTAGCACTCTTGCTCAAAGAGTGCTAATTTTGTCTTGACATTTTATTTTCACCGTATTATGATAAGGACATGGGTAAAAATGACGAACATTAAATTATGAAAAGGAGTTGTTTTCATGAGCACAGAACGCGGAAATCTATCGATCCATTCGGAGAATCTGTTTCCTATCATTAAGAAGTGGCTATATTCCGACCACGACATATTTGTAAGAGAGTTAATTTCAAATGGCAGTGATGCTATTACCAAGCTGAAGAAGCTGGAGATTATGGGAGAGGTAAATCTGCCCGAGGATAATCATTATCAGATAACTGTAACCGTGAATCCGGAGGAGAAGACCATTCGTTTTTCCGATAATGGTATTGGCATGACGGCGGATGAGGTAAAGGAATACATCAACCAGATCGCTTTCTCCGGTGCACAGAAGTTCCTTGAGCAGTATAAGGACAAGACCAATGAGGACCAGATTATCGGCCATTTCGGCTTGGGATTCTATTCGGCTTTCATGGTTGCTTCCCGGGTTACCATCGATACGTTGTCCTGGCAGCCTGAGGCCAGCCCCGTGCATTGGGAGTCCGACGGAGGGACCGAATATGAGATGAGTGACAGTACCAAGGCAGAGCGTGGTACGGAGATTACCTTGTATTTGAATGATTCCAGCTATGAGTTCTCCAATGAATACCGCGTGAGAGAGATTCTTAAGAAGTACTGTTCTTTCATGCCGGTAGAAATCTATCTGGTTAATGCAAATGCCAAGGCGCCGGAGAAGGAACCGGAGGTTGTGGATGCTGCGGTGAATGAGGATGGCAGCGTAGAGGAGACCAAGACAGAGGTAACCAAGCCGGAGCCTATCAACGAGACAAATCCTTTGTGGACAAAGCATCCGAATGACTGTACCGAGGAGGAATACAAGAATTTCTACCGTGAAGTATTCCACGACTATAAGGAGCCTCTGTTCTGGATTCACCTGAACATGGATTATCCGTTCAATCTGAAGGGAATACTGTATTTCCCCAAGATCAACACGGAATATGATTCCCTGGAAGGACTTATCAAATTATACAGCAACCAGGTATTTATCGCTGATAATATTAAGGAAGTAATTCCGGAGTTTCTGATGCTGCTAAAGGGTGTGATTGATTGTCCCGATCTTCCCCTGAATGTATCCAGAAGTGCGCTTCAGAACGACGGATTTGTGAAGAAAATCTCCGAATACATTAGCAAGAAGGTGGCGGATAAGCTGACCGGTATGTATAAGGTGGAGAGAGAGAATTATGAGAAGTTCTGGGATGATCTCAGTCCCTTCATTAAGTTTGGCTTCCTAAAGGACGAGAAATTCCGGGAAAAGGTGAAGGATGTTATTATCTTTAAGAATCTTGAGGATAAATATATCACCCTTGCGGACTATGTGGCAGCCAGGAAGGGCACCGACGGAGAGACGGACAAGAAGGATGAGGCTGGTCTGAAGACAGAGGCTGCTGCGGAGACAGAGGAAACTTCCGGTAAGCAGGAAGACGAATGCGGCTGCGGACATGACCATGAGCATAGCGGTGAATGCAAACATGATCATGCACACGGAGAAGGCAATGATACACATGATCATGCTCCGGATGCGGATGAAGATATCGTAGATGAGGATAAGAAGATTACGGTTTACTATGTGACCGATATCAAGCAGCAGAGCCAGTATATCAATATGTTCAAGGAAGCCGGCAGCGATGCCTTTATCCTTACCCACAATATTGACCAGCCCTTCATCACTCAGCTGGAATACCAGGATCAGACGGTTCGTTTCCAGCGTATTGATGCCGATATCAGTGAAGGCTTTAAGGATACGGTTAAGAAGAAGGACCAGAAGGTATTAAAGAATAATACCGAAGCCATGACCAAGCTGTTTCGTGAGGTTCTCGGCAAGGAGAAACTGGAGGTCAAGGTGGATAAGTTCAAGAACGAGAAGGTATCCTCCGTTATGACCTTATCCGAGGAGAGCCGCAGAATGCAGGAGATGATGCGCATGTATAATATGTCCGGCATGGATATGGGTGATCTGGGGGGCGGAGAGACTCTGGTGCTGAATGCAAACAATAAGCTGGTTCAGTTCATTCTAACCAATGAGAAGGCGGAGCAGACACCGATGATCTGCGAACAGCTGTATGACCTGGCATTGCTGAGCCATAAGCCTCTGGAGCCGGAAGCAATGACAAAATTCATCCAGAGAAGCAATGATATTATGATGTTTCTTGCAAAATAAATAAAATTTGCTTAAGGCTTGAGCTATAGGGGGAAGGAAACATATGAAGATGGTACTCATATGTCTCCTTCCCTTTTTGGGCTTTTATCTGTAAAAGGCGAAAATAACCGGAAAATAAAATTTAAATAAAACTTTTATATACCTCTTGATTATGTTATTCTGATTTGGTATGATATTATATAGTAATGAAAACTATATTATGTGGTACTGATACTCGATAATGTGTTTAGAAAGACAACAAGGGCGCGGGGGATCTGCTTATAGGTCTGCAGCCGAACGAAAAAATATGAATATGGTTTATATTCATGGATAATATAAATAATAAAATTATATTACAGGAAAGAAATTCATATTCCTGTAATCGGGATGCACGGCGCAAGTACAGCGCCTTTTATCAGAAGTTAAAGTACAACTTCTGATAACTTATATTGCAGGCAGAAAACCTTCTTCCTGTGATCAGGATACACAGCGCAAAAGCATGCATTTTGATAACCTGCATTATTTAGTTTCAATGGAAGATATAGTAGAACCAATATATATTTAACAGGAGGATAAAATAAGATGTCATACAGAATCATCGGGGACAGCTGCACGGATTTACCAAAGGAATTAAGGGAGGATCCGCATTTTAAACTGGTGCCTCTTACACTGATTGTGGATGATGCTTCCATAGTCGATGATGACACCTTCCGGCAGAAAGAGTTTCTGCATATGGTGAGTAAAAGTCCGAATAGTCCCAAATCAGCCTGTCCTTCTCCGGAAGATTATATGAAGCATTTTGATTTTGACGGGGATGTCTATGTAATTACCCTGTCATCTCAGCTAAGCGGCTCTTATAACAGCGCGGAGCTGGCGAAGAAGATATATCTGGAGGATCATCCGGATAAGAAAGTGGAGATCATTGATTCCCGGTCGGCTTCGGTCGGTCAGGCTTTAATAGCTATGAAGATTAAGGAGCTCAAGGAAGCAAAAGATTCCTTTGAGAGTGTGGTAGAGAAGATTCACGCTTTCCGTGACAGCCTGAAGACAAAGTTTGTATTGGAAACCCTGGATACCCTTCGCAAGAATGGCAGGCTGTCCAATCTCCAGGCAATTATCTGCAGCGCCCTGAACATTAAGCCGGTTATGGGAGCAACCCCTGAAGGCAGCATATGCAAGATTGACCAGGCGAGAGGCATCACTAAAGCTCTGTCTCTGATGGCGAAGACCATCGAGGGAGATGTGCTGAAGCCCCAGGAACGAATTCTGGGTATTGCTCACTGCAATAATTATGAAAGAGCGTTGTTTATTAAAGATGAGATTCTTAAAAGGATACCCTTTAAGGATTACTTTATTGTAGATACTGCCGGAGTGAGCAGTTTATATGCAAATGAGGGTGGGATAATTACAGCGTATTGATTTGTGGGTGTCGCCGGGTACGGTTATTTATCTGGAAGGCAACCCAGTTTATCCTTGCCGACGTAATAGAAAATGAATGCGAAAACATCGCATGATAATAAAAGATCAGACCTGGATAGGACATTAAACCGTCCCGTCTCAGGTCTTTTTTTATCCAAAACTCCGGCGCGGATCGCATCCAAGGAGGAGGGGATATACTGATAGAAGAAGAGCAGCGGACAATATTGAAGCTGGTTCGGGAAATAGCAAAAGAAGCATGGAAATAAAAAATGACATAATAAAAGGACGAAGATACAACTTCGTCATGAGTTATAAGGTTTTCTTGTTCGGACTGCACTATCTGGCATGAAAGGAAAAACAATGGGCAGTGGATTTATCCATAGCGATAACCTTTCGATATAGTCCGGATAGTGCAGTTTTTGATAATAAACTTCCGGAACCGGTACGGGAACAAATATACTCAGGACACCCTAATGCATCATACCTAAGGTATATATAATGCCCGCTGAACGGCATATCCTGCTGCAGAAAAATAATAAACATAAAGTACTATAGCGCAGGCTCCTCCGATATTACTTCGCTTTGATTTTCGGCTCCCGGATTCCCGGTCACAATAATTTGTATTCCCTGCTTGTCGAATTTTTTTAGTTCGTCATTTGGAGCATCCCAGTTTGTAATCAAGACATCCAGCTTGTTTGCCGGACAAATACTCAAAATGGATTCAAAACCGATTTTCTCGGCAGGATATAATCCAATTGATTTTTTGGAGCTGTCCAAAATCGTGTTCAAAATACTTATTGAATTACTATTTTGTATTGATAATCCAAATTCTGCAGATATACTCGTTGAAGTAATGAAACATTTATCAAAGCGTATCTTTTTGATTGCTTCAATTGTGAATATATCCGAACAGTTACCATTTTTGTCGATTTCTCCGCCTGTAAAAAATAATCTTACATTATCCAGAGATCTTAATTGTTCAGCGACAATTATGGAATTCGTTACCACCGTTATAGGCAATTCCTTGGGAAGGCTGTTAACTAAAATATCACTGATTTTGGGATCGTTTATAAAAACGACATCCTGTTTTTCCAATACGGAGGTTGCTTTTAATACGATAGGCCAAATACTGTCTTTCACTGCAGTTTTTATTTGACCGTATTTTGTATTGTAATTCATAATTTCTTTCTGAGGCGAGATCAGAGCTCCGCCATGCGTTCTTTTTAAGAGCCCTTTTTCTTCCAAAATCCTTAAATCACGCCGTGCCGTATCAAATGACACATTATACCTTTTTTGGATTTCCCTTGTTGATATTCTCCCATGAATATTCAATTCATTAAGAATATTTTGATGCCGTTCTTCGACAAAAATAATAATTCCCCCTTCTCCCTGCAATAAAATGCATCTCATTTGTCCGAGTTACTAAATATTCCGATATAGAGTAATTGTACCTGAAACACAGAAAAAAGGATATTGCGTATTCAGACCCGTATAGGGAATCCTTGACCGGACATACATGTAGTATAATATAATATTATTTTACTGAACATATTTTTTTAAAAAATTCACAATGTCACGTTTGGTGTTAAGGGGAAGCTTAATTTTCAAAGTAACATCATCAATGTATTTACTAAAAGTACTGCACAATAATGATTGATTGAAACAAAATGACATGGTACTGCAATACTTAATGACAGCCATCCCTGGCTCCTTTGCTATGATCTGAATATTGTTAAATGGAATGGAGGATAAAGGAACAATATGGTAGTTCTTGTGCTCCAGCAGCGTAATTAAATGCTTTATATGCTCAGAGTATTCTTTAATGCTGTATGTAAATGTCTCACTGATAAGCATATCTGAAAGATTGACGGTGACTTGCCCGGAGGCCAGTATCTCCGGTTCAGGAAAATAAATGTACTCCACGATAGCTCTATGAGTCAGTTCGTATTCGAACAGTTTATTAATAATAGTATAAAGCTTTGAAATCATATTTGAATCCAATTCATGGGTTTGGGAGCGCTGAAGGATTCTTTCGAGCAAATGAGGGGGCATTGTATTAATTCCGGGTGACATAATCAGCTTCTTTGTGGTTCCCTGTTCCTTTGATTTTTCGTTTTTGAAGAAATAATAATCGTTGATTGATTTTTGGCTAAATACCTTAATTAAGGGTATGGAATTCTTAATTAATGCCTCAAACTGATGGTCGGAAAATAGAATATCTTCCTCTGAGGTGCTGAGATAATAGATCCCTTCACTCTCCATCCCTCTGACATGAGTGGAATAAATAGTAGCTATACCGGGTGCTACAACCAAGGTATGGGAAAATCTGTCGGAAGAGGGCGCAGGAGAGAAAAATACGTCAATCAGATTTGACATGTATAAAGGAAGCCACATTTCTATGCCAATAATAAGTAATTCAGCTAGATTTTGATCGATATTATGTATTAATTCAATTTTTGTCTGTTTTAATAATACCTTGTATAGCAAATGGGCCAGGCTATCCTGCTGTGATCGGGCTGCTTGGAACCAGTCTAAATTCTGGTCAGAATAAAACTTTATCATACTTCTCTGTTTGGAATTAACGACCTCAGCAAACAAAGCGGTAATAGCATCTTTAAAGCCTTCATATCCGTAAAACTTGCAAGGGGTATTTCCGTACATTAACGAAGGTGGCACAGGAGCATCAAGTACGGCTTTTGATGTATAAATGGGATGCTCAACTAATATCTCAAATTTCTGCATGAAATCTTTTATGGCAATATCGGCTGAAACTTCGTTTGGGATTAGCAGCCATTTTGAAAAGCATTGTATAAAATCCTCGTTTCCTGCTTCTGCAATATCAGCCGGTAGCTCCAGCCATTTTGCCATTTCTGCCGTAAGACCCTTTGATTTAAGACTTCGGTGCAAATAATCGCATAAACTTTCTATCAGGGCATTGTTTTCCTTGGGAACACGCTGTCCGTTCTTTAACCGGCTAATCAATGAGGGGTCCACATTCAATGCTTTTGCAAGCTTTATGTTTGAAATATCCAAAAGTTTCATTAGTAATCTCAATTTGCTCCCAAAGGTTTTGTTTGAGTTTACAGATGATGTACGACGCTTTGATGTTTGACTCAAAGTGTCCGGCAATAAAAAATTCAGAAGCGCCTCCTCCGGAGTTGATGTATCAGGAAGCTGACAGACACATTGCAGCTTATCCCAAAGACCGTTACTCCGTGCATAAGACGCAATACCATTGCATAAATCAGGAAATTGTGTGGAGACCGATTTCGGCTGTCTTATTCCTGCGCGATATCTGCTTACCAGAGAGGGATCAATACCGCTGACCTTTGCTATCTCTGCATTCGAACAACCGATTATTTCGAAGATAAGATTCAGTTTTTCTTTAAATTCCATCACAAATACTCCTTTTAATTTTAGCGAAAATTAGTGGAAAATAGTAAAAGTTAGTGAAAAATTTGTCATTACATAATATGCCATAAATTTCATATAACCCCCTAAAACACTAGAATTATCTAAATAATGACAGTAAATGTCAATGACAAATCTATTAAAGCACCTTGAAAATGTAAAAAGTTAGTATATAATGTGAATAAGAATTGGATAATGCTTAAAAGTGTGAATATATATTCGTTTATTTTACAACAAATTCTGTGATATGTCTATGTTTTTTGTTTAAAATAGGCATAAAACCACAAAAAAGTGTGTAATATTGTGAACAAAACCAAAGGAAATATTTTTTAGCGTGAAAATATACGAATAACTTGTCGTAAAGGGATCATTGATACCGAAATTATTAGTTTGGAGGAGAATGATTATGGTACATATCAATTTTGATAATACAGCAGGAAAAATAAAGGATGATGGTATGAACGAAAGCAAAGCCGGTAATAAGATCCTAATAGTTGATGATTCGAAATTTTCAGTAAAGATATTGAAGGATATTCTGTTAAGTGAAGGCTTTAATTCTATAGCGGAGGCTGGGAATGGCTTCGAAGCAATAGAATTAGCCGGGCAATATAAACCAAACTATATTTTTCTGGATGTTGAAATGCCTGTTATGGATGGATTGAGTGCCCTTCCGAGATTATTGGAGACCCACTCCTCTGCATATATAATTATGTGTACAGCGATGGGACAACAAAATATTATCGAGAAATCCATAAAAGCAGGTGCCAGGGATTATATTATAAAGCCGTATAAAAAAGAAAACATAATAAGTGTTATAAATTCGGCATTAGCAATAAATAAGGAACGTCATGTTATACCATTTGACAGATCTAAAAAGCTGACGGAAAAAATGGCAGAAAATAAACAGCAGAGCCTTCCGCCAACAAGGGATGATAAGGTTATAAGAGATTTTGAAGTGTTGGATAATTGTGAGGCGAATATCGAAGAGCTTGCAGAATATACGAGAGCTCCGGAGAATAATGCTGAAAAATTGACGGAAGAAATAGAAAATATATGGGACAGAGGAGATGATAAATTTATTGTTGATGAACCGGTTATCAGTTTTGCTGTTGATGCAGAAAAGGAAGAAACAGTATTAAAGGAAGAAACCGGTCTTCAGGGAATAGAGGAAGTTTATGAGCCGGAAGACAGGGCTGAGATCCAGAGCGCCTGGGAGGAGCCGGAAGGTAAGGCTGAGATCCAGAGCATCGGGGAAGAGCCGGAAGGTAAGGCTGAGATTCAGGGTATCGGAGAGGAAGCGGAAGGTAAAGCTGAGATCCAGGGTATCGGAGAGGAATCGGAAGGTAAAGCTGAGATTCAGGGTATCGGGGAAGAACCGGAAGGTAAGGCTGAGATTCAGGGCATCGGGGAAGAAGCGAAAGGTAAAGCTGAGATCCGGAGCATCGGGGAAGAACCGGAAGATAAGGCTGAGACCCAAGGAATCGGGGAGGAACCGGAAGGTAAAGCTGAGATCCAGGGCATCGGGGAGGAAGAGGAAGATAAGGCAGAGATCCAGGGCAGCGAGGAAGAACCGGAAGGTAAGGCTGAAATTCAGGACAGCGAGGAAGAACCGGAAGGTAAGGCTGAGATTCAAGGCATCGGGGAAGAACCGGAAGATAAGGCCGAGATCCAGGGCAGTGAGGAGGAACCGGAAGGTAAGGCTGAGATTCAGGGCAGCGAGGAAGAACCGGAAGGTAAGGCTGAGATTCAGGGCATTGCGGAGGAGCCGGAATATATAGCCGGGGGTCCTGCGTTGGAAGAAACAGAGGAAGTAAAGACACAGGCTCTGGAAGAAAGGGAGCATGTACAGAAAACAGCACCGGTTAGAATACGGGAGTTGGTTAAAAGAAATAAAAGTGAACTGAAAGCTTCTGCCGCAGAATTACGAGACTCATATTCCTTTCAGTATTTATGGGATAACAGATTTATATATAATAATATAGAAATTCTGCGTATCTACGGAAATAAAAGATTATCATTTATGCAGGTATCTAATATTGGTAACAATCGGCTAAACATGGCTAATTCCGATGAAGAGATTATAGTAGCCTTAATCAGTTCTTATTGTCTAAACAATAAGCTTTTTTGTAATGTCAAGCATTTTAAAATATTAGAGATTAATAAGCGGAAGGAGGTGCGAATATCAACAGATAAAGGAGTATTAGAATGTTTCAAATCCAGTGAGTCTGTAACCATGTCAGAACGACTGAAAGCGAATCCTATACAGAAAAAAAATGTCACTGAAAATCTCTCGAATGCATTGGCTGAACTGATACAGGAAAAGACTTACAGATTTTTAACATAGTATAACTAAAGGTGTGATAAAAAACTATATTAGGGAGGTTATGAACTTATGTTGACTTGTACGTTGAACAGGGAAAATATGGAGAGCTTAAGCGCGGTTATGAGAGAAAAAAATGAATTATCACTTTTTAATCGCTTTGCTTCAAAGGAATGTTCCGAGGATGAAAAGCTTAAACTCAATCAGATTGGGTTTGTCGATGAGGAAGGAAATCTCCTTGATAAGGTCAGACCAACAATAAATATTTTATCTAACCCCTATGCGGTGATAAAGATGTGCTTCACCGGAGGAGCAAGTGTGTTTGAGCACAGTATAAATTATGATAATACATTTAACAATCATGTTTCTTTAACAGTGACACCTCAGGATTTCTGCATTGATGATGCATCGAATCCAATAAGTATTATTAAGATACTTAAGGATTTTGTCGGTGTCAGTAATTTGAAAAGCATTAATATTTCTGGGAAATTTAATATTTATGAAGCCTTTGTCATTGCGTCCGTATTGGATATCGAGCGCAGATCGGCATTAAGGGCTTTTATCGATGAGATGCCGGTTACCCACACTTCCTATAATGTGAATATGATATGGAGAATCACGAACAGCACGAGCTCCAGCATCCAATGGTTTGTATCAATAATAAACGATATTGTGGGTTCCCGTGAAACTCTGTCTTTGCAGCAGATTCAAACAGGGGTGGACGGCTTGGTGGAAAAGGGGATACTTGTCAAGATCGGAGAACAATATCAGCTTACCGGTGAGATTGCTAAGCTGTCAGGAAGAATGATCATTATTGATAATATCTTATCTTCGCATATTTCAAAATTTGATAATGAAAACAACATTGTTTGTACCGGCTTTACCTGTATTCAGTCGGGAGTTCATGATCTGCTCTTCGTGGACTATGACGGCAAGGATATCGTACTTGAAACAATCACATCCGTAGGCTTATTGGACGGGCTGGAGCAATTCTTAAAAGGAAGGACATTTTTTTCTTTTTAATCAAAGATAAGTCAGATTAAGTGTTCGATCAATGTGGGGGTGAAGAACATGGATAAAAGCAGCAGTAAAATCAGTGATCTTCTGTTGGAAGCGGAGCTTCTGACTGTGGAACAGCTGGAAGAAGCACGGGAGCTGCAGCAGAAGACGGGAGAACGGCTGGGAAGTATTCTCCTTGATTATAACTTTGTAAGCGAAACACAGCTTATGGAGGCTCTGGAGTTTCAGCTGGGTATACCGTTTATTGATTTAAATAACATAACCATTGCACCGGAGGTGCAGAAGATAATACCATACCAGTTAATAAAGCGGTATAATGTCCTGCCGGTTAAGATTGAGATGAAATTGTTGTATGTGGCGATGGAAGATCCCTTGAATTTCATAGCAATTGAGGATATCAGATTTGCAACAAATATGGAAATTGTTCCGGTTATTTCCTACAAAAAATCAATTAATGATATTATAAACCGTTTGTACGGCAACGAAACCTCGGACAGTGCAATCGAAGAATTCCAAAAGGAAGCCGGCGCATTTAACGATGCTATTAAGGATTTTCAGGAAAGCCAATCGCTGGAGGTAGACAGCGCACCGATCGTAAGACTGGTCAATGCAGTCATAGAGCAGGCAATTGCAGAGAAGGCCAGTGATATTCATATTGAACCGATGGAAAAAGAGCTTCGAATCAGGTATAGAGTGGACGGAAGACTAAATCTATCCAAAAACATACCAAAATCGACACTTTCGGCTGTCGTAACACGAATAAAAATATTGGCGGATCTTGATATTGCAGAGAAAAGAGTACCCCAGGACGGACGCTGTGACTATAAAATCAAGGACAGGATTTATAATATGCGTGTTTCTATACTGCCCACTGTGAATGGGGAAAAGGTGGTTATGCGTATTCTGGATAAGACGAATTTTCTTATTCCCAAGGAACAGCTTGGTTTTACCGGCGAGAACCTGTTGAAATTCGATCAGCTCCTAAAGAATCCCCATGGGATTATATTGATTACAGGTCCCACCGGCAGCGGTAAATCAACAACCCTGTATACCATGCTGAGCGAATTGAATCAGGTTTCGGATAATATCACTACGGTGGAAGATCCTGTGGAATATATGATAGATGGATTGAATCAGGTACAGGTAAATACAAAGGCAGGGCTGTCCTTTGCAGGAGCGTTGAGATCCTTTTTGCGGCAGGATCCGGACATCATCATGCTGGGAGAGATAAGAGACAGCGAGACGGTAGACGTAGCCTTAAGAGCTGCGATCACAGGTCATCTGGTATTGAGCACGCTTCATACCAACGATGCGGTCAGCTCCGTCTCAAGATTGATTGATATGGGAGTTCCTCCCTATATGATAGCGGTTGCGTTAATGGGAGTTATCTCACAGAGACTGATCAGAAAACTATGCAAGAATTGTGCGCAGCCTTATACCCCGGGAGAGCATGAGCTCAGATACCTTAAGATTCCGGTGGATGAGAAGGTGACCTTCAAAAAAGCACATGGCTGCAGCCTGTGTAATCACAGCGGATATAAAGGACGTATTGCCGTACATGAAATCCTGCTGATCGATCAGAGGCACCGGGAGATGATTGCGCGCAATGCTTCAGTTGATGAATTGACGCAATATTCCCTGGGCGAAGGGATGAAAACCTTAAAGGACGAATGCATTAAGCTTCTTAAACAGGGAGTAACCTCCTTTGAAGAGGTAAGTGAGATTACATATACCCAGGAGATGAATGAGGAATAAGGAGAACCTATGATATGAATGTAGATGAACTGTTGATGAGGTCGGTAGAGCTGAAGGCATCCGATCTGCACATAACGGCAGGCGTACCGGCCATTGTTAGAATCCACGGCAGATTGAAGGCCATCAATGACGAATATCTGGTGCCTAAGAAAACGGAGGAGATGGTTAAAGCACTTACCGGCAGCAAGCATTGGGATACATTAAATAAGCTGGGGGAGGTTGACTTTGCCTATTCCCTTCAGGGGAAGTACCGCTTCCGGATAAATGCCTATAAGCAAAGGGGATCCTACAGTGCGGCCCTTCGATTAATTAATTCATCCATACCAAGCTTTGAGGAATTACAGCTACCGGATGTAGTCAAAGATCTGGCTGAAAAAAGCAGCGGACTGGTTCTGGTTACAGGACCGACAGGAAGCGGTAAATCAACAACTCTGGCATGTATGATCAACTATATTAATGAAACCAGGGACAGGCATATTATAACCCTGGAGGACCCCATCGAGTATTTGTTCCGCCACAGGAGGAGCGTAATAGAGCAGCGGGAAGTAGGAATTGATACACAAAGCTTTGCCAATGCCTTAAGAGCGTCCCTGCGTGAAGACCCGGATGTCATTCTGGTCGGAGAGATGAGAGACTATGATACGATATCGGTGGCATTGACGGCGGCGGAAACCGGCCATCTGGTCTTCAGTACGCTCCATACCATAGGAGCGGCCAGTACCGTCGACAGAATCATTGATGTATTCCCGTCGCACCAGCAGCAGCAGATTCGTGTCCAGCTGGCTATGACCCTTCAGGGGATTATATCGCAGCAGCTGCTGACGAAACAGGATCAATTAGGCAGAGTGGCGGCCGTTGAAGCGATGGTTGCCAACACGGCTGTCCGAAACAACATCCGGGAAGGCAAAAGCCACCAGATGAACAATATTATACAGACGCATGCAAGATCGGGCATGAAGATGATGGACGATGCGCTGTGTGAATTGTGCAGACAGGGGCAGATCAGCCGGGAGGACGCCTTTACCCATAGTGTTGATCCGGATTATTTGAGAACTATCATAGGCAGCAACTAAAATAATTAAGGAAGAAGAGGGGAGATATCAATGCCTAAGTATCGTTTTACGGCAGTCAATATGTCGGGAAAAACAATGGACGGTATCTATGAAGCGCAGAATGAGCAGGCTGTAATCGAGTTGTTACGGCAAAAGTCCTATTATCATCTGAAGCTGGAGGAAATCACGGAACGCAAGGATATGAAAGAAATGGGGATCTTTGCAAAGGTGAAGGCCAAGGATCTTTCTGTCTATTGCAGACAGTTCTCCTCCATATTAAAAGCGGGCATGCCGCTGATAAAATGTCTGAATATGCTGGCAGACCAGACGGAGAATGTAACGCTGAAGTCGATTACCAGGAATGTATGCGAGGATGTACAAAAGGGCAGCGGCCTGTCCCAGGCCATGTCCCTGCATACGGGGAAGATACCTTCCATTCTGATCAATATGATTGCAGCTGGGGAAGAAAGTGGCACACTGGACCATTCCCTCGAGGTTATGTCGGAGCATTTTGAAAAGGAGCATAAAACCCAGGCTAAGGTCAAGAATGCCATGAGATATCCGATTATCGTACTGATTGTCGCGATTATTGTGGTGGTTGTCATGCTGGTGGTTGTTGTTCCCACCTTTAAGGGGATCTTCTCATCGGCGGGAGCACAGCTGCCCCTTCCGACCCGGATGCTGCTGGGATTAAGCGATGCCCTACAGGAGGACGGCCTGGTGATATTGGGGGTTGTAATCATAGCATTCATAGTATTTCGCATGTATATCTCCGGTGAGAAGGGAAGGCTTGTGTTTGATAAATTCAAGTTACGGATGCCGATATTGGGTGAGTTTTTAAAGAAATCCTTTGCGGCAAGATTCTCCCGTACGATGTCCACCCTTCTGAATACCGGTGTATCGATAACGGAAGCCCTAAAGATTACCGGAAAGGTGATGGGCAATATCTACGTTATGAATGGAATCAATGATGTAATTGAACAGGTGAAGCAGGGAAAGGGTCTCTATATGCCGATCCGGGCCCTTCAGCTGTATCCGGCCATGCTGGAAAATATGATTATGATGGGAGAGGAATCGGGAACCCTGGATGATATGCTGCTGAGATCAGCCATCTTCTATGAAGATGAGGTGGACCGTGCGGCGCAGGGCCTTACCTCGATGCTGGAACCTCTGATTATTGTATTCCTTGGCTCTGTAGTTGCATTCATTGTTATTGCGATCATGCTGCCGATGTTTGAAATGAACAATCTGGTAGCGCAGGTATAAAAAAGGCTTTTGAAAATATCAAAATCCTTGAAAGATCATCATTCTTAGATATCTGGGGTTATCTTGTTTCGGCCGGATAATTTAGCCCTTGATTATAAATGTAAAAAGTATTCTAAGGAGGAATTATTTATGTTAAAAGAAATCAAGAACAATGAAAAAGGTTTTACCTTAGTAGAGTTAATTGTAGTTGTCGCGATTATGGCGGTACTTGGAACTCTTCTGATACCAAGAATTATGGGCAATGTTAATGACGCCAGAAAGCAAAGAGAAATCTCGGCAGCACAGACAATTGCCAGCGAAATCACAGTTTATAATGCGAATGCGGTAACAGATGACGATACGGGTACAAATGCGGTTGTGTCAAAGAATCCTCTTGAGGAAAGTGATTTACCGGCAGGTTTAGATTTACCTACTGGTATATCATTTCCTGATCCCACAGTTGTAAAAATTATTGTTGATGATAAGGGCAATGCCAGCATTAGTTTGACACAGGCGACACCGTAAAGTAATCAAAGGAGTGAGTGATCTGGAATATATTATCGTCAGTATAATCGGGCTGGTAATAGGAAGTTTTTTAAATGTATGTATATACCGGATACCTCAGGGGGAATCCATCGTGTTTCCCCCCTCTCACTGCTCCGGGTGTGGGAATTCCTTGGCTGTGAAGGATCTGCTTCCCGTATTAAGCTATGTGATGTTAAGGGGAAAATGCAGGTATTGCAAAGAGAAGATAGCGGTGCAGTATCCGTTAGTGGAGCTGCTGACAGGGGTGCTATTTGTATTGGTATATCATGAGTATGGTCTGACCTTTGAAGGAATAGCGGCAGCAGCGATTGTCTGCCTGCTGGTCATTGCCTCCTTCATTGATTTCACCCATAAGCTGATTCCGAATAAAATCAACCTGATCATAGCTGCTGTCGGAATAGTGAATGTGGTATTCGGCAACAGCATTACCATATGGGACAGCCTGCTGGGCCTGGCTCTTGGCGGCGGAGGGTTATTACTCCCCGGTCTGCTCATAGGCTGGATGTTACGAAAGGAAGCAATGGGTGGAGGAGACATCAAGCTGACGGCGGCATGCGGTATCTTCCTGGGCCTTCAAAGGAGCCTGATTTCATTAATGCTGGCCTTCTATTCAGCGGCTGTTGTACTGGTAGTAATGCTGCTTTTCAAAAAGCTGAAGAGGGACAATAGTATTCCCTTTGGACCGTTTCTATCGGCAGGAACAATCGCTGTCATTTTATTTTTTGAACCCCTTTCCCGGATTCTTATCGGACGATAGGTATCCGGGGAGAAAGGTAATCAGTGTATAAATCGGGGAGGAACCAATGACAAGGAAAGCAAAGAAGCAATTATTATACAGCAGCATTGCAGAGCGAAGAACAGAGAATTTATTAAGAGCACAAAAGCCGATGATCGGTATTGATATTGGCACCAGTTTAGTGAAAATAGTACAAATTAAGAACAATAGAATTATTAGATCCGGAATTGGAGTGCTTCCGGAGGGGATGATCAGCCAGGGGAGAATTCTTGAAATCACCCAATTATCCGGGCTCATCAAAAAGATAATGAAAGCAAATAAAATATCCGGAGATACATGCTCCGTCTGCATCTCCGGCAATGAAGTAATCGTAAGAGAATTAAAGCTTCCTGAGATGAATGGGGATCAGATTCTGGATAATATTAAGCATGAAATCACAAGCTTTCTTCCCATGAAGCAGGAGGAATACTGTATTGATTATAAGATTCTTGAGTATCTGGAAGCACAGGAGGGCGCATCGGGTAAATTAAGAATTATGGTTGCGGCTGCTCCCGGCAGCCTGGTGCAGTCCTATATTGATGCGCTAAAGCTGGTCAAGCTAAAAACGGCCTATGTGGATGTAATTCCGAATATTGCGGGAAAGCTGGCGAAGCAAATTACACATGGCAATGCCGGTAATATCGGAATTATTGATTTCGGAGCGAATTCGACGAACTTCACAGTGACCAAGAATGGTAATTATATCCTGCATAAATCAATAACCAACGGAGGAGATTATCTTACCTCACAGATTGCCAAAAAGTATAGCATTGATATGCTGGAAGCGGAAGCGCTGAAAAAGAAAAGTAATTTTTTCGAAAACAACTATCAGAATGGTGAAAATCAATTTGTTGAAGCCTATATGAATCATCTGGTTATGGATATAGAAAGAACTATTGAATTTTTTAAGGGAAAAAACAATCAAATCAGCCTGGATGTGATTTATGTCACAGGCGGTGGGAGTCTTTTAAAAGGTCTGACCGGCTATTTGAAAAATCATTTTAATATGGAGATCACCTCTCTGTCAGACGCATTACAGCAATATAGAAAAAAAAATGAAAATGCAGAGACAATGGCATTTTGCTCACAAGCCATTGGTGCGACACTGAGAGAGGAGTAGAATCGTAATGGTTTATGATATAAATCTATTACCCAAAAGTAAAAAGAATACCTCCGGTGCGTTCGGCTTCTGGATGCTGTTTATGGGATTATTCTGTGCTGCTGCTTTAATTGTGTTCTTCTTTTTATTTCCTTTGCAGCAAAAAATATTGCTGATGAAAAAAATTCAAAAGCAGGAGGAGCAGTTGGCTTCCTATGCAACAGTTGAAGAAGAGTATGATGCGCTGACAGCAGCCGTTAAGGATCTGAATAGGAGGGTAACCGTACTTGATCAGCTCCGGGAAAGTAAGCTGCTGATAAGCATTATGCTGAATGACCTGGAGAAAAGTATACCGAGGAATGTAACGGCCAGCTCCATCACATTAGAAGGGGGAATGCTTACAATTATCGGGGAAGCTTCGACCTATAAGGAGATGGCACAGTTTATAGTGAATCTGAGAGCATTGGAGAAGGTGGAGGAGGTTACTTTCACAAATGCTATCAAACAGACTTCTAATTCACCGGAGAGTGCTAAGGATAAAACACTTTACGATTTTACGATATATATCAGATACGCCTATCATGATATCTTAGCAGAATCCCAGACAATAGATGCTGCGCAGGAGGTGCAATAAAATGAAGCTGACTACCAGGGAAAGAATATTATTGCCGGCAGTTCTGGTTGTCGTTCTGTCAGCATTATTTATTAATTTTGTATATCTCCCGTTAAACCGGGAGATCCAGGAATTAGAAACCAAGACTGGTGAAATTGGTCTGAAGATTACCGAGGTTCAGGCAAAGCAGGCGGATACGTTTAAGCTGCAAGGGCAAGCAGAGGAATTGACGGATAAGCTTGAAACAGACAATCCGGATATTCTGGTAAAATGGGACCAGCCGAAGCTCTTAGTATTTATAGAGAGTATTATGACCAATTTATCGGATCAGAAGTCAATTGATTTTTATGATGTGGTCCCGGCGGATACGTTACAGGTCGGTGACATTAATCTTGTTATGGAAACAAATTATGAAAACCTTCAAAAAATATTGAAGAAGCTGGAAAAAGCAGATTATTTTAATACAATTTCTAATTATAGCATCACAGAAGTTGTTACATATGATACAGCAGGAACGAAATTGACCAATAATCTGGCGGTTAACATGAATATAAGATTATATGCCAAAGCGCTGCAAAGTGATGATCCGGATGAGTATGATTTTATGAAGGGAAGCTTTGGGAAAAGCGATATTTTCCAATAGAGAGCGTAATATTACTGGAACGGGAGAGGGATTTTTATGAAATGGTTAATCAGACAGTCAAAAAATAACTCTGGCGCTACCCTGGTGGAAGTTATTATAGCAATGCTTATTTTATCCTTAATTGCTTCGGCGGCCTTATGGGCGTTCGTATTCTCAATTAAAGCCACACGGGACAACCAATATGTAATGGCGGCAACCAATTTGGCAAATGACAGAATTGAATACATAAGAGCCTTATCGTTTGCCAATATAGGTACAAAGCATGTGGTGGGTGCGACTACGATTTATGGTGATCCCAAGGGTGAAATTCTCCAAGCTGAGACCAAAACCGTGGATGGTGTAACCTATCTTATCAATACCACCATTAACTGGGAGGATGAGAGCGGATGGGAATTGAGCGATGTGGATTGGGACTACAAAAGCATCAGGGTTGAGGTTGTTCCGCAGATACCGGGAAGAGAGAGCGAGTTAACCAAGGTAATCGATACCTATGTGACCAGAGATTCGTCGCAGCCGCTTCTTACCGGCGCTAATATTGCTCTTCGTATGGTCCGGGGCTGGAAAGAGAACCCTTCCGATATTGTTCCGGTGGCCGGGATTAAGATAAGCCTTACTTCGGGACCAAGCGCACCCAGACAGGTACAAACCTCCACAAACGGAATTGCGAGATTTCTTAGTCTTAATCCGGGAGCCTACAGTGTGAAACTGGCTCCTTCCACGGCAGGCATGATTCTTCTCCCGGGAGTCTCGGATAGCTGGGGAGCAACTATAATAAACGGTGAAACCGCAGTAAAGGAGTTAGCGGTAGAATATCCCTGTTACCTGGATATTCGTCTGAAAAGTCTGGAAGGCAATGCAATCACTCTGGGAGCTTCCCAGACAGGAATAATAAAGATCGATGTTCCCTATGGTACGGCCATTGATCAGAGTTTCGGCGTTTCGGATTTTGCGTCGCCGGGATGTCTGTCACAGAATCTCTTTGGAGAATTATGGCCGGTCGGAGCAGGGTATTCCGGTGCCTACACTGTTACAGATATTTCAATGGAGAACAGCACTTATTTTGGAGCATATGAGACAAGTGGGGGAACGGAGATACCGTGGGCAGGTACCTTTAATGCACCGGGAACGGTGAAAATACTCACCTGCTATTTTGGAGTAATTCCTCCCACACCATCCGGTATCGGGGCAAATTGGACAGAGAGCAACGGAGAGATTGTTACAGGCGCCGGCCCGTATACATCGAATAATGCAATATTTGCCACAGCAGACCCGGAGGATACCATTGTCATGCAGACGGGTGCCGTATCGGATTTTGATGCAGATGAATTGTATATTGAGAATACAGGATCAGCAGTAAATCCGGGATTACTGCTTCGTGATTTTGCGGATTTAAGATTAAATGCAGGAATTATCGTTTTCCGCGGGAGGGTGCAGATAGAAACAGCTGCACCTGGTGCAAATCAAGGTAAAATAACATTAAGTACGGTATTTACAAACGGAGCAAACGCACATAATGTTCCGGGCAGTGCAATAGAGGGACTGGCAGACCCCGGCAAGATGTATGGGAAGGTTTATTTTGTAAAACCGCTTGTGGTCGAGGGCAGCGAAATGATAAGCCCCGGCGGCTATTATTTCTACGACGGACAGATATTACCGGACAATGCCTCAGAGCTGATACCGATAACAAAAGACAATTATGTCAATTAGGTTAAAAGGGTGGATAGTAGAATGCGGATAAAAATGAATGATCGCGGACTGACGCTGGTGGAGCTTATCATTGCAGTTGCACTGCTGTCCGGAGTAATGGCAACGATCTATTATTTCTTTGGCTTCTCCATGAAATCCCACTATTTTGTACAGGAGCATTATCAGGCCGAATTAAATGCAAGGAGGACCGTCATGTCTATGGCGGATGATATCCGAAAAGCGAAATCGGTGACGATCGGCGCTACCAGACATCTGGCAGCGGAGGTATCGAATGGGGGAATGACATTAAATGTTTATACGGACATCGATAATGACGGTACAATGGAATTGGTAAGGTATAAAGTAGAGGATAAGCAGTTAAAGATGGGGACTGCCGAATTGGGAAATACACCGGCTGATTGGACCGTACTGGCGGATAAGATATTCAATGCATCTGCGACACCGGTGGTTCCGGCCTTCACAATAAGCGGCAAGCAGATTGGGATAAAGCTTGAAATTAAGGATGAGAACAGCTCTTTGGATGAGGCTCCGGTCAGTGTTGTTACGAGCATATCAGTAAGAAGTAAGGGAGCGATGGAATGATGAAACCAATTAGATTATCGAACAAGGGCTTCGCATTACCCACCGTATTATTAGTGATGGTGATTGTGATGATCCTGGTTACGGCGGTGACGTCGTTGGCGACTACACAGACAAAGGAAGAGATTTACTTTGAGAATGATACGAGCGCACTTCATGCAGCTGACGCAGGCCTGAATAAATATTTATGGCATCTGAATAAGGAAGGCAGCTCTATTGCAATGAACACGGACACTGCTTATCCGGAGGATCATCCGTCCGGCGTATTTAAGCTGGTCAGCATTACGGATGACGCCAATATTAAAACGGTAAAGTCCACAGGCTGGAAGATAAATAATCCAAAGGTCATAGAAGCAGTGGAAGCAACCTTTCAGAAAAGAAGCTTTACCCAATATATCTATTTTTCCGATGAGGATCCGGATAGTATCTATTGGTCAGGGCATGAAAACTGTTATGGGCCCTATCATACCAATACAAAGCTAAGTGTGAGCGGGCATCCGAACTTCTGGGGGAAGGTAACCACAGTGCAGGGCATTAACCCCAGGACCAATTTGACAGCGGATTATCCGATTTTCCATGCCGGCTATGAACAGTTAACATCAACGATTGATATGCCTCCGAATAATTCAGAGCTTATGACCTATGGATTAGACAGTGACGGCTATTATTATGAGGGACGGACCAGTATCCGCCTTAATGCCAACGGAACAGTAACCATATGGAATCCCAATTATACTCCTGCTATCGTGACACGTCCGCTGCCTGCAAATGGTGTTATCTATGTGAATGAAAAAAATGGATTTAATTATAACGACAAATTTGACAATGAAAATGGGAATGTATTCATCGGGGGGAAACTTAACGGAAGGTTAACTGTGGCAGCAAAGCATGATATCTATATAACGGGATATGATCCTACGGTATCCACCTTCACATCGGCAAGCGTTACGAATGGGGTCACATATAAAGACACAACCATTACCTTAAATACAACTACCGGCGTAATTACAGTGAATGAAACCGCAGGCAATGCTGAGGCTGATATGCTTGGATTAATTGCGGATCACAATGTGGCGATATTAACGAAGGGGTGGTTTGATGGAGACAATATAAATTCGGCGGTAGGAGATTTTAGAGTCTATGCGGCTTTAATGGCAATCAATGGAAGTTTTATTAATTCGGTATTTATGAACGGAGCAAATCCGTCTACAGCCTCTCCCTCCACCCCGGGAGTACTGACTGTCAGAGGTGCGATTATACAGAATAAGCGCGGTACTGTTGGGAGGTTTAGTACTACGACTAATGTCACAACATCAGGTTATAGCAAAGATTATGCACATGACACAAGAATGAATTACGATGCACCGCCCCATTTTCTTAGTCCGGAGGGAAGCGGATGGGAAATATTAAGCTGGAATGAGATCAATTAATTTAAGATTATAGGAAGAAGGGTAATTCTGTAAAGCTCAAAGCGAATCCATCAAAAAGAGACAGGTTGTCAGATATGCGTATTAATGTATCTCCCCATCCTAATATTACTGCAATATTAGCGATATATTAATACGTATATCCGACAGCCTGTTTGATATAAGCGAGAGCCTGTTGTAAAAAATTATAAATTGTAAATAAAAAATCCTGTACAGAAGAACCACCGACTGGCTGGGCAACACCTACACCAATACCTACGATACGCTCAACCGCCTGGTTAAAAAGACGGATCCATACGGCGCCATCCTGGAACAGTACGAATATAACAACAACCATGTACAGGTAAAGGCTTATGACGCACTGGGCAATGTAACCGCATTTACCTACGACAGGAACAACCGCCTCCTCAGCACGACTGACCCGGAAGGCAATGTGACCTCCCAGACCTATGACAATGCAGGAAATATCGCAGCAACAACAGACGGCGACGGAAATAAAACCACCTATTCCTATAACGTCTTCAACCGCTTGAGTGCGGTAACTAATGCCAAGGGAGAGACCACCGCTTATACCTATGATCTGAACGGCAGCATGCTGACCAAGGTCGACGGAAAAGGGAACAAAACCACCTACACCTATAATGCAGCGGGCCTTCTCCTGACAGAAACCGATGCGGGCGGCGGGAAGGAAAGCTATACCTATCACGCCGACAAAACGGTGAAAACCAGGACTGACAGGAACGGCAATACCACAACCTATCGCTACAACATCCATGGCAGCCTTATCTCGGAAGAAACAGGCGGAGCAGAGTACACTTATACCTATGACACTAATGGAAACCTGCTCACCATGACGGATAAAACCGGGACCACCACCCGGACCTATGACGAGAAGGGAAGAGTTCTGACTAAGACAGTGCCGAATATCGGGACCATTACCTTCACCTACGATCTCACAGAAGGAGCGGAAGAAGGCCGCCACAGAGAAAAATCAATTGATCCCAAAGGCAATACCAGTATCAGGGAATACGATAAAGCAGGCAGACTATCCAGAGTCATCATAGGAGCAGAGACAGCCTCCTATACCTATTATGCCAACGGAAACAGGGCAAGCATCACCTACAGTAACGGCACCAGGGAAGAATACACCTACGATAGGAACAACCGGGTAACAACCCTCGTTAATACCACGGCAAACGGCAGCGTCCTGGACCGCTATACCTATACCTATGACAGGGCAGGCAACCAGCTGACCAAGCATGAAATCATCGGGGGAGCAGAAAAAGGAACCACGGCGTACACTTACGACGCATTAAACCGCCTGCTCACTGTAACCGAACCCATCGGAAGGAGCACGGCCTACACCTATGACAAGGCAGGCAACCGTGAAACGGAGACCGTAGTATATAGTGACGCATCGACCGGCGGCAAGGTGACGACAGTAAACACCTATGCCTACGACACCAGAAACCGGTTGACAACCATTACCGAAAAGGTAAATAATGTACTTACGAAAGCAACCTCGTATACCTATGACAGCAACGGTAACCAGTTAAAAACCGTAGTCAAAGCATACCAGAACGGAACTATGCTAATCTCGACAATAACCGTTCTTGAGAATACCTATGACCTGTATAACCAGCTGATCAGGAGCATCACCGGAGACGGAACTGCCGTGAACAGCAGTTATAATGCGGAAGGCTACCGTGTAGTCAAAGAAGTCATAACAGCAGACGGAAGCAGGGGACAGACCTATTATCTCTACGAAGCGGACAAGGTAATCCTGGAGACAGACGGGAACGGTAACCAAAAAGCATGGAATATCTATGGCACCAACCTCCTGATGAGAGAAACAAGCGGCAAAACCTACTATTACCTCTACAACGGGCATGCGGATGTAACTGCCCTGATCACAGCGGATGGAACCATAGCGGCAGCCTATTATTATGATGCCTTCGGAAAGATCCTGGAAGCAACCGGAGCGGCGGATAACAGTATTCTATATGCCGGATACCAGTATGATGAAGAAACGGGTCTTTACTATATCAATGCAAGAATGTATGACCCTGTAACCACCAGGTTTTTACAGGAGGATACCTATCACGGAGATCCTAAGGACCCTCTGAGCCTGCACCTGTATACATATTGCCATAATAATCCGATCTCGTACTATGACCCCGCCGGACACGCAATCACCCTGATATCAGGAGCAATCGGAGCCGGGGTAGGATTTCTCATCGGCGCAGGCGGAGCTATGATATCAGATGCAATAACAGGAAACCTCACAAAAGACAACTGGAGGAAATATGTAGGCTCCGGTGTTCAGGGAGCGGTAATAGGAGGAGTGGCCGGCTTAACGGGAGGGCTGGGACTGGGAACTGTGGCAATGTCAGGAGCCGGATTTGTATCATCAGCAGTAGGAAATACGGCGAATCAGGTAATAAGGAACGGCGGCTTCAAAGACTTTAGTATGAAGGAATTGGCAGTGTCGTCATTAACTGGAGGAATCAGCTTTGGAGCAGCCGGAGCGGTCAGTGGACCTGTAAAAGCACTGACGGATGGCATAGCCTCCCAGGCACTCAGGCAGACAGCCCAGGGAGCAATGGTGGGAGGAGTATCCGGAGCCACCGCGGGTATGACGGCAAATGTAGCAACCCAATCCTGGGATCTGGTAACCAAAGAAAAAACCAGCTTTGATATGGGAAGTCTCGCTAAAGACACGATCACCGGAGGAATCGCGGGGGGAGCCATCGGAGGAGGTCTTGGATTGCCGGTTCGAAATACGGAGCAAAGATAAGAGCGCTAGATGAAAAGGCCTATAGCAGCATGAGCAAAGGCATGACTAAAATAGCAGAAGGAGCAAAAAAGGCATTTGCGGGTATCTTAAAAAATGAAACAGGCTCCATAAACATTGGGACACAAGGTAACTATGAGGGTGGCTCTCAGGCTGGAACACTATATCATTATACAAATGAAAGTGGTATGAATGGAATAATTGAATCAAATCAGTTAAATCCATCGTTGAAAGCAAATAACCCAAAGGATGCAAGGTATGGAAATGGTCAATATTTATCTGATATTGCACCAGATTCGAAAACACCATCACAGTTGGCTAAGCAATTCGTAAATATTCCAAATAAGTATAAATACACAAATTACGTAGAAATAGATGTTAGTGGTTTAAATTTAATAAATGGGCGAGAAGGAATTTTTGTGATACCAAATGAATTACCACTAGATTTAACTGGGCGGATAGTTAGTTCGGGAAAAGTTGGAGTTAAATAGAAAGGAAAAGATAATGAAATATTGGCTAATTAATTTAGAAGAGGAACAATATTGGATAGAGGTTTCAGATGATAATATTGCCATGAGGCAAGTAATTAAGGAGGTAGGTAATGTTATTAGGATTTCTTGCATAGAAGACTGCCTAGCAGAAGGAATATTTGATGTTGAGGATCTAGAAGGTGAAATACTTGAAGCATCTATGGAAGAATTTGAAAAGGTATGGAGTAATGAAACAAAACCTTATCGTAACCTTTGGGAAATTCAAAAAGAAAAATACGAAATTGGCAATATTGTAGAAGGTAAAATTAAATACTTTTATCCGCAAGGGATTATTATGCAAATTGGCGAGGTTAAAGGTTTATATGTTGATAAGAAAGAAAATAATGCGTATAGTAAGTACCCTTTGGATACTATAAAAGGAATAGTCAAAGGATATGATGAAAAAAATATGTGGATAATAATATCTTCATTGTAATGTATTGTGGTATTATATTTCTGGTCAAACAATGTTATTAGGTTAATAGCCTTGTATATGCCCTGTGCATTAGAAATATTGTCAAACATACGTTTGGAGAGCACGAAGTGTCTTCTCTATAATGATATCAGATGCACAGTCCTGAATTTCAAGAGAGAAGTCATTAACCTTTAGTATTATAGCAGCACCTGTATTGTGTTTTTCAAACACAGGCACAGGCGGGATGAGTTGGACCACCTTAGGCAATTGTGAGAAATTCATCTAAGTAATGCTGATTTCATGCAGGTTCAACCGAATTGCTGCTCAGGTCTTCCGAAACAGCGGTTCGGTTGATCTGAAGTATGCATACGGATAAGCATGGGAATTACAACTTTACTTTTTAAAAATAGAAAGGCATATTATTCAACCAAAAAGCGAATTAATTCTCCGCTTACGTTATAGCCTTGGCAGTATGTTTTTGATAACATTAAGTCATTAAATATTTGAGCGGAGGTATTCTATGGCAACAGTGAAACTTAAAATCGCAGAATTAAGAAAGCAAAAAGGGATAGGACAACAGGATTTGGCAGATGTTCTGGGGGTGTCATTTCAATCCGTCAGTAAATGGGAGACCGGCATAACGATGCCTGATATTACACTGCTGCCGGATATAGCAGAGTATTTCAATGTATCAGTTGATGAACTGTTGGGAGTAAAACCTTTGCGCCGGCAAGACTACATACCAAGCAACACGGACAACCATGATACTTCAAACGGTAAGGAAAAAAGTCTTTATAAAAACAGGAAATATTTCTGGAATGACGATTATCTTGAGTTTCTTGCGAGAAATGTCTGGAAAGTGGAAGCTCCGGTTGATGTAATTGATTTCAGATGCTGTGAGGGATACCTGGGGCGGCAGCTGCTTGATATTTTGCCAAAGGGGAGCACTTACACCGGAATAGATAATGAGTATTTTACAGATAAGGCAAGGCTCAAATTTGAGAATACCGATTATAATGCAAGGTTTCTAATATCAGATATCTACTCCTTTGAATCGGATAAAAAATATGATATAGCGATTATCCAGGCTGGATTACGTCATATGAACAGACCATTGGAGGTTATGAAAAAAATGATAGCGTCTGTTAAAAAGGGCGGCCTTATCATATGTGTTGATGTGAACAGGGAATTTGAAAATGATGGACTTTACATAGACGGCCTCGATTATGATTACCTTTGTACAGCCTTTGATTTCCATAAACTATGGAAAAAGGAATTGGTATGCGAGGGCAGGGATTATGCAATCGGAATGAGGCTGCCGTTCTATATGCGGCAGTTAGGCTTACATGATGTTGATGTCCGTATGAATGACAGAGTAATGCTTGTGAATTCTGACAGACCGGATTATGGGCAGGCAGTGCAGGATTTTATTGATATTCAAGGCATGGACAAATCCTTCAGCATATCCGGCGATGAAAGCATAATTGAATACTTTATGAATCGGGGGATCGACAGGGCACAGGCAGAAGCATATATAAAAATGCGGGCAAAGATAGCTGATTATTTTAAAAAGAAGGAAAACAAGTCGTTTTTGAAGGTGACCGGATTACTGATAGCATACGGAAGAAAATGAGAAGAATATAGAAAAGAGGATATTATCCTCATATCAACAGAGTCCATAGCGTAAAAACTATAGGACTCTTTTTAACATGAGAGCGGCTCGCAAAGCGTGCCGTTCGTTGTTTGCGTACTGCTGTTATGCTGTTGTTGAAAAATGCCTGTTACTATGGTAAGATATAGGAATAAATTTGCAGGACAAAAGACGCCATAAATCTACAAAAATGGCTTGATCAGGCGAAGGCTGTCATAGAGGATAGCCATAAGGGTAAAGTTATGCAGAGAGGAACGAGAGAGGATGCATTTTGGGCTGAAAACGGATAAATTTGATTTTGAAGATATGCATATAGATGAGATACAGAGAGAATATGTGAGAATTGACGGAGACTGGCTTTCGCTTCATTATAAAGCAACCATTGTACTGGCCGTATTTGCATTTATTGTGGAAGGTGTTTTGGGAATTTATCTGGTTAATTCCGACATGCTGACAACTACCGTAGAAAGATTCTTCTGGAAATTTTTAATTATTCCCAGTGGCATCAATATTCTTTTAATCATAATTGATACAATGGTTATAAAGTCAAAGCGCCTTTCGCAAAAGGTGAAAATTTATTCTGTCTCCTTTATATTTATCGGTCTCTGCTTCATACTTTTTACGGTGCACAGTGCATTCGTGTCTGTGTTCTATATTTTTGCAATAGCAATTATGCTGACAACCATCTATGCGAATTACCTCGTGACCAGCATTACCGCAGGGGTGAGCATTCTGGCTATTGTTCTCTCTGAGCTGTTCATCGCATGGGATGCGGATAAGGTCAGTATTTTTCATGATACTTACCGCTTCAGTGATTTCATGATTTCCCTCTGTGTATTGTTTGCCTTTTCCATTGCCTGTATGATCGTAATCCGGTTTGAGCAGGAGAAGAATGCGGCCAGTATTCAAAAGGAAGTGGAAAGGCAGCAGCTGCAGCAAAGCCTTCATATGGATGAATTAACCGGTATCTATAACCGGAAGGCGCTGCACGCCGCATTTAAGGATGTGGATGATGATAATGCATCCGACGGTAAATATATCCTGGCTATCGTCGATATTGACAAATTCAAAAAAATTAATGATAAATGGGGACATCACATCGGAGATCTCTGTTTGACAGAATTCGCAAAAATTCTGAAGGAGGAAAATTCAACACTTACGCCGTTTCGCTATGGGGGAGATGAGTTCTGTATCTTATTCAGAAGTATAGACATGGAAGAGGCGGAAGCCGTTTGCGGACGGCTTTTGACGAGGCTCAACGAATTGAGCTTTGAGGAATATCCTGACCTAAAGCTGACAGCCAGCTTTGGGCTGTCGGCATGTGCCGGAAAGATTGATGCGGTCCGGCTTTTTGTTAATGCAGATCATGCCTTGTATGAGGCGAAGAAGATACGCAATACAATCTATATCTTTAGATAAGACCCCATGTTTTCTATGGATAATTAATACTGAGGTGCAGTTATGATAAAAAAATACGCCAGATATTTAGAAATACAGTTAATCATTATGCTTGTGATTTTTCTCACCCTGATCTTCTTCCTTGCACGTTATCGAAGATCGGAGGATCACTATCAGCTTACGAATATCGGACAATCCGTGTCCCACTCTCTGCAGCAGCACATTACAATGGCGGAAGGTGTTCTGATTTCTCTTGCCTATAATTATGAAATAGATAAAAATATTGACCGGCATAAGTTTGTTATTTTAGCGGACAAATATATGAGGGAGAATGAAGACATTCTTTACCTTCAGCACAAAAACAAAGAAACTGTGACGGATATGGTGTTTCCGGATACCTATGCATATACTCTGGGTTCCTCCTTACGGGAGAGGCCGGAAACAGAAGAAGCCACTAATAAGGCCATTGAAAATCGGATGATGACGGCAAATGATCCCTATATCCTGAAAAATACAGATGAGCTGCTTGGCCTGGTCGTACGCTATCCTCTTTACAGGGAGGACCAGTTTGACGGTTTTTTTGTGGCAGTATTTGATTTGAATTCCTGCATGGATAAGGTGACAAAGGGAGTGGGAATGGAGGCATTCCAGATAGCCCTCTATAACAAAAAGGGGGAAATCTTCTGGGGAGCTTCTCCAGGACTGGAGAAAGACATCTATTCGGCCCCGGTTCCGGTCATGGATAATGAGTGGACGATGAAGCTGTGGAGAAAAGAAGCGAGTATCAAGGCCAATGATATCATGATTTTATTCATAATGCTGATTGTTTTGTCCCTTATGGGGCTTCTCGTTTATATGCAGGCGGGCCTTTTCAAAAAGGATAAAAATCTTCAATCTCTTGCCGCACTCCACAGGGAACTGGAACGGTTGAAGGAGAGCTATACGCTGGCTTTGGACAGTGCCAATGATGCTCTATGGGAATGGAATCTCAAATCAGGTGAAATTGTGACTTCGGATAAATGGATTGAGATTACCGGCAATGCATTGGAGGGAAGGGGACTCGAAGCAATTCTGCAGAAAGAGACCATTCACCGGGAGGATTACCCGGAGGTATTGAAAGAGTTCAAGCTATGCCTGGAAGGCTCCATAAGGGAGTTTCACAGAGAATACCGGATCAGGAATAAAGAAAATGCCTATACCTGGGTGCTGAACAGGGGCAGGGTTTATCTCGACAGTGATGGAGTCCCAAATAAGGTTGCAGGGGCGGTAACCAACATTGAAGAGCGAAAGCAGAGAGAATCTAAAATAGAATTCATGGCATTTTACGATATGCTGACGGGCCTGCCGAACAAGGTGCAGTTCATGAGAGCGCTGGAAGAGGTCCTAAGGAGCGGGGACGAAGCTTTGAACGGGGATTCGATCTTAATGATTGATTTAGATAATTTCAAGATCCATAATGATCTGCTTGGACTTGATTTTTGTGATCAATTATTGAAGCAGGTAGGAAGCAGATTACTGCAAATCATGGGGCCTGATAACATGGTAGCAAGATTTGGAGGGGATGAATTTCTGATTTTAGTCAGGGATCATAAGAGTATAAAGGAGTTGGAAATACTCTGCAAGGGCATTCTCGGCATTTTTGGCTCACCTTTTGAGCTGATGCAGAAATCAGTTTATGTATCGGCCAGCATCGGTATGGTTTGCCGCTTTGAACCCGGGCAAACTGCAAATGATGTACTTCGCAATGTGGATACGGCTCTTAACAAAGCCAAGGAAAGCGGAAAGAACCAGTATTGTATTTATGATGCTCATATGCATGAGGAGATTATCAGAAAATCCAAGATAGAGGAATGTATCCGGCAGGCATTGATAGAAGATGACTTTATCATTCATTACCAGCCGCAGTATGATCTGGTAAATCAGAGCATAAGGGGCATTGAGGCCCTGGCCAGGCTGCGGTCACAGGAGCTGGGGATGATTTCACCCCTTGAATTTATTGCGATTGCCGAATACACGGGGCTAATCATCCCCTTTGGCAATTGGATGCTAAAAAATGCATGTATCCAGGGAAAGAGCTGGATAGACCGTGGATATAATATAGGTAAGCTTTCTGTCAATATTTCAGTGCATCAGCTGCATGATGGGAATTTCTTTGAGCAAGTGAAGAATGTTTTGGCTCAGACCGGGTTTCCAGTGAAACAATTGGAACTGGAGATTACAGAGAGTGTGTTTTTGGATTCTTCAGAGGATAATATTGAGATACTCAAAAGATTAAAATCCCTTGGTATCAGCATAGCTCTCGATGACTTTGGCACAGGATATTCATCATTGAATTATCTGACCGTGCTTCCTATTGATGTATTAAAAATTGATAAGTCATTTTTGGGAAAGGCTCTTGATGGGGAAATGGAAAACAGGGTAATTAGAAGCATCATTGAGCTGGCACACGATCTTGAGCTGAAGGTGGTATCAGAGGGAGTTGAGACCCAGAAACAAAAGCAAACCCTTGCGAATATAGGATGCGATTATATTCAGGGATACTATTTTGCAAGACCGGAGGCAGCAGAAAGTGTGGAGAAATGGTTTGACCCTTACTCCAATGATCTTTTAGAATAAAAAAAGTAGAATAAAAAAAGTTAAATTAGTAGTTGACTTTTTACCTCTTTTGATAGATAATAACTAATGCAGTGCTTACCTAAGGCACCGAAATCATAAAATCGAGGCGTGGCTCAGTTTGGTAGAGCGCTGCGTTCGGGACGCAGAGGCCGTGGGTTCGAATCCCGTCGCCTCGACTATAAAACCCCTGAATTATCAGGGGCTTTTTTATTTGTGTTGCATTTCGTGTTGCAACTTCGTTAATTATGATGCCGTCGTTACTTATTGATTTAAATAAAAACCTTCTCAATATCATATTGAGAATTTATAATGAGCCATAATTGTGAATTAAAAACAGTTATGTTCCATATACTTATTCCCTTTAAATTATGTTTAGATACTAAATCTAAGGTAGCTTTAATTGTTCGAGAATCGATAAACCAAACAATATGATTTAAAGGAGCCTCAGAAGTAAAGGTAAAATAAGGCGTTTGAGATATTTCATCATAGTAAATTACGGAGCCATAGCTATAAGCAAAATTGCTGACATTGTCAAAAGAAATATAACGAACATTAGAGATACCTGGAATATATGGCAGCTCCCAATTATATCCTACCGTGGCGATACCAATAATTATTTTCTCAGGAGGAATAAACTTTAGAATATAATTCAAAAAAATTTCGGTATTGTAAATTGAGCTGATGGGTGATGGCGGATTGATATTAAACGCCCACTCATAAGTCATAAATATTATATTCTGTGCTAATTGGTTAATAAGAGAATAATCGACTTTTTGGAAGTCTATGCTGTTATTGATTGCTGATATATTAGGATTTATTGTTACGAATACCTGGTATCCTTCTTCGTTCAATCGATTTGTTACTTTTGAGAAATAACTGTCATATAGCTGGATATTGGATATGCTGATATATTGTAATGAAAGATTTAAGCCATAGTAATCTTTTGTCTTTAGTATGGTTAAAATGTTTTCTATTTGTTTGTTTTGGAAATCTTCGTTCAATAATAAATCAAAGTCCACCCTTAGATCAGCCACTCCCTGGATCGTTAATGTTGATAATAGCATAAGCGGAGCTACGCCATAAGTTTTTGAAATCTGAATTATTTCAGTATCGTCATAATAAGAAATTATTTCACCCTCTTTTGTAGCTGTATAGTTCAAGATAGAAAGATAAGTTAAATATGGAAGTGTTTTTCGTAGGGTTCTTGTATTTATAGTGGGGACAGTATTTCCATGTGTTGTAATTTTGCCTTTTTTATTATAGCTAATAGCAATGACATCTCCCGGGTATAGATACTCTCTATCTGAAAGATAAGGATTATTGGCTAATAATTGGATTATGGATATATTATAATAATTAGCAATATTATCTAAGCTATCCCCCTCTTTTACTGTGTAAGTAATTTCAGGTTCAATAATAATGATTGATTGTCCTGTAACCAAATTATAAGGACTGTCGAGTCCATTGTCCCGTATTAATGTTTCTACAGGTATCCCATAATATTCGGCTATAGTTTGAATGGTATCACCGCTCTCAACAACATGTATTATCATGATTAACCTCATAAATCTAATTATAACAATATATGAAATTAAATAGTAATAGTTTATCTTCCTAGATAATTAGAAAGCATTCATTGCAAATTTTAAACTTTTATTGTAAAATATGGGATAGCATATATTTTATACGAGGGGGTAGTGTTGTGAAAAAAGAGATATTATTATTAGTACTACTCATATCAATAGTGTTGGCAGGTTGTTCAGCCAATCCAAGAAGCGATCAGCAAGCAAGCGTTCAACAGACGGATATAAAAAAGCTGGAACAAAAAATAGCTGAGCTTGAAAAGGAGAACGCTGATCTGAGAGCAAAATTAGAAGCAAATACGGCAGCAAAGGTATCAGAAGATGATAATGGTGACAATGAGAAAAATAAAAAAGAGGACAAGCAAAAGAAGACAGCCAGCATCATTCAAGTAGGAGACACGATAAAAACTGACAGAGCAGAAATAACAATAAAAAAAGTAGAATTCAGTTATGATATACTGCCTGATGATATTGGGAGTTTTTATACTCATTATCCTGCCGACTCAGGAAATGTTTATATTCACATCGATACGGATGTGAAAAATGTACAGAAGCAAAACCTGGGTGCGGATGAAATAATGAAGATTGAGGCGGATTATAATGACGGCTACACCTATACCAGCAGTCCTGTTCCGGAAGATTCTACAACCGGATTTACCTATGCCAGTATTACTTCCATTAAACCATTGGAATCCTTAGGAGTCAGGTTTTTAATTGATTGTCCTCAAGAAGTAGAGGAGAGCGAGAAATCGCTGACACTGACTTTTATGGTGGATAAGGAAGAGTTTATATACGAGATGCGTTAACATGGGGGTAGTTAGCAAAGCCCAGAACCCATCGCTAATATAAAGACGAGCGGCTTGCCGCTTGTCTTTATTTGTGCCTGGATAGAGGGATAGCCGGCTCTTAAAATTCCCGTAAGGGCGAACATAATGCTATGGCAGGTATATAATATTTATATTGAATATTATATGGAGCTGGTTGTATGAACAGGATTAACCTTGAAAACCTGACAGTGAAATTCAACGAAGGCATAGCCGGGACTTTCCCAATTGTACCGAGACGATATACATTGACACAGTCGGCGCTTACAGCAGAAACACTCATAGCTATAGGGAGAGAGTATGCCTATGATAAAATCAATTCAATCGGAGATGCGGTGCTGGGTGAATGGTCTCTTACAAAGGATGGTTTACGGTATTATATATACCTTCAGGAGGATGGGCAGACAGCTCCGGAGATTGCCGGTATGAGCAGTGATATCCTCAGGGAGGAGCTGCCATCAATATTACGAGCAGTCAGATGCAGTGACAAAGGACTGTTTGAGGTGCGTCCGGAGCTGGACCGGGCTCCGATTACCGTGTTCTTCTTATCAGATAACCCAATCTATCATGCGGCGGAGAACTGGGGGATTTTTGCGGACTATAACGTGGAAGTACCCGGGATAACCGGTGAGAATACCGTATCAGCGACACAGCAGTTTTTGATTGATGAGAAAAGCGGGGATGTAACCGGTGACGGTATGGAGGATAAGGTGTCGATGTATGGGGAATCAACAGAGGATTCACCTTATATCAGTAATATCTGGTTTGAAATCACGGATGGAGATCGCAGATCCATAGAAAGGATAACCACGGAGATATCCGGATATAACCCGACCTTATTTCTGGGAGACTTTACCGGTACCGGATCCGAGGATATAATGATCAGCGCAGAGACCGGGGGCAGCGGCGGGTACGGTGTATTTGAAATATATACTTATCGGGATAATAATCCGGAGATAATATTTTCAAGTGATGCATATAATACGGCATTTCAATATCAGGTGGATTATAATGATTTCTATACGGTAAGCATAGAAAATGCTGCACTGAATAAGCTGTTTATTCTGGACATCAGCCGCATGGGCCATGATTATATATCCCAGTATTATAATGAAAGCGGAGAATTATTAAATCCGGTGCAGGGTGAAGTTCTTGCATTGGGGGTTGGCATACCGATCGTCGGAAACGAGAGAAACGGAAGCTTTGATCTGCTTGCACTTCAGCGCATCATCGGCGAGAGAAACAGCGACACTCTGGGCTATATTGCTAATCTGATGAGCTGGGACGGGAATAAATTTGCCAGCAAAACAATGGTGGCGGCTGATTTAGGCAGTGACTTAGTCCCGAATCAAGGGAGTGCCGCACCAGCGGAATAAAAAACACTCCGGTCAGAACGGAGAAGCTACGGTCCTGACCGGAGTACTTTGAATAAATTATGAATAAAATAATGGAGACAACTGGACTTGAACCAGCGACTTCTTGCTTGTCGAGCAAGCGCTCTCCCAACTGAGCTATGCCTCCCTAATTTGGCATTATAGCATAAATAAAAACTTTAAACAAGAAAAAATATGAATTAAATGAAATT
>JAFAGA010000077.1 GCA_023423045.1 Bacillota bacterium | reverse complement strand
TTTTTGTTGCACTCAAGGTTGGCGCTGCCTACCACTGCATAAATTTCTGGTCATAATATTTGCTTTTTCAATGTTCAAAGGGTCATATTTTTTACATCAGTTTTTCATACCAAACTTTACACTACCGTGTATTCCAGAGATTGACGGTGGCATAACTGCGCCACGGCCGCCATGCCTCTGCCATGCTCAGTAATTCTTTTGATGTGAAAGGCTGCAGTGCTTTTTTTATCCCTGCGTCCGTTTCGAGAAAAGCATCAGGCCATTCCATCGCACGCATGGCGATATACTGTGCGGTCCAGCTTCCGATACCGCGGATCGCCATCAGCTTTTTCATTTCCTCCTCCGGTTGGGCACAGAGATCAAAATCAATTTTCTTTTGTACGAAAGCCCGTGCTAATTCATAAATAGTATTCGATCGTGCAGCTATAACGCCTAACACGCCAAAGTGATTTTCGATGGCTCCATCCAGAGCAAATATGTCTTCCGGTGAAGGAAAGACATGGGTCAATCCCTCGATTCCGGTCTGAACCGGTGTGCCGTAAGCTTCAACAATCCTTGCTGCCAGGGTGCTTGCGGCTTTCACGGTAATCTGCTGTCCCAGCACCGCTCGTACTGCCATTTCAAAAGCGTTGAAGCATCCCGGCACACGGGTTCCTAAAATGCAGAGGCCGGGGCGGATATCGTTCATTCCCCGGAGTATCTCGTATACCGCATCCGGGTCGCAATATAAGTCAAAGAGATGCCGTATCCGCGCCAATACTTGCGGCAGTACAGGTAATAAAGCTTCGCTCACGGTGACGCTGAGTGCATTCTTTTTTGGTTTATGACTTACCCGCACCCAACCGTATACCTGCCTTCCTTCGGCATTTTCCATATGCACCGTGCGCATATACTCACCGTTTTTTACAACTTCAACCCCTGCGATTGCACGCCCGGCAAGGAAGTTCAATATGGCTTCCCATTGATAGGGCGGACGGTAGCCCAATGCCAGAGTGATGTTATCATTCTGTTTTTTGTCTTCCGCAGTATGCTTTCGTAAAGCGGTGGGCGAAAGCTTGTACTGTTTTTTAAAAAGGTCATTGAAGCGGCGCAAGCTTCCAAAGCCGGATGCCATTGCAACTTCCAATACCGGCAAATCAGTATCTGTGAGCAGGTTTTTAGCAAGGAGTAATCGGCAGGTTTGCAGATATTGAACCGGCGGTACATTGTATGCGGCTGTAAACACGCGTCGCAAATGTCTGGCGGTACAACCCAGCTTTCCGGCTATTTCTTCTAAGCTTTGCTCGCTTCCGCAATTTTCTTCCAGCATTCTTGTGGCCCGGTAAACCAAATTAGAGGTGGCATCAGTGATTGAGGCGCCGGGAGCAAGCTCGGGCCTGCATAAAAGGCATGGACGGTATCCGGCTTGTTCCGCCTCCGCTGCGGTTGGATAAAAGGTACAGTTTTCGGCTTTCGGCTGTCTTGCCCGGCATACCGGGCGGCAGTATATTCCCGTAGATGATATTCCTACAAAGAAACGTCCGTCAAAGCGGGCGTCCTTCGCTTTAAAAGCGGCATACAGGCCACTGGTATTATCTGTCATGATCTTTCACCTCCTTGCATTTCCTTATCCCGCTTTTATTATAGCACATTTCAAACTAATATCTGGCTGTTTTCGGACATGCAATAGTCTATGTAATATAAAAATCTTATTATGTATTTTAGCACATCCTTTCATTTGTGTCAGGAGAATTGCAAAATGCCGTGGACGATAAAGGTTTCTGATCTTGAGCATAAATCTGTGCAGCCGTAGCACCGGTAGGGCCGGTCGGACCTACAATTTAAGGAAAACTTATGAAAGGAAGTGAAATTCCTTGGACGATCAAAATGGATTGGAAATTATTGATTTAAAAGATTGTTTTGGCCGCAAATGGCGGCTTTGAATTCAAAGCCGCCATTTGCTTTTTCAAAAACTAGATTGTGGAGAGTGTACTAACTGAGTTTCTTTATGGTTGGTGGAAGGTTTATTTACGAAACATCTTTAAAAGCCGAAGGAAATGGTTGGCTTCCCGCAGTGTATGGTCACCCAATAAAGGTATGATGATTGACTTGACCTTACATTCGATGAGACCCTGTGTTCCCTGAGCTTTAAAATCGCGAATGGCCTCTGTGGCAGTCAGGCTCTCCTCGGTTACCTGCCTTGAGGAAGCGGACCTATCCATGGCAGCGATCGCTTCGGCGGTCAGCTGATCAAATTCATTGCCAAAATTATTTGCCGTAACAATTAATTCATCTTCCGTAGGATCAAGGAGTCCACGAATAAACTTTGAATGCTCTGCCATAATCCTGTTCCAAAATACTTCCTGTTCCAGGGCATCCTCTTCCAGATTTAATCCATTTCCGTTTTGCAGCCTCTGGATCATCTGTAAATAGAGTCTGGCTTCCCGCAAGATATGATCAATGAGCAGCGGATAATTCACAGTAAACATTTTGCAGGATAATACATTTGATAAAATGTCAGACTTAAATCTTATCAGCTCTGATACCCAGTATATATATCTTTGATTAATGTAATATACTCTTTCCTCAAGCATTGTATTTACCGGGGATGAAGCCGTCCCCATTAATCCGGTTTCTGCCTCTGTTATTTCAGTCGGTATATCTATTCCCGTATAGAACGAAGAAGCCCTCTCGGCATCAAGTGTATATTGGGTAAATACTTCTCCGGAGTTAAGTACCTCAGGGCTCACCACTCCATTTGAAACGGATACAACTTCCCACAACAGTTGGTCAAATTCTGTTCGAAAAGCATCTGCCTGCTGTGTATAATTACTGTCTCTCGGGGTAAACCCCAGTTCCAGGAAAAAAGAGTGTTCTTTCATAATTCTTCCGAAAAAAAGATGCAACTCCAGCGATTGCCGTACAAAGTCATACCTCGAATCCATGTGAAAATCCTCCGACAGAGTCGATAAACTATGTATTATTTTATGTTGTTAATAAAATTCTGAGACCAACTTCCTTAAAGTTATAATAAATCAAAGCTCATATCCGCCAAAAGATTTTTCATAGGACAATCGGAAAAATTCATAGACATGGAAGGAAGGGACGATGATGGATGCAAGAGAGTATCTCAATTACAGAGATGGAAAATGTCAACATGGTTCGCATTTTGCCAAAATGATATCATATGGGTGCAATGTGATAGGAAGGAGGGAAAGATGGCACGCAAAAGCCGGAGAGATATCGCAGAACATAAACCAACGAGATTTAGGATATGGCGTGTGGCCATATACATCAGACTATCACGTGAAGATTCCCGAATCTATGACGAATCGGAAAGCGTTAAGAATCAAAGAATGATTATCGAACGGCATATTGCCAGTTTCAGCGACGGAGACGAATACATTATTGTCCGGGAATATGTGGATGACGGAATTTCCGGAACAACGGATGATGAACGGGACAGCTTTCAGAAAATGCTGACGGACATTAAGAATGGACAAATCAACTGTGTAATCGTAAAAGACCTCGCCCGTTCCTTCCGTAATTACAGCTTTAGTATAGCACTTCAGCCTTTGCGCATGGCTGGCGGCTGTGGGGGCTTCTGTCTGCTATGTGGAGGAAAATGAAAGCAATATCTTAACCACCATGGCGGCCGCCTACGAAATGGAACCGATGGGAGAGGGCTGGCGAATGGATGGAGTCCAATACGGAACAAAGCCACCGGCAGAACCGGTGAATTTTATTATCCATGATTTGGGC
>JAFAGA010000057.1 GCA_023423045.1 Bacillota bacterium | reverse complement strand
CAAGGCTGGGATTTGCTCACTGCCGTTGTAAGTGAGGCCGTCTGTTGCTCCCACCGTGGCATACTGGATATCCCGCGCTGTCAGATACAGCCCGCCATCGCCGCTTTGTCCCGCAAGACCTGTGAGCATGGGCAGCTTGCCGTCGGCAAATGTCCAAACGCCGCTGTCCCACGCAGCAGTATCCCAATTACCTGCTGTCGTCCAGAGGTTGCCGCCAAACAGGGTCTGTGAGGTCACATCCGCGCCATCTTTTGCATTTAGACCCTTATTTGCCCATGTGCCGGGAATACGGCTGAACGCGTAGTTGTTCGACAGAGTACCGGAAGTGGTTTTGCCTACCACGCGCCCAAAATTATATGCTCCAGCGTTGATGGAAGGGTTCAGCGCCACACAATTTTTCACGGTACTGCTGCTGAGAACACCTGCCACGCCTCCAATATACCCCTCCGAATCCGTACCCAGAACGCTACCGGTGCTGTAGCAATTTTGCACGCTGCCACTGTTGACGCTTCCCGCAACGCCGCCGACATAGCGAACTCCTTTGATATTGCCGGTGCTGTAGCTATTTTCCACAGCAGCAGCTCCAACGTCTCCCGCAACGCCGCCAACATAGTACCCTCCGGAAACGCTGCTGTCGCTGTAGCATCGTTGCACCGTAGTAGCAGCATATTCAAGATACCCCATTATGCCGCCAACATAGTTGTCGCTGCCGGTCACACTACCGGAGCTGTAGCAGTTTTGCACCGTACCGCTTGAGGCACGGCCCACTGTTCCTCCGACACTCTCCACACCGGATATGTTGCCGATCACGGCGCAGTTCTCTACTGCCGCACCCCAAGCATATCCGGCTACGCCGCCGACACGGTTTTTTCCGTTGACGTTTGCGTCGATGATTCTAATATTCAGCACCTTGCTGTCGTTGTAGAGATAGCCGAATAAGCCGATGTAATCAGCCGTCGACCGGGTGATAGTCAGCCCGGTAATGGTTTTGTTGTTGCCATCAAAGATGCCCTTGAATTGCTTTGCAGAGGTGCCAATGGGCATCCAGCCCTCCCCACTTGCATAGCTGGAAAGGTCAAGGTCTTTTTCCAGCCTGTAATACCTTCCAGAATCCGCATAAGGTGAGGTTCCCGCATTCACCAGCTCCGCCAGCTTGGCAAGGTCTGCGGCGGTTTTGATGAGATAGGGGCTGGCGCTTGTACCCGCGCCCTCAAAGAAGCTCGCGCCCGCCGGAAGCAAGTGCGCAGGCATGGAGGCGTCCTGCCCCGCAATGCCCTTGAGGATGGGCAGCTTGCCGGGTGCTATTTCCCATACGGTGGTATTCCAGTCTGCCGTAAAGCCCGCATCTTGCGTCCAGAAGTCCGCCGCACTGATTTCGGCGGCGGTTTTGGACAATCCATCTACGCCATCTGCATCGTTGTTGATTGCTTCCGAGCCACCGTTCTTTAACACTACCACACCATCAAAAGCCAAATTGCCACGTAGAGTCCCTTTCTCAACAGGTAGTGTAAACACACGCTCGACAAAGCCTGAACCACTGACTGAGGGGTTAAGTGCAGCGCAATTTTCTACCCTGGGCCAACCTTGGACGACCGAACCTTGGGCTTGACCCGCTATACCGCCGGCTTTGTAGCTGTCAGAGACGACGCCGGTGCTGTAGCAGTTTTTCACCGTGCCAGCGATGACAACCCCCGCCACGCCGCCGGCCATTTCAGCCCTGGAGATATTGCCGGTGCTGTAGCAGTCTTGTACATTGCCCCCGTCTACCTTGCCCACCACCCCACCGGCAGAACCCTTTTGATCTGTGTTTGTCTGAGAAATATTTCCGATGCCATAACAGTTTCTCACCATACCATTAACGTATCCCGCCACACCGCCTCGATCTTGACTCGGACTCTCTCCTGTGCTGTTGACATCGCAGGTGCTATAGCAGTATTCCACTGTGCTGCTGCCGTCCACATAACCGACCACACCGCCGACAGAGTCTAAAGCGGTGATATTGCCCATAGTGTAACAATTTTGCAATGTGGCGGCTTCCATGAAGCCCGCGATGCCGCCGACACTCTTGCCGCCGTTGATGTCGACACCGGTAACACCGAGGTTTTTTACTGCTCCACCTTCAATTTTACCGAATAGTCCTTGATAATCGCCGCCGGCAGCGTTGATGGTTAAGTTGGCGATCGTATTCCCATTACCGTCAAATGTGCCATTAAATGACCCGCTGTATGCGTTGCCGATAGGCACCCAGCCCTCTCCCACGGTATAGTCTGAAAGATCTATGTCGTTCATCAGCTTATAATGCGCGGCGTTATAGCTTACATTGCCCGCATTCACCAGTTCCGCCAGCTTGGCAAGCTGGGCGGGAGTGGTAATCTGATAAGGCGTTTCGCTGGTGCCTTCTCCAAAGAAATTTGGGTCGCTGCCGTCCACGATATACTCCGGCATATCAATCGCCGTGCCGAAGCCGGGCAGCTTACCCTCCGACAGCGTCCATATCGAGGAATCCCAATCACTCAGTGCGCCGGTCGTCCACAAGGTTTGAATGGCTGATGCGTCCACGTTCATGCCGTTTATGCTGTCCGTGTCGGTACTACTTACCATGACTCCATTGACTGTCATGCCGCTATAGGCCATATTACCCGAGAGGCGGTTGCGGGTGTCGATGCCCGCCGCGCGCCCCACGCCCACATTGTAGCCCACTGCGCTGATCGAAGAATTCAGAGCGGCACAGCTTTTCACTGTGCCGGAAACAGTGCCCGCCACGCCGCCCACATAAGTGCTTGTGCCGGTGCCGGTAACGCTGCCGGTGCTGTAGCAATTTTGCACTGTGCCATAAACCCATCCTGCTACGCCGCCGGCACAAATTTTATTACCTGTATCTGTGCCGGATGCAATAATGCTGCCCGTGTTGAAGCAGTTTTGTATTATGCCGGTATTAGTGACCCATCCCGCTACGCCGCCTGTAGATATGCCGACACCTGTACCCGTGACGTTGCCGGTGCTGTAGCAGTTTTGCACCGTGCCGGAAACCCATCCCGCCACACCACCTACAGAGCCGCTTGTACCGGAGCCCGTGCCGGTGACGCTGCCGGTGTTATAGCAGTTTTCCAACGTGCCTCCGTCAACCTCTCCCGCCACACCGCCAACATAACTGCTGCCGGTAACGTTGCCGGTGCTGTAGCAATCTTGCACTGTTCCGCGAACCCATCCCGCCACGCTGCCGACATTAATTCGGCCGGTGATATTTACATTTATCACGCCCAGGCTTTTCACTGCTCCCTCGTTTCCAACATAGCCGAACAAGCCCTGATAATCAACGTTTCGGTTAATGTACAAGCCAAGGATGCTTTTATCGTTACCGTCAAAGCTACCGGTAAAAGGAAATTCGCTTGTGCCAATGGGCATCCAGCCCTCTCCGCTAGAGTATGCCGAAAGGTTGAGGTCGTTCATCAGTTTAAGGCTGACCTTTGCTCCCGCATCGTTAAATAAAAACAACTCCAGTCCGTTTTCCCGCGCATTCACCAGCGTGGCAATCTCGGCAAGCTGTGCCGCCGTAGTGATTTCCAGCGGGCTGTCTGTTGTGCCGCCGCCCGCCATGCGCAGCATTCGGCCGGCTGATTGCGGGATGTAGACCGTTATGCGGGGAAGCTCTACGCCATCCGCAAGGGCATATCCCTCACCCAAAACAACGGTGAACACATAGAGTCCCCGCTGAGGATATTCCGCATCATAATCATGGTCGGCCTCCCAAGTCACCGGGATTTGAACCGCTTCGCTACCAACCGTACCGCTTACGGTTTCCGGGAATGTCGGTGCGATGGTGTTCTGCCAGCGAATATCGTCGGGCAGTTCGTCAAAGGCCGTCACCATGCCGCCGGTGATAACCGCTGCGCCTACCGTTACAGTAATTTGGGGCTCTTTTGCGCCAGCCGCAAGAGTGAAACCCTCCGGCAGCTCAGGCGTGAAGTGATATGTACCCGCTACTTCACCGTTGTATTCCGGCGATGAAGTCCATGTGACAGGCAGGGGGACGGTAATTTCATCTATGCTGTCCACAGTTTTCTCTACAGGCTCGGCCTTGGTATCGCTCTTTGTTTCTTGTGCATCGGAGGGAGAGGCGATTTCGGCCTCTGCTCCAGCTTCGGTATCAACCTTTTCATCCATGCCAATCGCTGATCCGCTTACCGTATCAGCGCTGTCCAGCTTGGCATCAGTTTCTCCGGAGTCCAACACCGGTTCTTCGTCTAAAACTGCAAGCCGGATAGTCGCCGTTAGGGTATCCGGCAGCTCCAAATCCGCTTTGGATGTGCCGAGCGGCACGCTCCGCACCGTAATGTCCGACCCCAGCGCCTCAAAGGTGGTGATCTCACCGCTTGCGCCAATGGGCATGCCTGCTGCCGCCGCTGAAACAGGCATTATGCCCACAACCATGATGACGGACAACGCCATAGCTGTGAGCTTTTGAATTGGTTTCCTTTTGCTCATACCGTTTCCTCCATTTCGTATCCTAAAAAACTCCTACTGAATCTTCAAATGCTTCCATACACTTTCGTCAGGCAGAATCCGAAAAATTGTGACCGTTTTAGATAGACCGCTTGAATTAAAGGCTGTCAGGTGCTATACTAAAATTGAAATGACCCAACTCAGTGAACTAGGTTACTTACTTTGCTTATTATACTTTACTTTTTGAAAAAATTCAATAGAGGAGCGGCAACATGAGAGAGAAAAAACCAGATAAACGAAAGGTGCAGGGTGCGGAAACCAAAAAGAAGCTGTATGAGATTGCCGAAAGGTTATTTACAGAACGCAATTTCTCCGATGTGAACGTAGAGGACATCACCGATGAAGCGGGTATCACGAAGGGCGCCTTTTATGTACACTTCGAGTCCAAGGATGCGTTGATCGCCATTTTGATTGCAGACCATGCCGCGAAGGCTGATGCGGATTACAAAACCTTTGTGGAAGCACTGCCCAATGATATGCCCGCCTCAGAGGTACTCCTTGCACTGACCCAAAAGATAGCCGATGAGCTTATGGATACCATCGGCTGCGAAAATATGAAAAAGATCTATCAGATGCTGCTGGCCGGAACCGTGGATACCGAAGCGGTGAAAGGTTACAGCCGAGAGCTTTATACGCTGTTTCATGGCGTATTAGAAAAGGGCATCCGACGCGGGGAGCTTACATCTTCATTGCCGTTGGAGGAGCTTTCTCGGCATTTTGTAATGGCAATCCGTGGCGTCAGCTATGAATGGTGTGTCCGCTATCCCGACTTTGATTTGAAAGAACAAGCGATAGAGCATATCCGGCTGCTTATAGAGGGAATTCAGATCAAATAAGCGTGGTCTGTATACCGACCAGCGCCTTGTTATCCTTGTGGTACTTAATCGGTCAGTGTCGTTCAGTGTCCAGTCTTGGCCTGTGGAGCGAAAAGCATCTAAATCCATTGATATTTTCCAAATCCAGCAAAGTGCCGTCCGCAAAAAAGCGGACGGCACTTTGCATTTTGTTTTTGTAGACCCCTTTATGAAACCGGATTAGTAGTAAGGGGGGTATGGGTTTCAAAAATAATTCCGTCCAACCACCCTCCGGAGCGGGATAAATAGTAGAGGGATAAAAATATTTCAAGAATTAATGGCTCAACTCCTCTTCTGGGCCGGGAATATAGTAGAGGGACTTTTCAAAATCAAACCAAGAAGGAGGAAAAACATGACAGAACGCTTTCACACCATCGATGGAGAAACTCTTATGAACCAGCCGCTGGCGCCTATCTGCTTTGTGGTGGAGGGACTGCTGTCCCACGGTCTGCATCTGCTTGCCGGTGCGCCGAAGTCCGGCAAGAGCTGGCTGGCGCTGTGGCTGTCGGTCACGGTTGCCAAGGGGGAGGAGGTCTGGGGCAATCGTGTACAGCAGGGAACGACGCTGTATCTCTGTTTTGAGGACAGCCGCCTGCGCATTCAAAACCGCCTCTTCGACATCACCGAGGACGCGCCGCCCAACGTACATTTCTGCGAGGAGAGCGTTCGACTGGGCGAGGGACTGGAGGAGCGCATCGGGCAGTTTATCCTTGAGCATCCCGACACGGTGCTCATCATCATCGATACCCTGCAGATGATTCGAAGGCCTGCTATGGACAACTCCTACGCAAATGATTATGCAGACCTGACCGCCCTCAAAAGGCTGGCGGATCAAAACAGGATCGCGATTCTGCTGATCCACCATCTCAGAAAGCAAAAAGACGACAATCCCTTCAACCGCATCTCAGGAACCACAAGCCTATCGGGTGCGGTAGATACCAGCTTCACCCTGGTGGAGGAACGCCGGGGCAGCGGCCGGGCGACCCTGTCCTGCATCGGGCGTGATATTGAATACCGGGAGCTAGGGCTCCGCCGCAATGAAAGCAATGTCTGGGAGCTGGTTTCCGACAGCCGGGAGCATCCGGAGCTGCTTCTCCCGGACATCGTTTTTCTTGTTTCTGACTTTATGAAGGACAAGTCCGAATACCACGGAACGCCAGCCGAGCTTTCGGAGCTTATCAGCAGAGAAGAAAACAGGATCAGTGACCGCATGGTTTCCCGGCTGCTCCTGCAGAACACGGAGGAGCTTGCCGGTCATGGCATCCGGGCTGTCACACGAAGGAGCAGCGGCAGGCGCATCATCGATCTGTATGCCGACAGCCCCAGTGACGATGGTGACGATAAAAATGACACCGCCCCGGTGTAGAAAATATCGACCCTGTTGACCCTATCGTCACTTGGGCAGGGTTCCCGCCCCAAACCGAGCCGATTCCCACGGTCGAAAAGAGAGCAGGAGAAAGGAAGGTGGACGACCTCAAATAACGAAATTCCCCTTGCCGCCCCTTCTCCGGCGGCAGTACATACCCTGCATCCGCAGGGGAAAATTTCAAAAGGAGAAATGCAGTATGAAAGAAAACAAATGCAACGGCGGCTATGCCGCGAGCAACCCCCACATCCTATCCCCCTTCGGCTATCCCGTACTCGCCTTTGACGACACGCTGGCCGTTATCTCGGAGGAAGGTTTCTTCCGGGAAAGAGAGATGGTTCTGGAGGGAAAGCCCTTCAAAGTCCGTTCCTTCTTCCGGCCTGTTTCTTCTGAAACCGCTACGGACAAACTGCTCCGCCTCATTGATGCGGGGCAAAATCGGTAATCTTTTCTTTGGCATAGACTTGTGCGAACCGTTGCGGTATGATGTGTAATACCGTATTCGGTTTGCCGGAAAGGAGCTTACAGATGAAACAGGCAAACGATAAGTATACAATTTTATACTCAAGATTGAGCCAGGACGACGGCAGTCAGGGAGACTCCAACAGCATCCAGAACCAGAGGATGATGCTGGAGAAGTACGCAAAGGACAATGGATTTGAGAATGTGAAATTCCTGTGACGACGGTGCGTCCGGCACAAATTTCAATCGGCCCGCTTTTCAAGAGGCAATGGAGCTCATCGAAAACGGAGAGGTCGCAACCTTCATCGTCAAGGATGTGAGCAGATTGGGGCGTGAATATTTAGAGGTCGACAGACTGACAGAAATCGTGTTCCCAAGCTACGGCGTGCGGTTTATCGCTATGAACGATGGCGTGGACAGCCTCTACGGTGACAATGAATTTACGCCGTTCAAAAATATCATCAACGAGTGGTACGCGAAAGACTGCAGCAAAAAGGGAAAAGCCGCCGCTAAAATCAAAGCGGAAAGCGGAGCGAGGGTTGGCTCAAGACCGCCCTTCGGGTATCAGAAAGACCCTGCTGACCCCAAGCGCAAGATCATTCCCGATGAGGAAACGGCATCGATTGTCCAGTACATTTTCTCTCTGTGCATGAATGGGAAAGGCCCTAATCAGATTGCGGTGCAACTTCGAGAGGAGCAGATTCCCATCCCCGCCTATTACTATCACAAGAAAAACGGAGTCAAGATTGTCGGCTTCGATCCTGTCAAACCCTACTACTGGTCATCCACAACCGTAGGAAAGATACTGGAGGATGAGGTTTACCTCGGACACACCATCAACCTCAAGTACACCACACTGTCCTACAAAAACAAAAAGCGTGTCAAGCGCCCCGATTCGGAACGGGTAAGGCTTGAAAGCACCCATGAGCCGCTGATAGACCAGAGCACTTGGGATATCGTGCAGGACATCCGCAGGCACAAGCACCGTCCGGCCAAGATGGCGGAGCAGAATATGTTCTCCGGACTGATTTACTGCAAGGACTACGGAAAGGCGATGGTGCTCAGCCGGGCTCACACCATGGACACGGTCAAAAACAACTTCCAATGCGCCACCTACAGGAAAAGAGGCAAGGAAACCTGTTCCGGGCATTACATCAGGGAAGTGCAGCTTGCCGCCATCCTTCTGGACGATCTCCGCAGGGTGACCCACTTCGCAAGGCAGAATGAACTGCTCTTCGCCAAGCACATCACCCAAAAGAACGGCGCTGAAATCCGCCGTGAGATTGCCCGTGTCGAGCGCGAACTGGAATCTCTGAAACGGAGAGACGCGGAGCTGAGTGCATTATTCAAAAGGCTGTATGAAGATAATGTCCTTGGCAAAATCCCGAACGAGGTCTTCCGAAGGCTCAGTGACGACTACCTTAACGAGCAAAAAGAAATCCAGACCGCCATCCCGGAAAGAGAAAGTGATCTGGAAAAGCTAAGAGCATCGGTGGCCAATGTCGGCGCTTTCATTGAAAAGGCGAGGCAGTACACGGAGATCAATGAGCTCACCGCCGAAATCCTGAACCTCTTTATTGAGCGGGTGGAGGTCGGCGAACGTGACGAGAAATGGTCACACACCGCCCCATTTCACCACGGTTTAGAAAATGTCCCTATCACACCGTGGGGAACTCGGGTATTGCTGTAATCTCGTTACTCTTTTCATTGGTTTTTATCTGTCCAAGGACAAGCTTGTTTTCACTTGCCCACGCACTTACCATATGAATAGCCGACCGTTCCATTGCCTTATCTACACTTCCACGCATCGTTTTACCATCAATGGCAATTGTTTCGCCTTCCGTGTAACAACGTAGCGGATTCTGCCCATGAGATAAAGCACATTTGGAACTGTTTGGGATCAATAAATTTAAAGCATCGTTCGATTGTACCATGGGATGGAATCCCATGATCTAATCGAAGATACTTACGGAACCAGGCTTCTCTTTCTTCTGCAAAGTCGGCAATATCCTGCCAGGTATCCATTCCGCAGAGGGTTGCTACAATCGCAATAAATATCACTTCTAATAAGCCGTGTTTTACTTTCCATGACTCTCTTTTATCCTCAATTACTGTAAAGTACTCCATAATCGAATTATTCATATGTATATACTCCTTTGGTATAATCGTTATATAGCGATTATACCAAGGATTATAAAAAAGTGATGTATTTTTTAATACATCAACTTTTTTCATGCGTTTGCCGTGCCGTATCCCTCTTCATCCGCAGGTGAACTTCATCTCTTTTTTGCATACAAAAAGGATACAAGGTCCTCCGCACCATGTATCCTTTTCCTACTAACTTTCCTCTTTATTCTTTTTTATTTAAAGAAGCCCTGAACATCAAAGAGCAACTTTGCTTAAAACAGCTTCGGTCAGCCGATCCGCATCTGTGGTCCTGCCTATTTCCTCCTCCAAAACCTCAAGGATTTTCATCAGGCCTCGGATGGATTTTCTCTTTACCACAAGGGAAGACAGAACCTTCTGCAATATTGACAACGGCACTTTTTCCGGAACCACACCGTTAATAGCATAAGGATATTTCCTTGCAGCATTGGCTATCAGCTGCTGTATCATCTGGCGGTTCACAATCTTATCATAATGCTCTATCACCGTGTTCTCTAAGGGCTCACACAGATCGGCAAAGGTCATCCCCTCAATATTTTCTTTTGTATGGGACCACAGCACTTCGTCATAAGCCAGAATACGGCATTCATATTGCCCAAGTTCCGGATTATCCCGAATACGCAGGACCGGAAGAAGAATTCCGTACTTTCTGGCCAGCGCTTTCCGCAAATCATGAATTTGGGGAAACTGCTCCTTTAATTCCGATGTCAGCAGCTCTACATAACCGGTTCCCGCTTCCAGCACCAGCGGTTCCGCCAGCACATCCTCCAGCAGCTGCCTTGTCTTGTTATAATCATTATCCTCCGTCACCTTTTCCTTGCTCTCTCTGCCAATCAGATGATCCGCAGAGCAGCACAGCACCTCGCAGAGGTAATATAGCAGCTCCATATCCGGATATCCTGCCCCTCTCTCCCATTTTGAGACGGCTTGGGGTGTAACTCCCAGACGGGCAGCCAACTGCTCCTGGGTCATTTCCTTTTCTTTTCTGGCTACTGCCAATCTGCTGCCAAAATTCATTCCTTCCATAAAGTTCATTTTCCTTTCCTGCCTCTTTTGTTAACCATAGCACGGCAATTATGATAACTTGTATTACAGGAACACTGTTCATATTCCTGTAATCGAGATGCACGGTGCAAAAACAGCACTTTGTATCATAAGCTAAAAGGCATCTTCTGATAACTCATGTTATCACAGTTCCCTGCCGGAGTAAAACAACGCACTGTTGACCAGCTTCTCAACAGGTTAAGAAAGATGCAGGGCCAAAATATTATTCCCAGTTAAACAGCATGGACACACCTGCCGAACAGCCCCAGGCTGAATAAAAGGTATCCTCTGTCTTCTGATTCCACAGGGTCCACATAACCCCCTTGGTGTTGCGGTTCCTCCAAGCCGTTCCGGCGTTTTTCTCAAGCCAGTCCGTATACTGCTCCTGACCGCATTCTCTAACGAATCTGCCCATCCATCTGGCCAGTATCCCTTTAAAGCCCGGCAAATCCTTGCCGTCACCTTCCGTATTCATGACCTGCCCGGAGAACATGGTCTCTACCGTATAATCGGCGGCAAGCACTGCATCCTCCAGATAGCTTTCCTCCCCGGAATACTGGTACAGCAGCATAGCCGCACCGATAAAGGTACCCTGATTATAGGTGGAGGCCCATTGGTTGACACCGGTGGTTAAATCATAGGCATCAAACACCGCTCCCGTTGTCCCGAACAAATTCTCCCGCTGCCATTTATATATCATCAAAGCCTTCTCTATATATTCATCCTCGCCGGTGATCTGATGCAGCAGGCAGGCTGCAATGACAGCCGGACAATTGATGCAGGAGTTCTTTGTCTTATTTTCGGTCTTCCAGAAAAGCCCTCCTCCCAAATCCTCGCTCCAGGCTCTGTCAAATACCACCTTAAAATGCTTTCTTGCCTGTTCCAGATATTCGCTCTGACCGGTCGCCTCATATGCTCTTGCACAGCCGATGGTCATCCACATAATATCATCGTTATATTCATTGGAGGACCAGTCTTCTCCATGCTTTTTTAAAAAGCCGCGGTACATTTCATTCATCAGGTCCAAATATTTCTTATCCTTTGTCCGATCATAGGCATCAATTACAATCTCAAAGATTTCCGCCTGCTGCCAGAAATCCTCACCTACAATATAGCCGCTGTCCTCTTCCCTTACATAGAAGTTTGCCAGAAAGATGTCCATTGCTTCTTCCGCCGTCTTCAAATCCGGTATCACATCCCTGTCTGTCACGCTTTTGTCCCCCGTATCTGCTGTATTTCCTGTCATTTTGTCTTTTTTACCTCCCGTCATGTTTTTACTTATGAGTATAACTCCTATCACGCATCCTGTCATCAGAATTATGCTCAGTAGAATGATAAGAATTCTCCCTGAGTTCCTCATATACGCCTCCTTTATACGGGCGCCCGCCTTAACCCAGCCGGGATGCCATTTCCAGCAGCATGATTCCGCTCAGATGCTGGGCCAGATCAATACATTCTTCCTCTTTAACGTCCCAATGCCCGCCGGCAAGTCCCTTCCGGTTTACTCCCTGTTCTATCAGGCATCTTGCATTCTGCCGCAGCATGAGCTCCATTTCGCTCCAGCCTTCCAGAGTTTTGATAAGCTGCTCCAGATACCTTACATAGATTCCCTTAAACAGGCCGCAGTCATCCTCTCCCTCATATGGAAGAATTCCCGGCGCAGCTTTACCTCGGGCATCCGTAAGCTCCTGCCCGGTCACCTCCGCTATCTTTACCGCAAGCTCCAGATCAGCCTTCTCCTGATGAATCTCATATCTCTCCAATAAGGCTCCAAGCATTACTCCCTGATTGTAGGTATAACGCCAGTCATAATCAATCTCTCCGTCTCCCAGGCGATTTAGGCCATCCCAGACAAAGCCGGTTATGGGATCGGTCAAATACTTTTGGTTCCAGGCGAGAATTTTATCCCCCCACTCCAGATCTTCTCTCCGGGAAAACCTCCGGTACAGACGGTAAGCCAGGATCGCCGCCGGCGCATTGGCCGGGGTATTACGGTAGTCACGCTGATCCTTCTTCCAGCTCATTCCGCCAAGCTCCGTATTCCAGGCCGTCTTTATATCTTCCCATAGCAGAAGTACCTGCTCCTTATAGTTCTCTTCCCCTGTCACATCAAAAAACCGCAGAAGAGCCAGAGCCATCCATTCCATGTCATCATACCAGTTATGAAGAAGGGTTCCTCCATTTTGTAAATAAACTCCGTTATACTCTGCCTCCGCTCTAAGGAGATACTTCCTATCCTTCGTTCTCAGATATCCATCCAGCAGACAGTCGATGGCGTGAGCGTGCCACCAGTAAATCCAGTTTTCCTCCTTTTTTAAGGGATAGTGATTTTGAAACACTCCCTCCCCCTCATTCCAGAAATATTCCATAAGGCTGTCCTGCAATTTCTCGCAGTAATCCTCTATTTGATACATAACCGTCTCCTTTCCGGTGTCCATTCATTTTCATCCTTGTTCCGTCTAATTTGCAGAAAGGCCGCAATGCCTGGCTTGCGGCCTTTCTGCCATAAGTTATTTACCGGCTGCCTCTGCCAGTATGGTGTCTCCCTGCTTCTGGGCATTGGCAAGGGCATCCTCCGCACTGATTTCACCTGCCACATATTTTTGCAGCTGAGGTATCAGTGCCAGTCCTTCCATGTCGGAATAGCCGGGTACCTTGGAGCGGATTCCTGCATAGCTCATGGTTTCGGAGAACACCTTAAGCACTTCGTCTTCCATGAAGTAGGGATCCTGGGCAGCGTCTATATTAGCCGGCAGATTTCCGCTGATCTTGGCAAATTCCACGCCATTTTCCGGCTGAGTGGTCCACCATTTGATAAAGTCCCATGCAGCATCTGCATTCTTAGCCTTATTAGGAATAATCAGACCAAAACCACCCATCATCGCTGATTTCACACCTGTTGGACCCTCCGGCTGGCCGATCACACCAAAGTTAACTCCCGCCTCCTTATAGCTTTGCAGAGTCCATGGGCCATTAAAGGTCATTGCCACCTTCCCCGCCTTAAAGCCGTCTCCGCCAAAGGCATCTTCAAATCCAAGGTCATATACCTTATCCTCATTTAATAATTGCTTCCAGTAGTCCAGCACAGTAAGGCCTGCCTCGGAATGAAAAGCGGTCTTTACCGGATCGGAAGAAGCATCGATCATTTTTCCCCCTGCCTGTTGGATCCAGTTATTAAAAAGCCCTACATCCTTCAGAGAGAAGCCGGCCTGCACCAGCTTGCCGTTTTCTCGCTGAGTTAAGCTGATCGCTGCCTTCCTCAGAGCATCCCAATTTGTAATGGAAGCCGGATCCACTCCCGCAGCGCTGAACATATCCTTATTATAAAATATCACTCTGCTATCTACTGTCAAGGGAATTCCGTAAAGCTTTCCGTCATAGGTCAGCTCATCCGTAGCCGGACCATAGAATTTGCTCATATCAATGCTGTCCTTCTCCACATAGTCGTCAAGCTGGGTAAAAGCACCTTTGGGCGCATATACGCTGGTATTAAAGCGGTCCCATAAAACCACATCGGGAGCTTCGTTACTGACAATCGCCGTGAGCAGCTTCTCTTCCATGCTGTCCTGCACCGTGTAAGTAATATGATATTTGGACTGGGATTGGTTATAGGCCTCCAGTTGTTTATCCAATTGCCCTACCTGATCCCCGCCCCAGGATCCCCACATTGTAATCTCTACTGCCTTCCCATCCGCTGCAGTATTGCCGGATGGCATATCCTTATCCGCAGAAGCACAGCCGGATAGCATCCCTGCTGCGATCCCTGCGGTAAGAAGCAGGGCGGCGGCTTTTCTTAATTTGCTTTTTGTATTCTTTTTCATAATATCTTCCTCCTTTTAATAAATATAAAAATTATTTGCTGCCGGTAAAAGCAATTCCCTGTATATAGTACTTTTGCGCAAATACAAAGAGCAGCAGAGTTGGCATCGTGGCAATCACGGTTCCCGCCATAAGCGGGCCGTAGCTGGTATTATACTGGTACTGGAAGGTTGACAGACCCACCTGAATGGTCATCATTTCCTTGGAGTTGAGTACAATCATCGGCCACATAAAGGCATTCCATCCGGATTGGAACGTCATAATGCCAAGGGTCATAGCTGCCGGCTTGATCAGCGGCAAATAAATTTTCCAAAATATCTTAAATTCGCTGCAACCGTCAACTCTTGCAGCCTCCGCCAGATCATCCGGCAGCGTTTCAAAAAACTGTTTCATAAAAAATACGGCAAAGGCTCCTACGGCACCGGGCAGCAGAATTGCCGCATAATTATTGATAAAACCTCTGCCTCCCTGGCCGAGAATGTCATTGCCTCCAACCAGAGGAAAATACTTCAGTACCAGAAACTGCGGTATCATCGTAACAATCCCTGGAATCATCATGGAGGAAAGGAGAATAGCAAAGGACAGCCTTCTTCCCTTAAATCTCAACTTAGCATAGGAATAACCCGCAAGAGCTCCCAAAAATACATTGGTAATAACACCGCTTACCGCAAGCACCATGGAATTTATAAAGTACCTCAGAAACGGAATTGTATCAAAAACATTCTTATAATTTTTCATGGAGAAATTCTTCGACAGCAGGGATAGAGAATTTGAAAAAATCTCTTTTTCCGGCTTCATGGAAGTCGCGATCATCCACAAAAACGGATAAACCGTAACCAGCGCAATGAGGCAGGCCCCCGCATACCACAATATGTCCCCGATTGTTCTTTTCGTCCGCATATCCATCCTCCTATATTTCAGCCTTGTTTATCCTCTGGTTAATAATTGTCACTGTAATGATGATCAGGAACAGGACCAGAGAGATTGAAGAGGCATAGCCCATGTTCAGATTGTTAAAGCCGTTATTGTATATGTAATATACCAGCGTAATGGTGGCATTTCCCGGACCGCCCTTCGTCAGCACAAAGGCTTGGTCAAATACCTGGAAGGTGCCGATAATCAGCATGGTCGATACTAAAAAGGTGGTTTTTGTAAGGGAAGGTACGGTAATATAGCGAAATCTCTGCAGCCTTCCTGCTCCTTCCACCTTAGCCGCCTCATAATAGCTTATGGGTATTCCCTTAAGTCCTGACAGGAAAATCATCATATTTCCGCCAAAACCGGCCCACAGGCTCATCATAACAATGGATATCATCGCCAGTTTGGAATCATAGAGCCAGGCCGGCCCCGCTATCCCGAACATTCCCAGAATTCCGTTGAGAAGTCCCAGCTGGGGATTTAAGATCCAGAACCAGAGTGTGGCCGTAGCTACCGAGGAAGAAAGCACCGGCAGATAAAACAGGGTTCGAAACAGGCCGACCATTCTTCTCTCCGAGTTTAAAAACAACGCTGTTCCAAGGGAGAGCAGCAGACCCAGCGGTACATACAGGACCGTATAATAGCAGGTGTTTTTCAGTGCAATCCAGAAGAATTCATCGTGAAGCAGCTTGGTAAAATTGCGCAGGCCGGAAAATTTCGGAGCATTGATAATATCATAATCCGTAAAGCTCAAGCCGATTGCCATGATCATGGGAAGAAGTGTAAATACAAGAAACAGCAGTACCGGCGGCGCCACAAATAATTTTCCTATGAGATTTTGTTTGTTTCTTATTTTGCTTTTATGTTCCACTTATGTATATCCCCTTTCGTTGTCTGTTACATTTTCCTGTCTCTCGTTTTTTGTTCTTTATGCAGTTTAATTGTCATATATGATATGTCATTACTAAAACAAATGATTTTTTCTTTGAAAAATGGCAACTCATCACATTTATGCGCTTGTACAATATAGCCTATTATACTAGTTAATATTATTAGTTTTCCGTTATCATACACAACATATTAGCATCTAACCTCTTGATTGTCAACACAAAAATATCATTTATTATATTATTTATATCATTTATGTCATTATTAATATGGATGCTCTGGCAGGCATGGCTTTCCACCCATTCAGGGCAATAAAAATAGATAAACCGGCAACCTTATCGTTTGGTTGCCAATTTACCTAAACATCTGCATGTAATATTCTTTTTATTCCTCGGCGGACTTCTGCTTATTTCTATTTATCCGGCTCTACTCATTTGCTTCTACCAGGGTATATGGGATAAGTAAGGTCTTAGCCCCCTTCTCCCCTCCGATTCTGGCCTCCAGCAATTCAACGCTTTTCATTCCCATTGTGTTCTCATCCTGCCGTATATGCGTGAACCGGAATTCATTCATAATATTATCAACCTCATCAAAGCATACCACCGGCCGTTCTTTTTCCAGCCCAAGCCTGCACAGGGCGCGGTAAACAATTCTTGCAAGCTCGTACTCCGCAGCAAAAAATGCATCCGTATCCTTATGCTCCTTTACAAAACCGGAGATTCGTTCAATATCCCTCTTCAAATTCTCTTCTGTCCTGTGTCTGGGAAGAGTGGCTCTCAAATCAGTGATCCACATCGATTCATTCGTTATAAGCCCCCGTTCCATGCAGCATTCCACAAAGCCGTTATGCCGTTCTGCTATGGTGGGCGTCTCAATGGCATCCGGTGAGACAAAGCAGATATTATGGTATCCCCGGTCAAGCAGATGCCCTGTCAGCTCTTTCGCTGCAGCGGCATTATCCGTGCCCACAAAGGAGACCGGTATTCCCTTTAATCTTCTGTCAATTGCCACGATTGGGAAATCCTCTACTACGAGCTTTAATACCTTGGAATTATAGTTTTCATCATGGACACACATAATGATGATCCCTTCCACTCCCAAAGCGATCAGCTCATCAATTGCTCTGGACTCCTCTTCTAATTTGCCAAAGGAACAGCGAAGGACATAATTCATCCCTCTCTTCGTACATTCATTCTCAATTCCCAGCAGAATCTGACAACCGAAGCTGGCGCCAAATCCATCCATAATAACCCCTATCAGCCTTCCCTTTCCGGACCTATTCTCCAGGCCAACCGCTCCTTCTTCCTCCGGCAGCGTAACAAAGGATCCCTTGCCGGGCAAACGCCGTATATAGCCCTGTTCAGAAAGCTTCTCCAAAGCTGCCTTGCTGGTAATTCTGCTTACACGATATTTCTCTGACAGCTCCTTCTCGGAGGGTATTCTGTCTCCGTTCAAGTACTCTCCCTTACGGATTGCATTATATATCTCATGATAGATTTCTTCATACAACGGCTTTTGTTTCATACTAACCTCTTTTCACAATGTCCATCCACTCTATGTAATTCCTATTGATATATCATTTATTGCATTCTAGCATGCCTCTATCGACTTGTCAATTCACCCCTCATCAAATCAATCCGAAGCCGGACTTCCGTTGCTTTTTTGCCCTCATCAGAACACCAGATTAGTCATAATAACACTGGCTATAATCCCGGTCAGGGTGGTTATCAGGCAGCCCAGCAGGGTATAGCGGGTCTTCTTTACCCCGGCTGCCATAAAATATACCGCCATGGTGTAGAAGATGGTCTCCGTACTGCTCATCATAACGGATACCAGTCTTCCCAGATAGGAATCCGGTCCATACTCCTTAAAGATATCCAGCACCAGGCTGGTTGCCGCCGAGGAGGAGAACATCTTGATGATCGCCACCGGAACCAGCTGGGAGGGAAAGTGCAGCCAGTCGGTCAGGGGCCTAAGGATACCTGACATAATATTCAGTGTCCCAGAAGCGCGTAAAATGCCTATAGCGACCATTAAACCGATCAGGGTAGGTAAAATATCAAGGACCACCTTAAAGCCGTCCTTTGCGCCCTGAATGAACTCATCAAAGATATTCGTCTTCATAAGAAGTCCGAAGCCTACAATATAAAAAATAATAAAAGGGATAATATAATCCGACACATAGATTAAAAACCTCATTGCAGCCCTCCTATCGCTGTCCGTTACGGCTGCTTATCCTTCTAGCCGCAATGGAAAAAATAAATCCTACACAGGTGGAGCAGAGAGTGGCCACCAACCCGGCCCCCAATATCTCGGCAGGATTTACAGAGCCATACTGGCTGCGGTAAGCAATTACATTCACGGGGATCAGTTGAAGGGAGGATATATTAATAATAAGGAGAGTACACATATCACAGCTGGCCACCTCCGAATCCCGGTTCAGCTTCTTCAGCTCCTTCATTGCCATTAATCCCATGGGAGTAGCAGCCCACCCCAGTCCGAGAATATTGGCAATCATATTGGATGCGATATATTCATTCGCCACATGCTCCCGGGGAATGCTGGGATACAGCACCCGAAGCAGCGGACGCAGCGCCTTCGTAAGGGCTGCTATCAGTCCGCATTTTTTGGCAATCTGCATAATGCCGGTCCACATTGCCATAATTCCCAACATCGTGATACATAGGGCTACCGCCTCTTTGGAAGAATTGATTGTCGCCTTACTAACCTCACCGATCTCTCCCCTCAGTACCCCGATCGTCACTCCCAGTACGATCATAATTCCCCACAGGTAATTTAGCATTTTCTTCACCCTTTCCATTTTGCTGCCATTAGAAGCACTATCATTTGCTCCAAATTTTCGCGAAAATTTATTCCTCTTTTTGTTGATTATTATAACTATATTCCCATTTATGGCAGACATTCCTGCTCTTTTCCTGCTCTTATGGCATTTATTGTATCCCTTTTACATTTATTGTTTAAATTGTGCTATGTTTTGACAATTATTTTAGTTGACTTTAAAAAAATCCTATGATATCTTATTAAGTGCTATTACAAATAATGTAAGCTAGGATGGATCTGTGTGTACATGAAGTATACGTTGTTAGCAGCGTATCTAGCGGACATGGTATAGCAATCTACTTTATTCCCCATACACTTGAAAAAAGGAGGCCTACTATGAAAAGTACAGGTATTGTAAGAAGACTTGATGAGCTCGGAAGAATCACGCTTCCCATCGAGTTAAGAAGAACTCTGGATGTAAGCGAAAGAGATCCATTGGAAATTTTCGTTGATGAAGGAAGAATTATCCTTCAGAAGTATGAACCCACTGATATTTTTAACGGCAGCAAGGATAACTTGTTTGAATATCAGGGAAAGAAAATCTCCAGGGATACCATCGTAGAACTTGCAAAGCTTGCAGGTATTGTCGAATAGTTTACATAATAGAAGTTGAATACGTTCTTGCCGAATGTATCAAGCTGATGTTATTACTTAAGAAGAAGCCTTATGAGAATCTAAGAGAGCCTGTCACTGAAGTGACAGGCTCTCTCCTATATTTACTATCGTTTATTTTTCGTTCTCAGGAAGGGTTTAATCCCCCAGACAGTACCCGGCTCCACCATATAATCCTCTCCGGTACGGTCCTCTCCAAAGTAGATCTCCGCAATGCTGTAAGCCTTGTCTGACGGAGCGGATCCCGGAACCACTTTCTGGGTGTCCTTTGGAAGCGGGATGCCGTTCTGGGCAAGATATCTGACTCTTCCCGTTTCAACATCATTTTCATAAAAATACCTCTTCATGCTGCCATCTTCCAGCCCATTATAATAGATTCCTTCCGTGACCGTCTTCTTTATATAGCTTTCACCGGCCTTATTCTTCCCGGGCTCTGCCTCAACAGCCTTTCCGCTCCCGCTTGGAAGATCATCATTCCATTCACCGTCATAGTAATAGTACCCCCGGTCACCTGCGTCCCCGGTCAGCATGAAATATATCCCGGTCCCCTTCTTCATACCGTTCATAATATGACCGAAATACACCTGCTCCGGTCCATAAATAATCAGACCGCTTCCCTTGGAGACATTACCTTCCCCGTTACAGAAAAATACCGGTTCTTCCCCGGCTGCCTCCTCAAGAAATACCGAGGTTTCCATCGCCGCTATAATGCGATCCACATCCCGTTTTTCCATCGCAGAATATAACTCGGAAAGCACATTCTCCCGCTCTTCTTCATTTTCTTTCAGCTCCAGGGCCAAATCCAACAGCTCCCTTAACTCACTGTCACCGGTTTCCTCCAGAGCAGTGTTCAAGAGCAGGATGCAGGTTTTGTATTCCTTTTGCTCGATATAGATTTGGGCCAGGGCTTTATAGGCGGCCGTCTCCTCCGGCAGCAGCAGGGTTGCCTCCAGATATTTTGCAATTCCGTCCTCATAATTTTCCTGATAAATATATTCTTCCGCCTGGGCTATCATCCCATCATAATCTTCCTTCAGCAAATAATGGTCGACCGCTGCCAGAACCTCCTCAAGGGCCTCATTCCGGGTTATTTCCATTCCCTCCAGCACTTCCTCCCGGGCAAGATCATATTTTCCCTGCTCAATATAAGCCTGGGCAATTCGCTGATAGGAGGTGGGATCCTTGCTTTTCAGCAATTTAGCCTCCTCATATACAGAAATGGCTTTATCATATTCCTTATTCGAAAAGTATACATCCGCACGGGAAACAGACTGAAGAAACTCATAATCCTGTTTTGCGGATTTGATCTCCTCAATCTTCTTCTCAAGCCTTGCAGTAGAAAGTTTCTGGTAGGAAGCGCGCAAAATCTCAAGAGCTTTATCATAATCGTTCAGCCCGGCATAAGCATCCGCCAGTCCGATGGATAGCGTTTCTTTGTCACTATCCTTCATGGCCAATGCCTCCTGATAAGCCTCCACGGCAAGCTCATAGCTTCCTGCATTTAAGTAATTTTCCGCCATTACAGCCCGTTCATCAATACGGCGGTGCCTTGATTCACTACTGATAAGGACAATTACAAGGATCATTACTATTGTTCCCAAACTTACAGCAATGACTTTTCTCTCTTTTGTTCGAAATATTCCTGACAACATTATTTCACCTCCAAAAGACAGTTACTCCACTTCCTGAGAAATTGTATCATGAAGCAACAGCTGGTAAATATCCCTCTTACTTACCCCTCTGTCCTTGGCAACCGCTTTCATTGCCTCCTTTTTATCGAAGCCCTGCTTCCTATAAAAATCCATGTGCTCGGCCAAAGCAACCGTCCCCCATCGCTCCTGCTTTTCGGCCTCCAATTCCTCATCTGATCTACCCTCGATTACCAACACATATTCCCCCTTGGGCTCCTGCTCCCTTAACACGGAAGCCGCCTCACTGAGAGTGGTCTGCCATACATTTTCATGCAGCTTAGTCAGTTCCTTGATTAGTGAGATTCTTCTGTCTCCCAATCCCTCCAAAAGCTCCGGCAGGGTCTTACATAATCTGTGGGGGGCCTCATAGAGGATCAGGGTTCTGGTGTCATTCTTCAGTTCCTCCAGCACTCTCTGCCTCTCCTTACGATCACTGGGCAGAAAGGCTTCAAAACAAAACCTTCTTGTGGGAAGCCCCGACAGAGTCAGCGCAGTTACTGCGGCACATGCTCCCGGAAGGGAGGTGACGGTAATTCCCGCCCCATGGGCCTGCTTCACCAGCTCTTCTCCCGGATCGGAGATTCCCGGCGTTCCGGCATCTGTGATCAGCGCAATATTAACGCCTGCCTTCATCTGTTCTACCAGATATTTTGCCTTCTCTATCTTGTTAAACTCATGATAGCTGGTCATGGGCGTCTTGATTTCAAAATGATTCAACAGCTTAATGCTGTGTCTGGTGTCCTCCGCTGCAATCAGATCCACTTCCTGCAGGGTTCTAATCACCCGAAGGGTGATATCCTCCAGATTGCCGATAGGCGTGGCACATAAATATAACATTCCGGACATAACAATCTCCATTCCGCCTTAATATCCATAAATATCATAGATTTCATCCGTATATATCCCGGGTTCCCGGTATACGATCAAAGGCGCCTCCACCGTCAGGCTGGATCTGCCTCCCTTGACACATTCCAGAAGGACCATATTGGGTTCCTTCCCGGGATAGGGATGCACAAGCTTCATTCTCTTGGGCTCCAGCTTATAGGCCGTTAACTTATTCATAATTTCCACCAGGCGAAAGGGGCGGTGCACCAGATAAAAGCGCCCTCCCGGCTTAAGCAGCCGGCCCGCCTCCCGGACCACATCCTCCAGGGTGCATAGAACCTCATGCCGCGCAATTGCCTTTGCATCCCCGGGATTCACCAGCCCATGGCCGTGATTCATATAGGGCGGGTTGCTTGTAACAACATCAAAGGAAGCCGACCCAAATAGTACAGAGGCTTCCTTGATATCCCCGATCATAATATCAATTTTATCTTCCAGTCCGTTCATGGCAACGCTTCGCCGTGCCATATCTGCACTCTCCTCCTGTATCTCCAGTCCGGTAAAATGCAGCCCCTGCGTCTTTGCCTCCAATAGTATGGGTATGATCCCCGTTCCGGTGCCCAAATCCAGCACCTTTTCCCCGGAGAGTACCTTGGCAAAACCGGAAAGCAGCACGGCATCCATGCCAAAACAGAATTTCTTTGTATTTTGAATTATCTTGTAATTATTCCTGTTCAGATCATCTGCCCGCTCTCCCGGTTTCAGATAATCCTCTGCTCCTTTGTTATTCATCATCCAATAAGGATTTCCCTTCCTTCTTTTCCAAAAGCTCCAGTACTCTTAATTCCTCATTCTCCAGGGAGCTATTGCGTTCCTTGCGTCTTCTTTGCTTAAAGCGCAGCTCCTCTACCTTATATTCCCTTACTTCCTTCTCATCGTTCTCCATAGTTACAATCACCTTCACCAATTGCTTCAGAACGCTGACGCTCTGAACCTCACCCTTTAAATTATCCCTGGTGGTGACGTAGTCTCCCACTCCCGGAAGCTTACTGTTGAGCTCTTCATAGGCTTCCTCTTCATTCTTCAGGCAGCACATCAGCCGTCCGCATACTCCTGAGATTTTTGTCGGATTCAGGGAGAGATTCTGTTCCTTTGCCATCTTGATGGAAACCGGTGCGAATTCGGACAAATGGGTATGGCAGCACAATGGCCTTCCACAGATTCCGATTCCCCCCACAATCTTGGTTTCATCTCTCACTCCAATTTGGCGAAGCTCAATCCGGGTCTTGAACACGCTGGCCAAATCCTTCACCAGCTCCCTAAAATCAATCCTTCCGTCCGCGGTAAAATAAAACAATACCTTATTGTTGTCAAAGGTATATTCACAGTCAATCAGCTTCATCTCCAGACCATGCTTTCTGATCTTCTCCAGGCATATCTGGAAGGCTTCCTTTTCCTTCTCCTTATTCCGCTTCTCTACGGCGTTATCTTCCTCTGTTGCCCGGCGAATCACCGGCTTCAGAGGCTGAATAATCTTCTCATCCTCAACATCCCTGGGGCCAAGAACTACCGAACCGTATTCAATTCCCCTGGCTGTTTCTACGATGACATTGTCACCCTGCTTAATATCATAACCGGCAGGATCAAAGAAATATACTTTTCCTGCCCTCCGAAATCTCACTCCGATTACGTTAACCATTACTGTTCTCCTTTATAGTAAGTAGCATAAGTTCAATGGCAATATCAAAGTTGACATTTGCCCTCAATCTTATTTTTGCCTTTTCCATCGCATTTATAATCTTTTCTATATTATCATAGCTCCGGATATTCGCCTGATGATTGATAAAGGAGCGTTCCTCCCTATACAGCAAAAGATCCGGATCCATGGTTGCTTTATACATTACCACATCTCTGTACCACAGAATCATTAAATCAATATAATCCTCGATGACCGGCTTGTTCGCCGTCAACAGCTTCAGTCCCGATATTACCTCATGCAGCTCCATCTCGTCAATATACTTCAGGATATGGAGCACATCCTCCTTCATCTTTTCAAATTCCTCGGAAGAGGCGTATTTAACCGCCTTCCCCACATTACCGCCGGAAAAGGCCGCAGCCATCTCCGCCTTATAATCCGGTATCTGATGGCGCAGCATCAGATATTCCTTAATAGCCGCCTTATCCACCGGTTTCAGATTCAATTGAACACATCTTGACAGGATGGTGGGCAGTAAGGCCGTAATATTGCTGACCAGCAAAAGAATGACCGCATACTCCGGCGGCTCCTCCATGGTCTTTAAAAGCGCATTCTGTGCCGCTTCCGTCAACTTGTCCCCATCTTCTATGATATAAACCTTATACTTGCTGTCATAGGGCTTTACCTGGATATCCGCGTTCACCTGCAGCCGGATATCATCCACCCCGATGCTGACCTTCTCATGGGTCACCCGGATAATATCAGGATGATTCCCGGAATCCGCCTGCATGCAGGATCTGCAACGGCCGCAGGGAAGAATGCCTCCCTCTTCACACTGCAAAGTTTTTGAAAAAGCAGCGGCAAGGAGCTTCTTTCCCATACCCGCCTCTCCATGAAAAATATAGGCGTGAGAAACCTTCTGCGAACTGATTGCATTCTGAAGATGCTGTATGATACTTTCATGTCCTATAATCTGTTCAAACCCTTGCATATGATTGACCGTGCCCCTTCCGGTACCTGCAGCTTCAAATCTGCAGGCACAATGTTTGCATTCGCCCCATATCCCTAGGTCAGGATATCAAGCAGCAAGCCTCTGATTTCATCTATTTTATTCAAAATCGCTATATGGTCCTTCTCATCCTTAATCAGCTCCGCCGCCAGTTCATCCAGATTCCTGTCCACCAGCTTAATCATCGTATATACCCGATGTCTGCCCTTCCTGTCCAAAAAATTCTCTCTGGAGAATTTATGGGAGCGGTTGATAATTTCATTCATAAATTCCTTGATTAATTCCCGGTAATGCTTCATGTCCCTTAAATCCATTCGCTTTGCCAGCTTCTTTCCATGGACCGTAATTTCCTCAAGCATACCGTTTAAGACCGCCTTCAGCTCCTGTTCTTCAATATGCGAAACCAGGGTGTATTTAAAAGAACCATCGGTCTCCGGCACAGGTGCTTTTTGCTCTACCTGTTGAATTGACTGTAATTGGTTCACTTTTATATCCATCGTTTATCCTCCGAGGGTCCTTCGCTTACCATACCACAAGTAATTATGTGTTACTGCCTGCCAGAATGCGCATTCCCTGCATTAGATACGGTACTTTGCTGCGCTTTCCTTATGTAGGAAGTATACCACAGATCCCGATTACTTTACAGCAATTTTTTTATATCCTCCCTGACCTCCAAAAGGCAGCTGTTAAGATCCGCATTCTGATAGCGTTTCGTAATCCCGCAGCCTGCCAGCTTCTCCTCGGAGAAATCCTCCTCATCCGCCAGATAGCGCCGGCACATCTCAGCATATTTGGGCTGCTCCTGCTTCTGCTCCCGGCGAATCGCCCGCGTCAGCCGGATACCGTCCTCCACCTCCAGGTAGATGGGCACCACACGCTCCCTGCCAAAGTATTCCCGGATCTGCAGATAGGTCTCCAGGGTTCCGATCATCAGATAATCCGCTTCTTCCAGGTTGATCTGCCCGTCATTAACGGTAAAATAATGCCAGGTGCCATGCACGGTCTCATAAGCCCGGTGCTCTATGATCTTCTTCTGCCTCTGAAGCTCTTCTAATACCGCCTCATCCACAAAATGATATTCTACTCCATTTTCCTCTGATTTTCTTATGGGCCTGGTCGTGTACATGACCGCCGTCTTAAGATGGAGCCCCTCCTCTTCCAGCAGGCGTTTGTACATCGTATCCTTCCCTGTTGCGCTTTTGCCCATAACAATAAATATTCTAGCCATATACCTGTCCCTTCCTATTCCACCACTTCAATCCGGTCCGCATTCTCTCCGACAAAGCCGGTCACGGACACCCCCAGCTCCCTTACCATAAGAATATAATCAATCAGCTCAGGCATAATGATTTCTCCCGGCACCAGAGCCGGCGCTCCCGGCGGAAAAAGACTGAGAAAGGAAGCGGATATCCGTCCTGCACTGTCTCCAAACGCTATTATTTCTGCAGGTTTCTCCCATGCTTCCCAGGGCAGAAGCCCGATTTTTGGCTGTAGTGTGATCCGAGGCCAAAAACCGCCGTCCTCCGAACTTTTCTCAATGCTCCCATCAATCTCCGACAATGCCTGCCCCAGCCGGTCAAACCCTTCCTCCGTATCACAGATGCTTGTCATGGCGAGAACATAATCCGGCGCAGCCATCTCCAGCATAATATGGTATTTATCCCGGAGCAGACGATGAAGCCCCGGTCCGTCCAGGCCGGTGCCCTTTACCGATATGGTGAGCTTGGAACGGTCCACATCATGCACACCGTATTTTTCTGTAATCTCCGGCCTCAGCAGCGTAAGCTGCTTCAGCTTCCCGGCCTTCTGATAAAAACTTGTGAGCCTCCGCTCATAAGCTTCGAATAATTTTTCCGGCTCTTTCTCCAGAAGTCCAATGCACTGATCCATCCCAGCCAGCAGGACATAGGAGGGACTGCTGCTTTGATAAACCGCCAGATATTTTCTAATTGGGGAATCCAGAGCAGGGACATTGGAGTGAAGCACCGCTGTCTGCGTGAAGGCAGGAAGCGTTTTATGAAGACTCTGGATGATCAGGTCCGCCCCCAGCCTCACCGCTGTTTGCGGAAATCCCCCGGAAAACCCAAAATGGGCCCCATGCGCTTCGTCCACCATCAAAAGAGCCCCATGCCGGTGGGAAAGCTTCGCAATTACATCGATATCCGATACTACTCCTTCATAGGTGGGTGAAGTGATGATCACCAGCTTTATCTCCGGGTGAGTTATCAACGCCTTTTCCAAATCCTCGGGAAGAATTCCACAGGCAGGGGCGATTCCCTCCATCTTTTGTGGATAACAATAGACCGGAACCAAACCCATGAGGATAACTCCATGGTAAACCGCTTTATGGCAATTGCGGGCGAGGAGCACCTTATCCCCCCGCTTCACCGCCGCGGATATGCCTGCCAGGAGCCCTGCCGTGCTGCCGTTCACCAAGGGATAGGAGTACTTTGCTCCATAAAGCCTGCTGATTCTTTGAGACAGCGACCGGAGCACTCCTTCCGGCTGGTGAAGGTTATCAAAACCCTCAATTTCTGTTATATCAAAGCGGTAAGGATTCTCCATACGGCAAAGCCCGGTGTTTCGCTTATGTCCGGGCATATGCATCGGATAATCCTTTCCGCCGCTATATTTTATTAGTTTATCGTATAGTCCGTCCAATGCTAAATCATTCTCTCCTTATCTTCGAATAAAGCCCAATCCTGAACCTGCTTGCGCGTCTTTTGCTGATACATCTTCGCGTCCGATATCAGAAGGCAATCCTCGATGGTAGTCTCAGCCTCTGGCTTAATTATGCACCATCCATAGCTTACATATACCTGAAAGCCCCGATTGCTTTCCTGATTGACCTGCCTCAGCCTGGCTTCAAAGCGCCCGGTAAAGCCCTCTATTTTCTCCTGGTCATAATCCATGCCTATGACAACAAATTCATCTCCGCTGACGCGGATACAGAGCTCGCCGTCTCTGGCGGCATACCGCAGGGCATCCGCCACAGTCTGTATTGCAATATCCCCGCTTGCATGTCCGTAATTATCATTAATAAACTTCAGTTTATCCATATCCGCAGAAAATACCATAAGACTGTTATGTCTCTTAAGGCATTGAAGCAAATAGGACCTCCCCATTTGTCCCAGCGCTCTGCGGTTATACAGGCCGGTCAGCTCATCCTTAACCGAGATATCCTCCAGCCGGTTTACCAGCCGCTCTAAGACATTATGAATCCGGATATTCTCCAGCGCATTACACACATTGACCAGCCATCCCTGGTAGGAGGACTGGTATACCCTTCCCTTCTTGAAGCTGATTGCCGTATAGCCGTAGCAGATCTCCTGATAATGAATCATGTTAAAAAGAAAAATCTGCGGCTCACTGCTCACACAGCAGGAGGGCAGCAGCTTCGCCCCGGAATATTCCATCCTCTGAAGCCATTCCCCATTGCGGATGCCTACCTCCATGATCATCTCATCATTTCGGGCAGTTCCTGTGTTCTCCTTCGCTCCGAAGAGCTCCCAATCCTTATGAAGGCACATATAAAAACTGACGAATCCGTCATTCATATAAGCATAGGACGCCAGCTTGCGGTCCAGCTCTTCAATTGTCTTGATATTGGTCAGCTCGATGGACATAAAGGCATTGTTGGATATCGCCATATCCTTCGCCTCCAGCTCATTGATAATCCTGCTTCTTCGGGCGGCAAAGGTCTTACGGTTTCCCTCGGGGTTACATCCGCAGGATTCTCTCCAATAGGTTACTGTCTTTAATATCGTATCCTTCTCCTGAGGGATCTGTCTGATATGCCTGTCTATTTTATCGACCGCCTCCACCCCCATCTCAAAGACCGGAACTCCGGCCGTGGTGATGGAAGGTGTATAAACCTCGGTTGTGGCAATATTGTCACAGCCGGACACCGCAATATCTTCCGGGACACGGATTCCCCGCTCCTCCAATGCTTTACAGACGGTAATTGCCATATTATCATTGGCACAGATTATGGCCTGGGGACACTTTTGCGGATCGGAAAGCCAGTAGCTAACCGCGTCCCACCCTAGATATTTCCAGAAATCGCCGTAATAGATCTGTTCCTCTTCCACCGGCAGCCCATACTCTTTCATAATCCTGCAAAATGACTCCAGGCGCTGTACCGACGCCGGATTACTTTTGGGACCGGTCAGAAAATGTATCCTCTGATAACCATGGTCTACGATAAAATGGCGGATTATCTCATCCAGTACGGATGAATCATCAATCAGGACATTATAATATGGTTCCGTTCTCTTCCTTATACTAACCACCGGACAGGAAGCATATCTTGCAAGCTTCTCCTGAATATCCGCTTCAAAGCCCTGGACCATCATAGTATCCGGCAGTATAATGATTCCGTCCAGCTCCTGATAGCTGGGCAGCGATGTGATACTGCGTTCCCCCAGCTCATATTGAAATTCCCCATATCCAAGAAAATTAGAAAAGAAAGCAACATTATATCCCAGCTCCCCCGCCCGGTTGCTGATTCCCCTGCTCACAATCTCTTGAAATTCATGATGAACCTGTGTAATAAAGACGCCTATCGTTTTTCTTCCGTTTCCGAACATATGACTCTCCCCATACATTTCCCATCCTAAAGCATCAACCAGAAATCCATCCCATTCTACGCCTAAAAGCTGCGTTACTTAATCATTATCATAAACTATTTTCCTTTAAAAAACAATATTGAGGTTATTTGCCACCTTGGGTGCGCATATCAGCATACGTTACAGCTCAGGCATACTTACGCTTTCCTGCAATAGAAAAAAGGAACGTCCCACTTGTACGGTGAAGACCTTCCTTTCTTTTATTTCCTGCTCGCTCATTCTCCTGCTATGCCAGAATCGCCTTGTCATTTACAAATTCCTGGCCGGAGACCGCCTCGAACTGGTGCATCAGATCAGCCACCGTGAGCTTTTTCTTTTCTTCCCCTGCAATATTCAGGATTACCTTTCCGTCATGCATCATAATCAGACGGTTGCCATGGGCGATGGCATCCTTCATATTATGGGTAACCATCAGCGCCGTCAGATGGTTTTCCTCAATGACCTGATCGGTAACCCGAAGCACCTTCTCCGCGGTTTTAGGATCCAGCGCAGCGGTATGCTCATCCAAAAGCAGAAGCTTGGGCTGCTGCAGAGTTGCCATAAGCAGGGTGAGCGCCTGGCGCTGGCCTCCGGACAGAAGGCCGACCTTGGCAGTCATGCGGTTCTCCAGGCCCAGATCGAGAATCTTCAACAGTTCACGGTATCTCTCCCTCTCCTGCCTCGTTACCCCCCAGCCAAGGGTTCTGCTCTTTCCGCGCCGGGCTGCCAGGGCCAGATTTTCCTCAATCTCCATACTGGCGGCAGTACCTGTCATCGGGTCCTGGAATACGCGGCCCAGAAAGCCGGCTCTTTTATGCTCGGGCAAACCGGTGATATTCTGACCATCCAGAAGAATCGCTCCCTGATCCACCGGCCAGACACCGGCAACCGCATTCAGCGTCGTGGATTTACCGGCACCGTTTCCTCCGATAATCGTGCAGAAATCTCCCGGCTCCAGATGGAGATTTACCCCGTTCAGAGCCGCCTTCTCATTAATGGTACCCAGGTTAAAGGTTTTGTGAATGTCTATAATATTCAGCATGTGCCTATTTCTCCTTCCCTTTTCTTTCCTTCAGTGTGGCCAGAGAAGCCCTTGCCGTGCGTCCGAAGGAATTTTTACGCCTTCCCTGGAGATAGGGGACCGCAAGGAATATGGCTACAATGATAGCGGTAAACAGCTTAAGGTCGTTGGAATTCAGCTTTAGCCAAAGCACGATACCCACAACAATATAATAAATGACACCGCCCATAATGACAAATACCAGGCGGAATGCAAAATTCATTTGCTTTCTTAATATGCCTTCTCCCAGCACCTCTCCGATAATTACCGCCGCCAGACCGATAACAATGGCCCCCCGGCCCATATTGATATCCGCAAAGCCCTGGTACTGTACCATCAGACCGCCGGACAGCCCCACAAGGCCGTTGGATATTGCCAGTGCCAGGACCTTGGTGAAATTAATATTGATGCCGTTAGCCTTACTCATGGAGGGGTTGCAGCCGGTTGCGCGTATGGAGCTTCCCTGCTCGGTGCCAAAATACCAGTACAGCAAAGCAATTAGGGCAATTGCGAAAAGGCCTGCTACAAGAATCGACCTTTTTGTATCCATTAAAGAAACCAGCAGATTGTATTTTTGAACACTCAATGCCTTATTTGCGGCCATACCCATAATATGCAGATTCACCGAATACAAAGCGATCTGTGTCAGAATTCCGGAAAGAATCGGCGGAATTCCAAGAACAGTATGCAGCAGGCCCGTAGTCAGACCGGCTGCAATCCCGGCAAGTACCGCAACAAGCAGAGCCAGTGGAAGCGGAACCCCGGCCAGGGTCAGCATAACGGTAACCGCACCTCCGGTGGCAAAGGAGCCGTCAACTGTCAGGTCCGCAAAGTCCAGCAGCCGGAAGGTGACATAGACACCAAGCGCCATAATACCCCAGATAATTCCCTGGGCAATGCTTCCGGGAAGGGCGTTGATTAAATTCATTGGATTCAGGGTTGCAAAGTAACTCATTTTCTCCTCCTTACAGTTTTAAGGGATGCCGTTTATGACAAGGCACCCCTTCTAGAGTTCTTATAGGAAGTACTCCTATTGATTTGATTAACATAAGAGAAGCAGCTTGCCGCTTCTTGTTGTTTATTCAACCGTGATAGCTGTATAACTGTCCGGAATGGTAACTCCCAGCTTGTCGGCACGTTCGGGCATGTACTTATATGTAGTACTGGGGGAATACTTCACTTCCATCGCGGAGATATCAGCGCCGTTCACAAGAACCTCATAAGCCATCTCACCGGTGGTATAGCCTAACTCATAGTAGCTGATGGAAAGAGTAGCAACTCCGCAGCCTTTGGCGATACCCTCTTCACCGGTTACAATCGGCACTCCTGCAGGCTCCGCAACATTGTTGATGGCCTCGGTACAGGAAGCGGCCGTGTTATCCGTGGGGACAAAAATGACATCACTGTTGGAGCAGGCATTCTGTGTAACGGAAGCCACATCATTGGAATCGGCAAAAGTATATTCCGTGCAAGTGTATCCCATCTCTGTTAAATATCCCTGGATTGTGGTTGACTGGTATTTAGAATTTGGCTCTGCGGAGCAATAGAGAATACCTATATTCTTTGCATCCGGAAACAGCTCCTTAATCATATCAGCCTGTTTGTCCAGAGGAGCCAAATCCGCGGTTCCGGATACATTCATACCGGTTACTCCGGTCCAGTTATCAATATCCAAAGCCGTGGCATAATCTGTAACAGAGGTTCCCAGAACCGGAATGGTGCTGGTTGCGGAGACGGCTGCCTGAACTGCAGGTGTCGCATTCGCCATAATTAAGTCATATTTGCTGGAAACAAACTGGTTTGCTATGGTAGCACAGGTTGGGGAATCCCCCGCCGCATTCTGCTCGTCGAATTGCACCTGGCTGCCCAGCTTCTCAGTCAGAGCATCCCGAAATCCTTTGGTAGCGGCATCCAGGGCGTCGTGCCGGACCAGCTGAAGAATTCCTACGGTATAGACGGTCTTCTCATCCGTCTGGCTTTCAGCCTGGCCGCTCTCCTGGCCTCCGGCAGATTCATTGCTTCCGGATGTCTTAGTGTCCGCCGCGTTGCAGGCGGCAAGGCTCAGGACTAACATTACAGAAAAAATCAATGCAAGAATTTTTCTCAAAGAACTACCTCCTCATAAACATATGAATTTATTAAAGCTTATCATCCACGATCAACGTAGTCTCTTTCTTTGGAATACTGCTTTCCAGGATACTATCTCGCTTTAAAGCTTTAATGCTTTTATTTGATAAAGTGTACTATTAAAATAAGGATTCGTCAATACCTTTTTTCTTCCATGGAGAATTTATTATTACAGATCGGTCTGCGGCATTCTGACATATCATTTTATATACAGATCCGGCCAGGGTAATCTTCTTTCGTTACAGATGGTTCCTTAGTTCTCATTATGAAGGCATAAAATCGAGCTGTAATCTGTGATGCAATCCCCGAAACCGGAAGGATTGCATCACGGACTACAGCCCTGGGATGCCGGTATGAAATACCATCTTTATTTATATACATTCTCATGCCATTCCGTATGTACAAACACACAGGTACAGCTGCGGGTAGCCTGCTCAACCGGTATTTCTTCGTCGTTGCTTAAAACCTCACACAGGTAATGGCTTATATTCTTGATGTCTCTGATAATATCGGCCTGCTCCCGTATCGCCGCACCATGCCCCGGGATAAAGCAATAATTACTGAGCTTGGATAGATTATGAACCGATACATAATGATTAATAATATCATCCTTGGTCAGATTGGGCAGCACCGGCTCCTGGCCTACCGCATATACCAACTCGTCCGCAACATACAGGAACTGTTCGTCAATCTTCACCAGCAGGGTGCAGATCGTATGGCCCGGATTATGAATCAACTCCAGCACATGATCTCCAAACAGTATTCTGCGTGTTTTCTCAACCTTCTCCGTCGGTATGTAATACTTCCGATCCCCAGCGGGCACCCATTGATCCAGGGTATGCTGATAATAGCTGCTGCCGTAAACCGTAATCCCCGGGAGGCTTTTTATCCCTTGGATATGGCCTTCATGAAAATGAGATAGGATAACCCCTTCAATGGATATGTTAGAGCTTGCCAGGTCCCTTTTTACTTCTTCCGTCTGAAAAGCGTATCCTGTGTCAATTAATATGGCCCTGTTTCCGTAAATAACTGCAATTACATTATTTCCATATAAAGTATCTGCTGCCGGTTCAAAGAGGTATTGATACACCCCTTGCGCTAATTCCACCTTCTTCATTGGATTACCTGCCTTAAACATTATAATATTCGAAACTCTTACTTTGAAAAGTAAAAACTTCATAAAAAAAGCTTGATATAAATGCTTCTTCCATGAAGACAGTATCAAATCTTACAACTAACATATTATGTCAAATCATTGACAAAGTCAACGAGGAAAGCTCTCCCAAATATGATAAAATAGACCTAGATATGCTATTTGGAGTCATTAGATGATAATTTCTATGCTTTAGGAAAATTATCATGAGTAATAATTCTCCCTCTCCAGCTCATAATCGATAGAGGATTGCAGCTGTCCCAACTGATCCATCCAGGCATCCATATGAAGCTCCTTTTTAATAAAGCCTATTTTCTCATAAACATGCTGCGCCCGGATATTCTTCAGGTTCGTATCCAAAATGATTTTATTGATCCCCTCATTGGTAAAGAGGTATTCTATCAAGAGCCTCAAGGCAGTGGTTCCGTATCCCTGTCCCTGGTATGAACTCTCACAAATTTTTATACCGATCTCTGCGGACGTACCGAGGATGCGATAGCTCATCTCACCTGCCATCACCGGACCAATCTCCAGGATCACCCTGCGTCTCTCCCTGTTCTCACCGGCAATCTGCTCCTGGATTGCCTCTTGGGTCGTATTCAGGCCGTTGGGAAAGCCTGCATGCGCCATTACCCTGCCATCATTCCACCACCTGCAAAGCAGCTTTGCATCCTCTAAAATAGCATAGCGCAGGGCAACCTCACCCTGCTTCCCGATATATTCCTTGTTCCTGGCATCTAATCCCGGACTTCCGCAAGCTCTGTCGGACTTTCTTCTGTAGGTCAGATACCGGTAGGGCACCTCCCCTTCATGGTCCTCTTCCTCCACCAGGTCAAAATCCTCCTTCCGAAATTCCGGAAAATAAGTGTCTCCGCAAACTTCCAGCTCAAGCATCGTAAGGTAAAGCATATCGGCCAACGGCAAGGCCTCCCGGTACAGCCGCTCACCTCCCGCGATAAAAGCATCCTCCGTACCCACATACTCCAATGCCTCAGCCAGGGAGCCGAGGGTGATGCAGTTATCATATTCAAACTTCACCGAATTCGAGATAACAATCGTCCTCCGGTTGGGTAACGGCCTCCCAATCTCTTCAAAGGAACGCTTTCCCATAATTACGATCTTTCCCATGGTCAGCTCCTTGAATCGCTTTTGCTCCCCTTTCACCTTCCAGGGTATGATACCGTTATTTCCGATCACATAATTCTTCGATAATGCAGCAATCATTGCGAGCATTTGAACTCCTCCTGTTTTTCGTTCCTATCGGTCCGGGCGAGAGCATTATACTTATGTTTCGTTTGATAATATGTATCACCCAAGGGACCGCCTTTGAATATTATAACATGCTCCGCAGGGATAAGGATATGGCTTAAACAGGTTAACCTGTTTCTTTCTGCTAAAAATGGCTCTCATACAGCTTGATCTCTTCACCTTCACGGATGTCCAGGATTTCCATAGAGATGCATTCCTTGGCTTCAAAGGTTAATCTTGCGGCAAAGGGCATGATATTCCTGATCAGATTAAACTGTTCCACACCATAGCTATTGTCATAGCAATGGAGAATCACACTGATTGCCGTACCATGGGAGCCTATCACGATATTGCTGTCCCGGTGCTTCTCCAGGATAGCTTCCAAAGCCCGGATGCATCTGTCCTGAACCTCCCTTAAGCTCTCTCCGCCCTTTCGCTTATATTCAAAATCCTTCCACTGGCAATGTACAAATTCATCAAAATTCTCAATCCAGGCAGAATCCACCCCACGCTCTCTGAGTTCATACACTGTTTGGATTGTCAACCCCATTTCATCAGCAAAGGGCTGGACCGTATCAACGGCACGGCGGTAGGGGCTGGAGAATATCCGGTGGACCTGCTTCTTCTGCAGATAGCTTGTAACCCACCGGCAGCTCTCCCTCCCCTCCGCGGTCAATGGCCTTTCCATGTCGTTATGCACTGAAAAATTCGGCTGTGCATGCCTGATCAGATAAATTGTTGTCATATACCTATCCTTTCCGGAAATCCTTAACAAGTAAACTGTTTAAATAGCATCCTTATTTCATATAATTTGTATTATAACCTGCTCCTGTTATAATTTCAACAGCGCTCACTTCCAGAACCAATGTCATCCCTCAGATTCGATGTATTGACTGCAAAAGCTTACTAAAAGTAATTTCCGGCTCTATAAAGGTTCTTTTAATTAACCTTTTTATTCTATGCCTTATATATTCCCTCCCTCCTATCCTCCTCCAGTACCCCATTAATAAAAGAGTAGGGGTATTGTGCCTTGCAGTAGTTGCACTCTATAAAGGTTCTTGAATTTGTCTGCTCCCGTTTATCGTACAGATATGACAGAAACTCCTCTGAGTTCTTATGCCCCGGCGCATCCTTATCCAAAGCATAAGAGTACACATAACTGGCTTCATATCGGAGTGTCAGGTCACCATGATTGCAGACGGGACAACGGTAATGATTTTCTTCCATAATGCTTGCCTTCCTTTCCTGGGATATCACCCTGGTTTTTATAGTAAGTTATCGGAACATGGTTTTTTCCGATAATATGAACAATATCAACATTTCCCGGGAATAGAGCTTTTATACAAAACAATTGCCATTTTACAGCTTATGGATTATGATTCATAATATAAAACACTTTACACCTTTGCTGTATATCAGCAGAATGGAGGCCGCTATGAGTACCGTGATAAAAAAGTTAAGCCCTGAGTTAATTCCTGATTATATAGAATTCTTTGACAAGGTTGCCTTTACCGACAATGAGGAGTGGGCCGGATGTTACTGCCTGTGGTATCATTTGAAGGATGAACAGGAGACCGGCGAGGAAAACTCTGCCGCCTGCGAGGGCTCCTGTGACAGGCGCAGCCTGGCTGCCCGTTATATCCGGGAAGGCAGGCTCCAAGGCTATCTTGCGTATGAGGACGGTGTTGTAGCCGGCTGGTGCAATTCCAATGATAAGTCCTCCTATGTGAAGCTAAGCCCCGACCAATGGCCGGAGCTCTGGGATGCAGAATCCTCCGGAGACCGGATAAAATCCGTTGTCTGCTATACCATTGCACCCCATATGCGGCGAAACGGCATCGCTACAAAGCTTCTTGAGCAGGTAATCCTCGACGCCCGCGCAGAGGGCTACACTTATGTGGAGGCTTATCCTGGAATCCGAAGCACCAATGTTCAGCTCAATTACCACGGTCCTCTTCCTCTCTATGAGAAATTTGGGTTTACACAGCATCGGAACATCGGAGATTATATTATTGTACGGAAATATTTTTAATTTATGGCATTGTTAGTATCATATTAAGCTAAACCGGCATATTACTATCATGGGCAGGCCAAATTGTGACGGAAAGCCCCACTTCCTTCCTCAGAAGTATTGAAACAAAACCCCAAAAGTGCTATAATATAAATACGGAGGTGGTCATTATGTTTAAAAAAGATAATAAAGATTCTTCTAAAAAAACAATCAAGAAAATGAATTCTATCTCTTATGATGAGCATTTTACCAGAACAACAGACTCCATCGATCTTGCCAAGCATCCCCGATTCGTAGATATCGGCGACGGAATAACCAAGCGAAAGGAAAGTGAAATTGATAAACTGACAAGATAGCCTCTATATTTGTCAGTAATAATAAAGCCCGCGAAAAATAAGCCAGCGCTTATCTTTCGTGGGCTATTTTCATTGAATATAAAAGCGGCCGCCGTCTTGCCAAGACAGCTCCGAGAGCAGCTGAGAAGGAAGGCTACTCCAGAAACAGAAGCTTTTCTTCCGGTAAGTATAGATATCCAGGCATTCCCCTCTGCTCCAGTTCCTCTATCCGGTTCCTGGGGACAATATAGCAAAGCTGCTCCTCCAGGCTCTCTGTGGCAGGCTTCAGGAAAAATTGCTCCTCAAAAGGAAGGGAACCACGGCCTGATAATTGAAAGGGAATGAAATTCTTCTCCGGCCGATCCCATCTCGGAATAAAATCATGGGCACGAATTCCGACATAACCGATTCCCTCCGGTATCTCCCCTTCGGTATACAGCCGAATTCCCCAGTGAAGCACCTCCATAGTATGGCTGTCAATACGCTTTATCGGAGACAGATTCTTACATCCGGTGAGCCTTGCCGCCTCCATTTTAACCGGTCTTCGAAAAACTTCCTCCGTATCCCCGGAAGTTACTGCCCTGCCCTGGCTTACAATCAGAAGCCTCTCACAAAAACGATATACTTCATCCCGGTTGTGGGTAACCATAAGAACATCCCCCCGGTAATCCACCAGGCTCTCCAGCAATTGCTGCTGCAAGACATCCCTCAGGTAGCTGTCCAGAGCGGAAAACGGCTCATCCAGCATGATGATATCCGGATCACTCACCAACATTCTTGCCAGGGCAACTCTCTGCTGCTGCCCCCCGGACAGCTCCGAGGGATACCGTTTTCTCAGGCCGTCGAGGCGGTACTCCGCTATCTTCTCGGCTATCCTCCGGCGCTTTTCCTCCTTCGGGGCCTTGATTGCAATTCCGATATTCTCTTCCACGGTCATTGCAGGAAAAAGTGCATAGCTTTGGAACAGATATCCCACCTTGCGCTTCTGAGGGGACAGATTAATGCCTCTTTGGGCATCAAAAAGCTCTCTTTGATTCAGCACAATACGCCCTTCATCCGGATGTTCAATTCCCGCAATACACTTTAGGGTTAAGCTCTTACCGGAACCGGAGGCTCCCAGGATCCCCAGTCTTTGATTCTCATTATTGAATTCTACCTCAAGGGTGAAGCCGTTAAGCTTTTTCTTAATTGCAATCTCTAATGACATCTCTTCCTACCATTGTTTTATATTTTTTATGTTCTTTGACGCAACCAGATTCATCGCTGCTATAATAACAAAAGCAATGATACTGATCACCACCACCCAAAAACCTGCGGTTGCATAATCTCCATCCTGGATTACCATGGCAATCCTCTGGGAGATGGTTCCCGTCTTGCCCGGGATGTTGCCTGCCAGCATGGAGGTGGCTCCGTATTCTCCCAGCGCTCTCGCAAAGGTCAGAATGGTTCCCGAGGCAATTCCTGGTCCTGCCGTCGGCATCACAATCTTCCAGAAAATCCTTATTTCCGGCATTCCCAGAGTTCTTGCAGCATAAATCAGGTTAATATCCACCTGTTCAAAGGCGGCTCTGGCATTCCGGTACATCAGCGGAAAAGCAATTACCGTCGCCGCAACGATACAGCCCAGCCAGCTTTGAATTACCTTAATATCGAAGGTGTTGTACAAAAAGGAACCAAAGGGCCTCCGGAGGCTGAACAAAAGCAGTAAAAAGAATCCCACCACCGTCGGAGGAAGAACCAGTGTAAGGGTCAGAAAGCCATCCGCAACCGCCTTCATTCTTGGCCCTGCATGCAGCACCTTTCTCGCCGCATAGATTCCAAGAAAGAAGGAAATTACCGTAGCAACCACTCCTGTCTTCAAAGATATGAGCAGAGGGCTCCAATCCAGCCCCTGAAACAGTCTAATCACTTCCTCCATCTGTTATCCTCCCTGATCAATTTCATGTTCTCAACCCTATGTTCCCAACTCCATACTCCGGACTCTGTGTTCTCAATCTCAATTCCATACTGTCTGCACTAGGTTAATGGGTATTATCTTTGCGCCATAAACCGTAATTCCCGGAACACGGTTTTGCCTCCGACAATCCAATAATCTATGCCTCTCTCTGCCGATATGCACCTGAAATACACGGTATGGGTATCTTCCAACCCTGCCGCACATTCCAAGTGCACATGGCAATAACATTTATTGTCCGGGTAAAACTTTCTTATTCCACGTTGGTATCAAAATAATATTTGTCAAATATCTTCCTTGCTGTATCTGATATAATAAACTTATGAAAGTCGTCTGCGGCCTTGCTCTGTGCCTTGGTGGCTTCCTTATTCTCTACGCGGCATACCGGATAGATAATATTGCCGGTAAGGTCATAGCTTACGGTCTCCAGGACTGTTACCTGGTCTTCATATCCGAAGGTATCGGAGTAATATGTAGTTCCTACCTCATTGGCTCCCTCTACTACCGCCATCAACACCTTGCTTACATTACCTTCTTCGCTGATTTCCACACCGCCCAGGGCCGTCGATACCTCCTGGGTTGTAATCTTAGATGCATCCTCGCTGGCTCCGAGAATTCCAAGCTTAACCAGTGCTTCTCTGGTATATTTGCCTGCGGGTACACTGCCGTCCGCCAGGGCAAGGCTCTGGGCATCGCCGAGATTCTGAAGTCCGGTTACCTTGGTGCCGCTGTCCTTACGCGTGATTACTACCAGCTGATTGTTAAGTACGTTCTTTCTGGTTCCTTCCAGAACAAGTCCGTCCTGCTCCAGCTGATCCATCTGCTTCTGTGCTGCTGAGAAGAAGATATCACAGGTATAACCCTCTTGGATCTGGGTCAATAATTTTCCGGAGCTGTCCGCATTAAATACGATCTCTGTGTTGGGATGATCCTTGTTATATTCAGAAGCAATCTCTGTCATAACAGTTTTGAGGCTGGCAGCAATAAACACCTGTACCTGCGCCTTCTCTTCCTTTGCATTGGAACAGCCTGCCAGCATGCTGATGCTCAGCACAGCCACCAATAAAAGAGCTAATCCTTTTCTTTTCATAATTTTCATTCCTCCATTTTAATTAATTTACTTACGTAGACAGTAAATCAAATCCACTGCTTGCTACCCCGTTCCACCCGAAGGTCATCCTCCGATGGTGCCAATCGACCCCTTCTCATCCCGGTCTGTCTTCTTCTCGTAGAAATGGTGCCCTGCCGGCTTACACAGCACCTCCTTCTGTATTGTCTGCTCCAGCTCCTCCTCAGACATCCCCTTACGCAACAATTCCTTAAGATTCAACCTTCCTTCGTATTGCAGGCAGGTCTTTAATATCCCTTCCGAAGTCAGACGGATTCGGTTGCAGCTGGAACAAAACTTGTGGGAGATCGCGCTGATAAAGCCGATCTTTCCCTGAAATCCTTCCAGCTGGAAATACCTTGCCGGACCGTTTCCCATAGCCTTCTTCAAAGGGGTCATACTTCCGTAAACCTCCTCAAGAATCCCCCGGATATATTCCTCATTGCAATGTCCGTAATCCGCACCACTGCCTATGGGCATCATTTCAATAAACCGCACGGAAAGCCTGTATTCCCTGGCCAGCTCTGCCATGGCAAGGAGGTTCTCCCTGCTGCTGTCAATGGGTACACAATTGATTTTGACCGGTATTTCGGGATAGGTGAGAGCCTCTTTGATCCCCTCCCATACCTGGTGATAGACATCCTTTTTTGTAATCTCCTGATATTTCTCGGGGCTTCTGGTATCCAGGCTGATATTGATGGAGGTTATCCCTGCCTCCGCCAGCTCCTTCATTCTATCCTTCAAGAGTATGCCATTGGTTGTGAGTGTGATCTGCTCTATTCCTTCCATGCTGTGAAGCTCATGAACAATCTCAGCCAAATCCTTTCTCAGCAGCGGTTCTCCTCCTGTAAGTTTTACCTTCCGAACCCCGTTTCCGGCCATAATCCTTATGATGGAGGTGATTTCCTCCCGGGTCATGAGCTCTTCCTGACGCAGAAAATGCTTCTGTGCCTCCGGCATGCAGTAGCAGCATCTTAAATTACAGTGATCCGTCAGAGAAATCCTGATATAATCGATCTTTCGATTCATGCGATCCTGCATTCCGCTCACCTCTTTCCTCGATTTAGTGCATAACACAAATTTAGTGCATAGCACACTAAGTCTCTCTGTGCCGGGATGCCCCGTTCAGATGCAAGACCTGTCAGCCTCAACGAGCACATTCACCCGTATCGCCCTTTAATATCTCCAATCCGTGCCTCAACTCATCGATAATGTAGGTCAGGCTCTCCTCCACTGCCTTGGGGCTTCCGGGCAGATTAACGATTAATGTCCTATTTCGGATTCCGGCCACTCCTCTGCTTAACATGGCACGCTTTGTTATGGTCATGGAATAAGCGCGCATCGCTTCCGGAATTCCGGGTACCATGCGCTGTGCAACGGCCGCAGTTGCCTCCGGTGTCACATCCCGGAGGGAGAATCCGGTGCCACCGGTCGTTAAAATCAGGTCAACCCTGTTCTCATCGCAGAGCTCTCTCATGGCCTCCGCCAGCAGCTCCTTCTCATCGGGCAAAATCTTGTAATATCCCACCTCGTAGCCGCATTCTTCCACAATGGTTCTGATTTTCTCCCCGCTGGCATCCGGACGTTCTCCGGTACTTCCCTTATCACTTGCGGTTATAATTCCAACTCTATACAATTCGCATCTCATCTCCAATCTTTATGATACCTCCCTGCATCACCCTTGCAAATACTCCCTGCTTCGGCATAATGCATTCGCCCATCTTATCATAGATCTGGCAATGGTTATGGCACTCCTTCCCGATCTGGGTAATCTCCAGGAGGACTTCCCCGCATTGCAGCACAGTTCCTACGGGCAGGGCAGCAAAATCAATGCCGTCTACAACGAGATTTTCACCGAAGGCACCGTCTTCTACCTGCGCTCCCCGGGCATTAAAGGCTTCTATCTTCTCATAGGACAGCAGGCTTATCTGTCTGTGCCAGTTACCCGCATGAGCGTCCTGCTCAATTCCATAATCTACGATAAATCTTGCCTCTTTTATATTTTTCTTCTGCGTACCTCTTGCCTCACTGATGCATACCGCTTTTACGATCCCCCGGCGGCCGGTGTTGTTTATAACGTCACCGCTTTTTCCTCCTGTTTTCCGGTGAAGGCGAATCTCTCCGATCACCATGGATTTATCAATTGCCTTACACATATCATAAATCGTTAACAGGGCTGTACTGACTCCGGTCAGAGCCTCCATCTCCACCCCCGTCTTGCCGGTGGTTTTCACAAGGCAGGTTGCCTCCACCTCCAGGGCAGCTTCCCTGAGTTCAAAATCCACACTGCATTTTTCAAGGGAAAGTACATGGCACATGGGAATCAGCTCGGATGTTCTTTTAGCCGCCATGATCCCGGCGACCCGTGCAACCCCCAGAACATCTCCCTTTTTGGAAGTTCCCTCCTTAATTGCCGAAAACACCTCACGGCTTACCTGAATTCTACCCTTGGCAATAGCGGTCCTTTTGGTTTCCTCTTTCTCCGATACATCCACCATAATCGCATTCCCGCCCTGGTCAAAATGAGTTAATTCTTTCATCCACACACCTCATATTTTCATTTTAAGCACCAAAACCGCAGTTGGGATAGGTGCACACCTCACAATTCACACACTGGCCCCCGTAAGCAAGAGCAACAAAATCCTCCCTGGTCAGCCGTTCGCCGGTCAGAATACGGGGAACCACCAGGTCAAAGATGGATCGCTTTGCATACATGACACAGCCCGGGAGTCCTACTACCGGAATTCCTTTCACATAGGAGAGCAGGAACATGGCTCCCGGAAGCACCGGCGCACCGTAGGTGACGAATTCACCACCCAGGCTCTTGATGGCGGAAGGGGTCATGTCATCCGGATCCACGCTCATTCCTCCGGTAACTTCAATCAAATCCACACCCTGCTCCAGGAAATATTCAATGGCCTTTACAATCTCCTCTTTTTCATCTCCGGTAAAAATCTGCCCGATCACTTCTGAATTCGTCTCCTGTGCCTTATTTTTCAGGACCGGTCCGAATTTGTCCGCAATCCGCCCTTCCTTTACCTCGGAGCCGGTGGTTACAATACCTATCTTCGTACTTGGGAACGGCCGGACTTCCACAATCGGACCTTCCTGGCGGCAGATTTCTTCAAACTCCTGCATCCGCTCTTCCTCCACAACCAGAGGAATCACACGGCAGCCGCCGATGAGCGCACCGTCCGCTGTCTGCTTATTGCCATGGATGGTGGAAAAGCAGATATCACCCAGCGCATTCACCCTGTAAAGGGCTTCTTTATTAATCTTGACCACACCCCGGTCAACGGCCCGGAATTCTATCTTGCCTTCTTTGACATCGGAGAACGCCAGCCCCTGACCGCAGGCGGCCTGAATCATCCGTGCTGCCGCATCATTTTCATGAACGAAGCCCTGCTCCAGATTCCAGACATAGATATGCCTCTTCCCGATATCCAGGAGCTTCTCAATATCCTTCTCTTCAATAATATGTCCCTTCCGAAAAGCCACACCCTTGCGCTCTCCGGGGATGATCTCCGTTAAATCATGGCATAATACCATGCCAATTGCATCCTGTACCCTGACCTTATCCATTCCCAACCTCCATACATTCTCCGTACCTCTATAATATAAAAACAGAATAAGTTATCCGCATCCAATGCTAATCCTGCAACTGTGTAATAATACAAGGATTAGGAGCCATCCCCCTTGCTATGCTCACAGCCTGGTGCCTGAGCCCTTCGTGGTCCGCTTGGTTCAATAGAAATACTCCGGGAATCCCTCTCGGAAGAATATGCTTCTTCAGATATCCCTGTTCCAGCATACTCCTGACATCCTCCGGCTCCATCCGGTGATCCGGCGACATATGAAGCAGCTCCCGGACCAGCTCCGCCCTATGGCAGCATTCCGACAATGGCTTGCCGATTCCCTGCAGACCGGCCAGGACCAGAATGAGGTCCGTGCCATTTGGGATCACAGGCTCATGATCCGCCGGAAGTTTTAAAGGCAGATGCTTTGAACCGTCCGCTTCCACCAGCAGGAAATCCGCCAGCTCTCGCAGCTGCTCCAATTCCTCCGCCGGAATTCCGGTTATCTTCTCTTCCCCCACCGGTCTTCCCGCCATCAGAATGGGCTGGCGTTTAATCAAGAGCCGTGCCTCCTGTATCGAGGCTGCCAATTCTCCCGGCTCCCGAAACATATGGGTGGTGGTGGTTATGATAACGCGCTTTTCCTGGGAAGCCAGCTCCTTCGCCAGACGGAAGACAGCCGAGGTTTTCCCTCCGGATCCAACGACCGCCACGCAGCCCCTGTCCGGCCAGTCCGGGCCTAATGCCTTCAGCAGACTGTCTGTCTGATGCCACTCCTGATTGTTCCGATACCAAGCTTTCATAACAGCCAAAGCACCTGCCCTTCCATTGCCTCCAATAATTTATATCACCAATTCATATATTTTATCGTATCCCAGCTTTTCCTCCTCCAACAATGACTCCAGAGCGGTTCTTGAGGATACGGCTTCCTTCCATGCCAGCCCGCAGCCCGAGGTGATCTCTCTGGGAACAGGAATCAGGCGTCCTCCAAGGCCTGCCGCCTTGGCCGTCTGTTCCAGCCTCATGGCCTCGGTAGTTGTCCGAAAGGTAACGACACATTGCAATTCCTTAGGTCTCATCGGTATTCCTCCTCCAGTGTACGCATTGCAGCGATAGCCTCCTGAACCTCCTCCGGTGTATTCCAGTGAGAAAAGCTGAAGCGGACCATTCCCTGTTCCCGGGTCCCCATTGCTTCGTGCAATAGCGGCGCACAGTGAGCTCCCGCCCTTGTAGCAATCTGAAAACGCTGGAAAAGTTCATCCGCAACCTCTCCTGAATCAATCTCCCCTATATTCAGGGAGATCACAGGAACCCGCAGGGCAGCATCATAATCCCCATACAGGCGCACACCGGGAAGCAGCTTCATGCCTTCCACAAAAATATCCGTCAGCTCCATAGCCCTCCTGTGGATATTGGAAAGTCCGTATTTTTCAATATATTCGCAGGCAGCAAGCAAGCCTGCCATTCCGTGAATATTCCCGGTTCCTGCCTCCAGAGCCTCAGGCAAGCCCGACGGCATCCCATGAGAAAAGCTGTCAACTCCCGTGCCACCCGCTTTCAAGGGTGTTGGATTGCAATCCGCTCCCAATAGCAGCACTCCGGTTCCCTGCGGCCCCATAAGTCCCTTGTGTCCTGAACAGCACAGCGCTGAAATCCCAAGCTGTCCCATGTCAATGGGCAGCAAACCCGCTGTCTGTGAAGCATCCAGAATAAACAACAGGTGATGCTTCCGGCAAATATCACTGATGGCCGAAAGATCATTCACATTCCCTGTCACATTGGAGGCGTGGGTCAATATCACTGCTCTTGTATTCTTTTTGACCGCGGCTTCTATCCCGTTGGGATCCAGCCTGCCCTTATCATCCAAGGGCAGCACCGTTAATGCCGTCCGGCGTCCCTCCATCAGATACAGCGGCCTTAGTACACTGTTATGTTCCATAGCCGTGGTAATGCAATGATCCCCGGGACGAAGCAGGCCCTGTATTACTATATTCAGACTCTCCGTTGCATTGGAGGTAAACACCACTCTCGAAGAATCTCCGGCATGGAACATGGACGCAATTGCTTCCCGGGTCCTAAGAGTTATTCTCCCTGCCTCCAGAGAGGCCTCATGAGCTCCCCTTCCGCTGTTACCGGTTCCCATAAGAGCACGGTACACCGCCTCGGCCACAGCCTTCGGCTTATGATAAGAGGTTGCTGCATTATCTAAATAGATCATCATCTTCCTCCGCTTATAAGAGATTATCAAGAGAACGGTTTAGCAGAAGAACCGCTTCTAACACAGCTCCTCCGATGCACCGGGCTTTATCCGATATGGTAAAGCAATTCTCCCGCTCTGTTTCCCTGGGATCGATATCCGCCATTTTAAAACCTGCAGGAACCGTGAAGCCATCCCGTATCAGCCCCCGTATCACTCCGCCGATCGAGGCAGGAACCGGCTGGCCATCCACTTCGGCAAGCATCTCTCCTTTTTCCACCATATCACCGATTTCCTTATGGGTAACAACCCTTCCGGCATAGGGGGAGTAAATCACCCTCTCTCTGCCGATGCCTCCAATGATCCCCGGAATCCCGGTATTGGGCATGGCACTTCCCTGAAACAGAAGCTTTCCCAGGTTATGTCCCCGCATGGTCTCAACAACCGCGTCCACATCTTCATCAGCAATAAATCCCGGTCCCAGGGCGATGGTAATCGGCGCCATCTCCTTTGTGGTACCCATATTCTTTTTTGCAAGAATTGCATCAATCACCGCAAGCGGCCGGAGCTCCTTCAGCAGCGTGCAGGATGGATCCACTATGACTGCCACCTTGCCATCAGCCAGGATATTACGGGCTTCCTCCAGACTATCCGCACGAACCGCAGTGATATCCTCCACTGTCTGGCTGCCCTCATATACGGCCTCGCACAGCGATACCTTTCTTCGAATCGCCGATGGCAGAGGCGACTCTGTCGCAATAACCGAAAAGCCTGCCCGGTGCAGCTTCTGTATCGTCCCGGTTGCAATATCTCCTGCACCCCTTACAACAATCAGCTTTTTATCTGTCATGGTTTTATCACCTTCGCTGCCTGTGTGAGTTTCTCAGCGATGGCATACATATTGGTGACCGCTCCCACTCCCAGCTTCTCCGCAAGCTGATAGTGATTCAGACAGGTACCGCAGGCTAATATCTCCACGCCCTGCGCTTCCAAAAGCTTCAGATCCGCAAGGGAATCCGAGCCCTCTACCGCCAGTTTTACTCCGTTATTATAGAAAAGAACAGTCTGAGGCAGCTGTTCCTGCTCCGTCAGCGCATAAATAAAGCCCTTCATCAGTATCCGTCCCAGCTTCTCATCCCCCTCTCCCATTTTGTCAGAGGAAAACACCACTACCGTATTACCGGATCTCATATCCGGAAGGCAGTTCTCGGGAGCGGAATCTTCTCCGCTCAGATCAGTGAAATCCGTTACAGTTAATGTAACCAGATGAAGATTATCACTCTTTTTCTCTGCTGAAACCGTAAGCATCTTCTGTTCTGCCAGTTTACTGAGATTTTGCACTGCAATATGGTTATCTACCAATACCTCCAGCATATCTCCCTTCTTCAAACCGGCCAGGGCTTTTTTTGTCTCCACTACCGGAATCGGACATGCCTTTCCTTGAAAATCCAATGTCTGCTTCATATATTTCATCTCCTATCTGTAATCCTGATTCTATTTCTTATTTTCCATTTTCTATTCGTCAAACCGGCATGGCATACCGCTTTTTCGTATCCCTATCCTTAGCGGACCAAAATCTCATTCCCATGCCTGCCTGTAACCGTACCGACGATGCCGCAGGGCAGCCCCAGTTCCTCCAACTGCACTATCAACTCCCCGGCTTCTTCCCGGGAGAGACTGATCAGCAATCCGCCCGAGGTCTGTGGGTCGAATAATATCTCTTCCATCGCAAAGGGCACCCCTTGAAACCGGACCCGGGCTCCGACATGATTTCGATTCCTCTGTGCCGCTGCCGTGATATAGAACTCTTTGGCATAGTGAACCGCCTCCCGGATATACGGAATCTGCATGCTGTCAATAACCGCTCCTGATTGTCCTCCCAGCATCTCATTCAAATGCCCCAGAAAACCAAAACCTGTCACATCGGTACAGGCATGCACCTCATATCGGTGGACAAGCTCTGCCGCATATTTGTTCAGGGTTGTCATGGATTTCACCGCCAGTTCATAAGCCGCCTCACTGCATTGCTGCATACGCTTGGCACTGCAGACAATGCCTACTCCCAGCGGCTTTGTCAAAACCAGGGCATCTCCCTCCCGGCAGGTGTCGTTCTTATATATCTTGTCCGGATGGATGATGCCGGTTACCGAAAGACCGTACTTGACATCCGCATCCGCAATGGAATGTCCTCCGGACAATATTCCGCCTGCCTCCAATACCTTATCGCTGCCGCCCTGCATGATCCTGCCCAGAATATTCAAATCCATGGTCTCCGGAAAGCATACGATATTTAATGCCGTCTTAACCTCTCCACCCATGGCATAAATGTCCGAAAGCGCATTGGCAGCCGCAATCTGGCCAAAGGTGTAGGGATCCTCCACCATCGGAGGAAAGAAATCAAGGGTCTGAACGATGGCCAGATCCTCTGTCAGCCGGTATACGGAAGCATCATCCGAGCTGTCAAAGCCCACCAACAGGTTGGGATCCTTCATCTTAGGTAATTTTTCGAGAACGGAGGCCAGCATTCCCGGCCCTAATTTGGCGGTGCATCCTCCGCCCTTGCAGAATATAATTTCTTCGGACATAAGGCTTCACTTCCTTTCCTTCCAAATATCATTTATGAAAAATCCTGGAACAGACACAGACCATCCCAGGAAATCCTTATTATCTTAAATTGATCAATTGCTGCCTTCCAAAGAGCTCTTCATGCTTACCGGCAAGCTTTTAATTAAGAAGAAGGCCAGTATACAGGTGGATACCTTATCGATCAGGTTATTCCCTATCTTTACAATAAAGGATGCGGCAAAGATACTGCTTCCTGCATTCTTAAGCGCCATTACCAGAATATCGCTTACGGTTCCCATCAATCCCCCATACAGCTGCATTACCACCGCTTCCAGCATACTCCGGCATTGTTTTCTTATCTACATTTTAAAATTAAATGTCCCGGGATGCAAATTGTTTAGAAAAACAATTCGCCTGGCCCCACTCTATTCTAAGAAAATACGGGCAAATTCCGCTTTGGTAAAGCTCTTCACCCGGTCCTCAAACAATTCAAAATTACGGAGAAGCTTTTCTCCCTCCTCTGTCAGGCAGGTTCTTCCTCCTCTGCTTCCGCCCTGCTGCCTGGTAATCACCTTATATTGCACTGCTTCCTCCAAGGTATTCAGCATATTCCAGGCCTTGCTGTAGGAAAGCGCCATGGCCTTGCAGGCACTTTTCACGGAATTCCTCTCCTGAATCAGGATTAGCAAAAGCTTTGTCTTGGCATCGAAAAACAGGCTTTCCTTTTCCAGACTGAGCCTCACATAGGGATGGAAGATATCCGTATTATGCTTTCGAATCAGCTCCGACTTGTGCTCCAGCGGCTCGATATCCTCAATGATGCCCGCATCCTCCACCTCAATAAATTGCCTCGATACCCCCAACTCCTTTAGAGCCCCGGGCATCCCTCCTTCACCCTCATACGCCAGAAGCAAGGGGATGAGATCGGAGGATACCAGCGTAGGATGCCCAATCCTGTGCTGATAGACCGGAGAAACCGCCTTTCCGCCGCAGGACATCATCTTCTTCAGGGTATCCGGTCCGAACAGAGGAATATCCACCGGGGTAAACATCACCTTATCACATTTATCCTCCAGATACTTCAGACCGATTTTCGCCAGATGAAATAATTGGGACTGCTCATAATGATCCTTATGGAGAAATATCACCCCATAGTCGCAGAGCTCACGTTCTATCTCTTCCGAGTCAAAGCCCGCAATGATAACAATCGGATCAATTCCCGCAACCTGAAAGGTCAGCACGATCCGCTTAATCGCAGAAATCGAACCAATCTGCAGCAGGGAACTCGTCTGTTCCTTTCTGGTTATCTTTTTCGCAGCCGATATAATTCCGGCCGTTCTTCCTGTATTATCTAACATCCTGCTTCTCCTTCACATGATATAGACCTGTAAACCCTTTGAAATCATACATCCATAGGTATATTTTTATATCGCCAGATAGGAAAAGTCAAGTACTCTTATCAATTACAGCCCCCGCTCAAAGCTTCCGTTCCCAACAAAATCAAAGATGAGCTTTTCTCCCTTTGAAAAGCGGTACTGTATCCGGGCAGCCACACTTTCATAAACGGTGCGTTTCATCCTTCCCCGGGCCGGTGCCAGAAGCGAATGTTCCTTCAGGTCCAATACTTTTACCCAAAGCTCATACTCCCCCTGCCGCACCCAGAGCTCGTCCGGACTGACTCTTTTTATTTTAACCCCCAGATAGGTGGCAAAGCGGTACTCCGTTCTCTGATAATAAACCACACCGATACAGCCGGTAAAGGAGATCGTCCCCATCAGCACCTCGGCTATGGATAGCATGACACAGTTATGGGTTACCTGCCACCAACTGCATTGTGTCCAAAAATAATCCCTGGGAAAGCCGTTTCCCCGGTCTCCTTCAATATACCCCTGGCCAAAATCAAAACTTTTAGGGGTGCCGTTAATTATAATATGCCCCTCGATTCTGTGGGTCAGGCTATAGATGCTGTGACGGCACTGCATCAGGGGCATGTAACGAAAGGGCCCCATAATATCATATCTTAGAGGAGTTATGGCACGATATTTTAACTGTCCCGTTACCGAAAGCTCCTCCGTGTGGATATTCAACAAAATCCCCCGTGCAGTAAAAATACTTTTGCCCACACGCACCGCCGGCTTCCTGGAGGAAGCGACAAACTCCTCATAGGGATAAAACACCTGGTAAGCCTTTTCCGGCGTAACAATCTGAATGGAAGCAGAGGGCGTCCCTTCTTCATCGTGATGGCGGGCCGGTATAAAGGAGATGACATCCATACCCCGCTGATTTTTAAAATACCAGCCTTCAAAATAACTGCATAATTGTTTCTTTCTCTTCATCAAAGAATACCTCCTGGATTTATATGGGATGGAAGACCATAGCATACGCTCCGGCTTATAACATCTCTATCCATAGGATAAACCCTTCTTCTTAAAATATGTAAAATTATGTATTTTTTATATAGCCATTCAAAAAGGACTGTATCCCTTATAGGTCCTCCATAAGGTTACAATCCTTGATGATATCAATATATTGGTATTTTGTACATAAATACACGAAGCACCCCGAGATTCTTATTCCTTCCCCTGCTCACACAGCAATACCACATCATAAGGTGCAAGGCAGGTTTGCAGGGTCAGCGGATTGCCTGTGATAATATCCGCTTTGCCTGCAAATAACGGCGGAAGGGCAAGTGTTTCGTCCGTCAGATTTATAATGAAGTAATAGCGCTTCTCCGAAGTGGTGCGACAGACAATCTCCAGCTTTGTCTGAACATCGATCACCGGCTTAACGCCTGCAAGTTCCATCATTTGATCCAGAACCCTTTCCAATCCATTTTGTTCCGGCTGCGTTCCTACATAGAATACTATTCCCTCTCCAAATTGGTTCTTCGTTACCGCAGGTGAGAAGGCATAGAAATTGTCCGTATAATCCGCCAGACTGACCGCCCCCTCAAGATGAATGATATCACAGACCAGATGGCAGGCAGCTTCTGAGCCGTCAGCAAAACGCAGGGTATTGCTCTGCTCCGGTGCCAGAGCATCAATTTCCTCCACCCAGATGCCGGACAACTTGCGCAGAGGGCCAGGATAACCGCCAAGATGGACGTTATCGGATTGATCTGCAATACCGCTCATGAAACCGGTTAACAGCACACCGCCTCCTTGTACATAGGCTTCCAAAGCCTGTTCCATCCCATCCTTCACCATGTAAAGAACCGGTGCGACCACCGCTTTATATTTGGAGAAATCAGCATCGATGGGAATCAGATCCACAGAAATATTTTTATCATAGAAATAACTGTAATATTGATGAATCTGGTTCTCATATTTTAAATCCCTGTGAGGACCTACGGCGTATTCCAGCGCCCAATAGTTTTCCCAGTCAAAGATAATTCCCACCTGTGCCGGATTATCCGCTCCAAGAAACTGATCTCCCAGGGCTTGTAATTCTTCACCCAGCTTTGCAACCTCACGAAAAACCCGGGCATTCTCCGAAGCCGCATGCTCGATTACAGCGCCGTGGAACTTCTCACAGGCTCCCACGGAACGCCGCAGCTGAAAGAACTGAATGGTATCCGCTCCATGAGCCAGGGTTTGATAGCTCTGTGCCCGCATCTGTCCCGGCTTTTTCAGAGAATTATAGATCTGCCAGTTCTGCTGGCTTGGTGTCTGCTCCATCAGCATAAAGGGCTGTCCCTTCAACCCACGCATCAGATCATGGCGCATAGCGACAAGACTCCAGGGCGTATCATAGGCAGGGTAGTTATCCCAGGATACAATATCCATCTCCTTGGCCCATTTAAAATAATCAAGCTGCTTGTAGGTCCCCATAAGATTGGTTGTAATCGGCGTATGGGGATCAAAGCGGCGTATGGCGTCCCGCTCCATTTTATAATTCTCCAGCATGCTGTCTGAATTAAAACGGCAATAATCAAGGGATATTCCCGCAAAAGCGCTGCGGCCTCCACTGATTCCTTCACTCAACTCATTGGGCAGAACAATTTCATCCCAGTCATATACCGTATGCCCCCAGAATTCCATATTCCATGCCTTATTCAAGGCCTCAATGGTCTTATATCTATCCTTCAGCCACACCCGAAATGCTTTCTCGCAATTTTCACAGAAGCATTCGCCTCCGTATTCATTATTTACATGCCAGCAAGTGACATGCTCGTTGCCGCCATAGCGCTGCGCCAGCTTCTCCGCCAGCCGTCCGGCATATTTTTGATAAATGGGGCTGTTGGGGCATGCATTGTGCCTCTGCCCAAATTTATGATGCCTTCCCTGATAATCGGTGCGGGCAACCTCCGGATACCGCTTATGCATCCATGCAGGCACTGCTGCCGTGGAGGTAGCAAGAACGATATCAAAGTTCTCACGGCTTAGCAGCTCCACCATCTCATCCAGCTCGTCAAAATAATACTCATGCTCCGAGGGCTGAATCTTTGCCCAGGAAAAAACATTGATGGTCGCGCTGTTAATCTTGGCCTTGCCAAGCAAGCGCATATCCTCGTCCCAGATTTCTCTGGGCCATTGATTGGGATTATAGTCGCCGCCATACAATATCCTTTTGAATGTTTTCATGCGAATCCTCCATTCTGACAAAATACTGTGAATTTTACCAACGTTCCATATTCTTATGATGCTTCTCCAAATATGTAGTTTCCAGTTCTTCCGGCTTGATTGAGTAGCAAAGCATTACATCATTTAAATACATTAAAACATCACATATCTCTTCAACAAAATGCTTACGCACCTTATCATCATGCAAGATACTATGATCACCGTCTTTTTTAATAATATCTGCTGCCTCTCCTGCTTCAATCATCATCCAAAGCAGCGTATCCCGTCCTTTTTCCGGCGATAACCCGCCCCATTGTTCCATATACTTTTCTTGCAGCTCTTTCTGTATGGATTGCATCTTCTCAAAACCGAAATTGTCCATTGTGAACGCTCCTTTGGTATGTTTGAATTTCTATTGCTGTTTCGTATACAACAAAAAGTCCCAACCCAGCAGCTCATATGTCTGCCAAACTAGGACCTTAAAGTGCATCTCCAGGGGCTCGAACCCTGGACACCCTGATTAAGAGTCAGGTGCTCTACCAACTGAGCTAGAGATGCATCTGTTTTTGCGCTTGTCTTTTTGTTATTACCGAACGCAAGAGTTATTATATATAATCCAAGAACAAATTGCAAGTGTTTTTTTTATTTTTTTAAAAAAAT
>JAFAGA010000079.1 GCA_023423045.1 Bacillota bacterium | reverse complement strand
TTTACATGGACAGCGGTATCGTTAACCGGAATGTTGGTATTCTGCCTCCGGAATATCAGTATCGGTCATTCCGGAATAGCGGTATCATGCAACCGGATTGGCGGTTCAAAAACACCCGGAATACTCACCGCCATAGATGAAGGGTATTTTAAGGAAAATGAAGCAATATTTAATAAACATGGCTATTCCGTTTGGACTGAAGGACCGAATAATTTTATGATCCTGACTGCTGAAAATAATATAAAAAACAGTAATCAGCTGGAAATTAAATTAGTTACGGAATGGGATGAGCGTATTGCAACGGATATTTGCATTCCTTCAAACGAAAGTCATGAAATAGAAGTTATAAAAAACAGTATAAGTAATACAAGCTATAGGGTTTTTGTTGGATACAAAGAAAGCAAAGCTATTGCTATTACCTACTTTCATGTTTCTCAATATGATTGCTGTAGATTTGATTATATTATTATTTCAAAAGATTACCGAAATAAAGGATATGCAAGAGAATTACTATCTTATGTTACGGATTTCTGTAGAGAAAATAATATGAAGAATTGTTTTCAATGGCCAGCACATAAAACTTCAGAAAGGATTTGTTACGAAGCAGGTTTTAGACATCTGTTTTTCGCAGAAGCAGGACGAGCTTCATATAATATGAATTAGAATTAACCGTTAGTTCGTAATTGTTTACTAAAGATGGAGAATTATTATCTATGAAAAAAAGTGAGGTATCTACTATGGATAATATATTATGCCGTTAGAAAAAAGTATCTAACTGTCAACCCTATGGAAAAAATTAAGATTACTGTTAAGTTCAAGCAAGTTGACAGAAAAACTGGTAAAACAGAAACCTATAATACCGATGAACTGAAAGAATTAAATAAGTATCTTGATGCTATATATGCTGAAACAAATGATACAGTATATCTTGCGGTAAAGCTAAACTTTATGTTGGGTCTTAGAGTAGGGGAATTGGTTTCTATAAAATGGAATGACCTTACAGACCTAAATCATATTCACGTTGCTAGGGAAGAGGTTAGAAATCAAGTTACAAATCAGTATGAAATTGTTGACCATACTAAGATAAATCGTGATAGATTTGTTGTATTAATTCCCAAAGCAATAAATATCTTGCAAAAGTTGGAACATACAAGCGAATATATTTTTGCAAGAGATGGAGAGCGAATTACATCTCGTCAGGTTGCTTATGTATTGGAAAAGTACGCAGAAACCTATGACCTAATAGCAAAAGCTTTATAAGGCGGGTGTCTACAGGCTATAGATACATAAAAAAATTGGGAAGCCTTGAAAATTAAGATTTCCCAATCATTTAACTAAGCGCGAGACGGGATTCGAACCCGCGACCCTCGCCTTGGCAAGGCGATACTCCACCACTGAGCCACTCGCGCATACGCTGTTATGCTTACTGCGCAAGAACTATAATATAATATCAGAGGTGTGTTTGTCAAGCCCAAAATCATAAATTCGTTAACGAATTCACGGAATGTACAAGATTAATTTTTACCATTCCTTTTCCCATAGCGCCTAATTTTCTGGAAGAGTAGTCCTTATCGGCCGCATGAGAGGGAAGAGAAGCATGTTCTTAATATTCTCGTCTCCGGTAAGCACCTGGAGTATGCGATCAATTCCCATCCCCCAGCCCGAGATAGGCGGCATTCCATACTCCATTGCAGTGACATAATCCAGATCCAAGGTCATTGCCTCTTCGTCACCGCTTGCCTTTAACTGTGCCTGCTCCAATAAACGCTGCCTTTGATCTGCGGGATCCACCAGCTCGGAGTATGCATTAATTACTTCGGCACCGTTGATGATGAGCTGAAAGCGATCGACAACTTCCGGATTATGATCATTGGCTCTGGCGAGAGGGGAAAGGGAGGTGGGATGCTCGATCAGAAAGGTAGGAGAGATCAGTTTCGGCCGGCTGACCTTTTTATACAGAAGGTCGATCAGATTGCCTTTACCCAGCAGCTTTAGGTCAGTATCGGAATCCAGAATGATATTCCTGGAACGAATCTCTGCCAAAAGGTCCTTCGTACTCTCGCAAAGGTTAATATCTATTCCGCAATCCTTAAGTATGAGATTATGAAAGGATACCACCGGCCATACTCCGGCAAAATCAATCCGTTGTTCCCCGACAGTCAATTCTGTCCTGCCAAAAAGCTTTGTTACCACCTGGCAGAGCATATCCTGCAGGAAGGTCATATTATCCTTATAGTTATAATAAGCGCAATATCCTTCCAGCATGGTGAAATCCTGAAGATGGGTAGTGTCAATCCCTTCGTTGCGGAAGCACCTGGCAAATTCAAACACCTTGGTAAAACCACCTGCAATTGCACGCTTCAGATAAGTCTCCGGGGCAATCCGCAGATAGACGTCGATATCAAGAGCATTATGGTGAGAAATAAAAGGTCTGGCTGTTGCACCTGATGGCTTATCAATCAATGCAGGGGTTTCAATCTCCATATATCCGTGATCCTCCAAAAACCGCCGGACTTCTTTTATAAAATTGAATTTTAGCAAAAAACGTTGTCTGGTATCCTCATTCATAATCAGATCCAGATAACGCTGCCGGAAGCAGCTGTCAATGTCACTGATGCCATGAAACTTCTCCGGAAGCGGCTTCAAAGCCTTTCCAAGAAAAGTGATCCGGTCTGCCCGTATCGTCTTTTCCCCGGCCTGAGTAGTGAAGATCTCACCCTCCACCCCCATAAAATCACCCAAATCAAACCCCCTCTTAAAGAATTCGTAGGCAGTCTCACCGACAGAATCCCTCTTTACGGCCACCTGAATCCGTCCATGAATATCTGTCAATGTTACAAAGGACAGCTTCCCCATTTTGCGAAGGAACAGAATCCTTCCGGCGGTTTTTACATTGGCAGTGCCGTCAGCCAGTGCTTTTACTTCTGCAATCTCATAATTTTTCTCAAATCGCTCCGGGTACGGATTGGCATATGCTTTGACATATTCCAGCTTCTTTCTTCTTGCTTCTTCTAAAACTTCTTCACTCATGGTTGTTTCCTCCTTGTTTGATTTATAATAATGGGCAATAAAAAAGCCCGCCCTTGATTAAACTCAAGGACGGGACATAAGCCCGTGTTACCACCTTAATTCCTTTGCACCTCACGGTACAAAGCTTTGCAAGTACGGCCCGAAGCGATACTCTGGTGCTGTAATGGGCACTCCCATCGTAGTCTCAGCATCATGTACATAGCGAGAATTGGGATACAATTCCCTGTGACCTTGATGCAGTCGGTACGCAGTTCCGAGGCTTTATTCGGTGTGGTCCGGTTTTCTCCGGCCGATTGCCTGCTGTGTCTCTTTGCACCAATTGAGACTCTCTGGGACAGCGGGGACAATACCTACTTCTCTCTTCTTTACCTTTGCAGTATTGTGTTTTGCTTATGCTATCATAAGAAAGATATGTTGTCAAGGAAGTATTTTCGGAGAATTTGTCTGGGGGTGCGCATCCTGCTGCGAAGCAGCATACAATGAGCGCTTGCGCTTATGGTATATTGACTAAGATTGCCCATAATATACAATTCAAGGGAAATCAGGGTAAATAGATACGATTATCCATAGTTTATCCATAATATAGTTATATTTTAGGCTGGGAATATGGTAGAATAAGGTGTAATATAGAATAAGAAAACTATTAAGCAATCAATATACAAGGAGGATATTATGCAGAGAAATGACGGTATGAATTATGCTCCCAAGGGGAAGCCCGCGCCGGTGGTAAAGAAGGGGGAATTTTCTTTTGCCGCAATTGCTTTGGATCATGGGCATATCTACGGCATGTGTAACGGACTGACAGAAGCGGGAGCAGACTTGAAATGGGTTTATGATCCGGATACTGACAAGGTAAAGCAATTCTGTGAAAAATTTCCTCAGGTGAGGGCGGCTTCCTGCGAAGAGGAGATATTGCAGGATCCGGAGGTACGTCTGGTAGCTGGAGCGGCTGTAACTTCCAAGCGCTGTGATCTTGGAATGCGCGTTATGGATGCCGGCAAGGATTATTTCACCGATAAAGCGCCCCTGACGACCCTGGAGCAATTGGAGAGGGCGAAGGAAAAGGTTAAAAGCACAGGCAAAAAATATATGGTCTATTATAGTGAGCGGCTTCATGTGGAAAGCGCTATCTATGCAGGGTATCTGATTCAGGATGGAGCAATCGGCAAGGTGATTCAAGTGATTGGGTTGGGGCCCCACCGTCTTAATGCGCCCTCCAGACCTGGCTGGTTTTTTGAAAAGGAGCAGTATGGCGGCATTCTCTGTGATATCGGCAGCCATCAGATCGAACAGTATCTTTACTATGCAGGTGTGAAGGATGGACAGGTGGTCAGAAGCCAGATCGGCAATTATAATCATCCTGATTATCCGGAATTGGATGATTTTGGGGATTGCACCATCGTGGGAGATAATGGGACTACCAACTATTTTCGGGTCGATTGGTTTACGCCGGATGGGCTGGGAACCTGGGGCGATGGAAGAACTATGATTCTGGGCACTGAGGGTTATATCGAACTGAGAAAATATATCAATATTGGAACCTCCGGAGGATCGGACCATGTATTTCTCGTCAATGGCAAGGGCGAATACCATTATGAGGTGTCAGGCAAAGTGGGATACCCTTACTTTGGTCAGCTTATTCTGGACTGCTTGAATCGTACTGAGGCGGCAATGACTCAGGAGCATGCCTTTAAGGCGGCGGAGCTTGGTGTGAGGGCTCAGATGCAGGCGGCGGAACTGACGGGGCGAAAGTAAGTTCGTGAAAGAGAGTAAAATCTAAACTCGAATAATACAAAGAACCTGATAATGCAATCAATCCAGGTAATACAAATAATAAAGGACCAATACCTTGGCGGTATAAGCTGTTATAGCAGCCTACGGCCAAGGATACGGTCCTTTTTCATTCAACTATGGGCAGGAAAGCAGCAGCTTTTGCCAGTATGAAAGTATCGATACAATATATTCATTTATTCTGTTTCAATCAGGAAGCCATTGGACAAAGCATACTCATACGCATTAGAATCCGGGCTGCAATAAATCGTCTGTCTGCCGACATTCTCCCAGCTATAGAAGGCCTTGCTTCCAATTTTCCTCACGGAATCAGCAATGTGAATTTTGGTTAATACCGGACTCCAGGAAAAAGCGTAGTCCTTTATTTCAGCAATCCCTTCCTCAAGCCAGATCTCTTCCAAAGAACGGCAGTTACTGAAGGAGTAAGCTTCCAGTGTGGTGATACTGCCAGGAAGGCGCAAGGAACGGAGACCGCTATCATAAAATGCATTTTTGTCAATGGTGGTGAGGTTATTGGGGAAAGTCAGTTCTCTTAAGTTAGTACAATAACTGAAAGCGGAAATTCCGATGCTCTGCAGTTTTTTAGGAAGTTTGACTTCCTCAAGTCCCTTGCAGTTATAGAATGCACTTCGGGGAATGGAAGTTATACTGTCAGGAAGAACCACTTTGATCAGAGCGTTGTTGTCCTTGAATACGGAGGGAACAAGGGCTCTGATGCTCTCGGGAAGGATCAGTTCTGAGGCGCTGCCTGTATATTTTACAAGGAAGCCGTTGTTGGTGATTACCATATGATCCTTTTCCTGCTCCCGGACCCATTTGGTTCCGGTAAATACCCCTGAACCCATGGACTTAAGAGACTTTGGCAATGTGATGTCCGTAAGGCTGGCGCTTCCGCGGAATACACCATTACCCAGGCTGGTAACTCCTTCCGGTACCGTGAGCTCTGTTAATGCACGGCAGGTATCGAAGGCATAATTTCCAATCGTTCTTACGGAAGCAGGAATGGTTACTGCTGTTAATGAGGTGCAGCCACTCAGCAGACTTTCCGCCAGGTTCGTGAGCCGGGTTGGAAGGGTGATGTTCTTCAAGTTAACACATTGGGCAAAAGCGGCCTGGCCAATTAAAGTAATGGAATCCGGCAGCAGGAGCGCTGTTAACTGGTAGCATCTCTGAAAGCTGCTATTGCCTATGGTTTCAAGGGTTGCAGGCAAGGAGATGCCGGTCAGGCTGGTGCAGCCCTGGAAGGCACTGTTCCCGATGCTGACTGTCTTGCTGGACAGGGTTACATTCAGCAGCTTAGAGCACCCGGAGAACGCTTCACTGCTGACCCGGGTGATTCCCTCCGGAATATTCACGGAAGTCAAGCCGCTGCAGCCGCTGAAAGCACCTTCTCCGATGAATTGGAGCTGCGCTGGCAAAGTGATGGAGCTCAGCGAAGAACATCGGGTGAAGGCCTGATTACCGATCTGGGTAACAGAAGCCGGTATCGTAACTGATTTAAGTGAGGAACAGCCATTGAAGGCGGAAGCAGGGATTACCTTTAGTTGTTCCGGAAGGCTGATGCTTTTGAGCGAACTGCAGCCGGAAAATGCATTGGCATCGATGCGGTTCACACTTTTTGGAATGTTGACGGTGGTCAGCTTGCGGCAGTCGTTCAGCATACCCTCGGTGATGGTTGTAAGCTTTCCGGGGAGCTTCAGGCTGCTTAACTTGGAGCAAAAGGCAAAGGCATAAGGCTCAATTTCCGTCACTGTGTCAGGGATCGTGATGGAGGTCAATTTGCTGCAATTATAGAAGGTTTCTCTTTGTATCCGGGTCAGTCCCTTTGGTACTTGAAATTTGGTCAGCTTGGAGCAGTAGCGGAAAGCCTGCTTGCCAAGGGTCGTAACCCCATCCGGAAGTGTGATGGAGGTCAGACTGCTGCAGCCCTCAAAAGCTCTTCTGGCAATGTAATAGAGCTTGCTTCCATCCGGAATAACAACAGTTTTCAGCTTGGAGCACCATTGAAAAGCCTCAATGCTGATATAATTCACAGATTTAGGCAGAGTGATAGAGGTGAGGCTCTGGCAACCGGAGAAAGCTCCCTCACCAATATAGGTCAATTTTTCCGGCAGAGTAATGCTTTTCAGGGAATAGCAGTAGATGAAAGCGTGATAGGGAATGCGCTTCACACCCTCCGGCAGGTTTATCTTTTGTAAAGAGCCACAGCCGGAAAATGCCTCGTCTTCGATGACCTTAACCCCGGCCGGCAGCTGAATGGTTTTTACGGAATTGTTGTCGGCGAAGGCACGCTTGCCGATCGTGGTGACACTGTTTGGAACATTTACAGTTTTAGCTGATCCGGTATAGGCAAGCAGGACACCATCCCGAATTAGAAAGTCGCTTGCGGCCGCTTTTACCGGCTTTACTGTCAGCAGGCACAGGAACACGAAAAACAGAATGCCCACCGCTCTTTTCAACTTAACGCTCATAATAACCCTCCAATTATACACATCGTGATAGTTTTATATTATCGGAACCCATATCATGTTCCGACAATCGAGATGCACGGCGCAAACCCGCGCCTTTTTCAGAAGTTAAAGTGCAACTTCTGATAACTTATATTACAGCCTTATTTTATTCCATAAAAAGTGGAGATACAAGTTAAATTTTCCTTAAGGTGATGCATGTATTTTGCTTGAGAGGGATCCCACAGCCTTTCTCGGAGAACACGGTTTCTTATTGGAAATGGACCTTTTGCAGAATTAATAAGGGACTGCAAATGCAGCCCCTAAATGCTATGATGAAAATTTATCCAGTTCTTCTTCCATAGATTTCATAAAAAGTTCCTTGGACATATCCATGTCATGTCCCTCGACACATATGGTAAAGTCGATTTTATGCAGGAGTTTTATATAGTCCGACAGCCGCCGGTAGTCATAATGTCCCTGGTTATGATAGAAGTCGCCGCAGGCAGAGTCTCCCAGGAAAATAATTTTCTCCTCGGGGATATAAACCGCCACAGAATCCTCGGAGTGGGGGCCGCCGATGTGGAAAAGCTCACAGGTAATACCTCCCAGATCAAGGCTGAGGCTGCGGTCGAAAACCAGATCCGCTGTTTTTACTGTGATTTCATCCCGGTTAGGGTATTCAATGCGGATGTGGGTGTCACAGAATTCAATCTCCTCGCCTGAGGCCAGGCGGCGGGACATGGACAGGTCATCCCATTTCCATTGCGCCATGATCCCAAGCTGCCTGTTTGTCAGCCTTCCGGCGATTGATTTTGCACTAAGGGCATGCATACCAAAGGTATGATCCCAGTGCCAATGGGTTATAGCGTTATACTCGGGAGCGGGAAGCCCTTGTTCTGCCAGGCAGGAGAGGAACAGGCCGGCATGCTTGGCGGAATTGCCGGCATCCACCATGAGGGAGAAACGATCACCTCGTATATATCCCAGATTGGGGCGGTCTGTCTCTTCTGAGAATGGGAGATAGAAGATACGATCAGTTAATCTATGAAAGGGGAGCATCTGCCGCACCTCCCGGCTCGTTATCAATATGGAATATGCCTATTTCCTTGTAATGCTCGATCTTAAAGTTGATGGTGCGAAGGCTGTTCTCAAGAAGTTCCATCTGTCCCAGGATGGCGGAGCGGTGCTTCTCAAGCGCTTCCTTGCGTTCCTCGCAGGTGCTTTCCCCTTTCAGGCAGAGAGTCATAAAATGTTTGATGTCCTGAATAGGCATTCCGCTGTTTTTAAGACAGCAAATCAAGCCCAGCCATTCAATCTCGGTTTCGCTGAAGGAGCGGATGCCGGAACCGGTCCGCTTAAGAGTGGGGAGCAACCCTTCCTTGTCATAATAACGGAGGGCGGAAGTGGTCATGTTAAGCTTTTTTGCTACCTGCTGGATGGAATAAGTCATAGTGCTGTATCTCCTTTGTTTTTTTCGAAAATTTCATTCATGAATTTGCCCTTACAATGAATTTACTTTTGCAATCAAGAATTTAATAATACACGTTAAATACATTTTACATCAATGTCAATAAAACTATTGACTTAAAGTTAACTTTAATACTTATAATAAATATTGTCAATAAGTTGATTTAATATTAATACCGATAAGGAGGGTGTGTTATATGATCTTACAGGATACTTTTACATTGAAAAACGGCGTCAAAGTACCGAAGCTGGGGCTTGGAACCTGGCAGATACCAGAAGGGAAGGAGGCGTATCAATCGGTGCTATGGGCTTTAAAGCATGGCTACAGGCACATTGATACCGCAATGGCTTACGGTAACGAAGCAAGTGTGGGAAGAGCAGTTAAGGATTCAGGGATTCCCCGGGAGGACATTTTTATTACGACGAAGCTTCCTGCTCAGTTAAAGGGATATGAAATTGCCCGCGAATGTTTTGAAAAATCCCTGGCAGCGTTAGGATTGGATTATATTGATCTGTATTTGATCCATGCACCCTGGCCCTGGGATAAAATCGGAATGGATTGTACCGAGGGCAATATCAGCAGTTGGAAGGCTTTTGAGGAAATCTATGATAGCGGCAGGCTAAAGGCAATCGGTATCTCCAACTTTGAACCAAAGCATATCGAACCCCTGCTGGCGGAGTGTAAGCACGTACCTATGGTGAATCAGATTCGTTTCCATATTGGGGATCGTCAGGAAGAGATAGTGGATTACTGCCAGAAGCATGATATCCTGATTACTGCATATTCACCTCTGGCGACTGGCCGGATTATCAATAATAATGCGATAGTAGAGATGGCAGGGAAATATAAGGTAACACCGGCACAGCTTTGCATTCGTTATTGCCTGGAGAAGCAGATGGTGGTTATCCCTAAGTCCACCAGGGAAGAACGTATCTTATCCAATACCCAGGTAGAATTTGAGATCAGCGCAGAGGATATGGAAGTATTAGACCAGAAGTCCTAATGCAAGCATCGGAGGTCCCGGTATAGATTGCGGTAGTTCAGTATAAACTTCAGATAACGGAAACGGAATTCGCTTGACAGCAGGGATGGCCTATGTTACTATTTGTTAAAATTTTAGTGTGAAGGTAATCAAGGGGTAACCAATATGTTTATAACAATACTTTATCATCATCATACCTAGAACGATTGTATCTTGTGTGTCATCACTGGTACAGTCGTATTTGGCGTGCTCGTGATGAATGGGAGTTGTTATAATGACAGACCATGCCGTCCGAGCAGTTAGGGCGGCATTTTTGATCCCTTTTTTTCTGCAGGGACGGGAATCTGGATAATATTTTAAGGAGGATATAATTATGAGAAAATCAGCATTAAAGGGAACCAGGGACTTTCTTCCTCAGGAGGTAAGACTGCGGGATTATATGCAAAATCGGATATTGGAGGTGTATCAACGCAACGGCTTTGACCGGATATCAACTCCGATACTGGAGGACATTGAGAATTTGGATAAAAGTGAGGGAGGAGAAAACCTGAATCTGATTTTCCGGGTACTAAAACGGGGAGAGAAGCTAAAAAATGCACTGGAGCAGGGGAAGATGGAGGAACTCTGTGATATTGGTCTGAGATATGATTTAACCCTTCCCCTCAGCCGCTATTATGCCAATAATAAGGATAAGCTGCTTTCTCCGATGAAATGCATCCAGATCGACAGGGTGTACCGTGCCGAACGGCCTCAAAGAGGCAGGGATCGGGAATTTATACAGTGCGATATCGATATTCTGGGATCAGCATCCCTTCATTGTGAAATAGAGCTGATCAATACAACAGCCAAAGCTTTGAAAGCAGTCGGGATTGATGATTTTACAATCAGGCTGAATGATCGCCGCTTACTAAAAGCTGTGCTGATGGCGGCAGGTGTGGAGGAAGACCGGACGGAGAGTGTTTGCATTTCCATCGATAAACTGGATAAGATCGGTGCCCGGGGACTTGCGGCAGAGTTGGAAGCAAAGGGGCTGAAGCAGGAAGTCATTGGCAAAATATCCGATATTCTATGCAGCACCATGGGCTTATCCGAGCTGGAGGAGCTGACGGGAGAAGACACTATTACCCGCGGATTGCGAGAAATTCTCCGTGGAGTTGGGGAATTGTCATCGAATACTGTGGATATCAGGTTTGATTTGACACTGGTTCGTGGACAGGGCTATTATACCGGCACGATTTTTGAGATAGAGAGCAGACGTTTTAAGGGATCCATCGGAGGGGGCGGGAGGTATGATAATCTCATCGGCAAGTTTTCCGGTGAATCGGTTCCGGCAGTGGGATTTTCCATCGGTTTTGAGAGAATCTATGCAATGCTGTCGGAAAACGGTTTCGAACTCCCGGATATGGATCGCAAAATGGCTCTTATATATAGGGAAGAAGACTTTTTGGAGGCAAGCCTTGCGGCAGATCAGTATAGGAAGAACTATGATGTCTGCCTGTATCAGATGCCCGCAAAGCTGGGGAAATTAATAGACAGACTGGCCCGTAGCGGATGCCGCTTTATGCTGGTCTATGGAGAGGGACAGGAGGTCAGGAGAATAGAATAACCGCAGGGGTATTGCTATTTTTACCAAAATGATCTATTATGTTAAAAAAATAACCTTGGGAGGTTTCATAATGGATGGTTCTACGGTAAATACAATAGAAACACCAAAGAAAGTGAGAAAAGGTATCACTGGAAGTACATTAAAGCTGGTTGCAATTATTACGATGCTGATCGATCATACTGCCGCAACAATTCTGGATCGGACGCTGATGGCCAGGGGGATGGGTACGCTGGATGCGTCCAATCCGCAGGCAGTTATGGACTTTATGAGCGAGAATGCCGGAATTTATTACATAGACAGCTTTATGAGACTCGTCGGCAGAATTGCATTTCCAATCTTCTGCTTCCTGCTGGTGGAAGGCTTTAAGTATACACATAATAAATGGAATTATGCCATGAGGCTGGGAATATTTGCTCTGGTATCGGAGATTCCTTTTGATTTGGCCTTCAAGGATAAATTTCTTGAATTCTCCTATCAAAATGTTTATTTCACCTTATTGATCGGTCTGCTGGTGATGATGGGATTCGAACTGGTAAGAGAGAAGCTGGCAACGAAGAAGTGGCTGCCGTTATTGGCGGCAGGCGGAGCCATTGCAGTAGGCTGGGTAGCTGCCTATGCTTTCCGCGGTATGGTTCAGTTAATCAATCTGATCATTGAAACAGCACAGCTTGGAAGCGGAATTACATTGAAGTTTGGAGTTTATATTATCATCACTGCAGTAATCACCCTGCTGTGCCTGCTGGTCTATTTAATCGTAAGCAAAAAGCGTTCGCAGCAGAAGGCCGGAATTCTGTTCGCCGATTTGTTGATCCTGGTGGCCGGCATGTTTTTGGCGTTATTTCTTAAAACAGATTATTCTGCCTTTGGTATCCTGACCATTGCTGTGGTATATATGCTGCGAAGGAATAACTTCAAGGCAGTATTAGGAGCCTGCATAACCCTGACAATTATGAACCTGACAGAGCTGACGTCCTTCTTTGCCCTGATTCCTGCCGCGTTATATAATGGTAAGCGGGGATGGAAGATGAAATATGTATTCTATATCTTCTACCCGGGACATCTGCTTCTTTTATATTTAATCTGTTACTTTATGGGGATTGCATAATATGATTGATAAAAGCTGCGCTACCGGCATCTTTAAGGGATGGCTGGTACCGCAGCTTTATATAATTTGCGTACAAAGCTACTTTCCACGGTCGGCTTTGTACAGAAAGTAATCCTCACCCACTTTTACAGCAATGGCCTCCGTATCGGATTTTACGGAATATATTTTGGTGCCAACCTCTAAAAAAGCTGCATCCCCGTTGCGAAAGCGGTAACTGGGGTTATTTACATTTTGGGATACATTGAATTTTACCTTGCCCATTTCTTCCCCAAGAGAGGCTGCATCTACCAGGGTTCGTTCAAAATTGCCGGAATACATAGTATTATTTATTTTGAGACAATCGATCCATGAGATTTTCGCCATGCCGAAGCGGTCAATCCGCAGGAAATATCCCAGTAGTATTACAGCAATGACTGCTGATAGGATAATGATAGTCCGTTTTACTATTTTCATTGATATTTTCATCCCTCCCTGGGTTGCTGAGTTGATAATGTCGATCATACTCAAACCGGCTTTTAATAACAGTTCTATTTCCATATAAGGCATTCCGGCGGAAGACCATAGGGCTTTCTCTTCAATATAGTCATTTCCAGAGCGTCTGATAAAGCGGCGGCTTCACGTATATAGCCTTCTCGCTTCAACATAGCCAGGTTATTTTACTTGAAATTGCCTTAGTATTATACTGGAATTATAATCCTTATAACATATTTTGTCAAAAAGAAAACCATGTATTTTTATGAAGTTGTGATAGGTAATAATTACAAATGTAATTGCAAAATTATTACTTTTGTTATAAAATATAGTAAATTATATATTTTATAAGGGGGATAATCATGATCATAAGTACTGCTGGCAAAACAGTTGAAGTGGTAGGCAATGTTATATCGGTTCAGCTTAAAAAGCCTGGACTGATAGGTGGCTATCTCTATTTTCAGACAGTGGGCGGCTTGGATAATAGCAGAATGAAAACAGTAAATGATTATATAAAAGATGAAAACACGATTGTACTCAATTCGAAGAAAAAGTATGAGACAGCTTTGCAAATCAAGGAATATATTAGAAAAATGCAGATGACCCCTATTAATGCGGGCAGCCAGCTTTCTGGTGCTGACGAATTAATGAAATATAAGCAGTTGTTAGATGGCGGCGCTATCACACAGGAAGAATATGATTTAAAGAAAAAGCAGTTGCTTAATCTATAAGGCGCAAGAGTATACATATATCATGCTTGAAGATGACGATGAAGAATAGTGGTAAAGAAAAGCATCCTGCGGGGTGCTTTCTTCTGTTCAGGCGAGAACTTCAGTTGATCAATTTAGATGAAAGACTATGGTATCAAAAAAACACTCATTCCCGAGTGCTTTACTTTTTTAAATCGCTATTATCTGTAATGTTGTTTGGACAATAAAAATGGAGCATAGGGGACTTGAACCCCTGACCCCCACACTGCCAGTGTGGTGCGCTCCCAACTGCGCTAATGCCCCGTAACTATATGTAAGTATATCAAAAATAGTAAATTTGTCAATGGAAATGTTAATGAAATTACGAATTATATTTCTGTTGATTTTTTAAGTGATTCTATTTTTAAAATCTCTATCTGTTTGTAAATTACTGGTTTGTTACTTATAGCACTTTATTATTTTGAGCACATATGATAAAATAAGACAGCATTGGACAGAGAAACATAGGATCTATGATAGATGATGAGGTGAGAGAGATGCAGGATAAAAGAGAGCAGGAAGAGCTGCTGAAGCGGCAGGTTGCGGAAATCATGGAGGAAGACCAGCAGGAATCACAGGAGTGGGAAGAAAGACCACGACAGGGAAGGGGTAAGAAATCCAGGAAGAAGAAGTACCGGGCTCTTAAGACAGTAACTATTATTATGGCTCTGTTGCTGGTAGGTATGGGATTTATGCTGGGAACAAAGACCGGGCGCCGGCTCATATACCGGGCAGCAGGTAATTTTGTATATAATAATACGGATAAAACGGAAGAGGAAGAGGAAATCGAAGAGGATAAGATTGAGCATGTTCCGGGGATACGGCATGAGGATTATGTAACGAATTATCTGATCTTTGGTATAGAAGGATTCGGAGGAGCGAAGAACACGGATTCCATGATGATTGCATCCATTAATACAAAGGATAATACAGTGAAGCTTACTTCTCTGTTAAGAGACAGCTATGTTGAAATTCCAGGCTACAAATCAAATAAGCTGAATGCGGCCTACTCCAAGGGCGGGGCGGCGCTTTTGATAAAGACTATTGAAACGAACTATAAGATACAAATAGACGGATATGCCTCAGTTGATTTTAAGTCTTTTGAGGAAATTGTAGATATGCTGGGCGGAGTTACCATTGAACTGGGAAAAGAGGAAGCAGCGTATCTGAATAAGACAAATTACATCTCTAAAAAGGAAAACCGGAATGTTCATGCCGGAGTAAACCGGCTGAACGGAAATCAGGCCATGGGATATTGCCGTGTCCGTAAGGTTAAAACCCTGGGAGGAGCAAATAACGATTATGGTCGTATTGTGCGCCAGCAGCGGGTTTTGAAGGCGATGTTTGACAGCTATGTGGCGCCGAGAAATATGCTGCAGTTACTTCCTATCACGAAACAGGGACTGGGTTATGTTACCACGAATCTGTCTCAGAGGCAGATAGAAAGGGCCATGGAAGCGGTTGTAGAAAACAAGATCACTACGATGGAGACCTCCCGTATCCCGGTGGATGGAAGCTTTGATGCTCCGAAGAAATACAATGGAATCGGATACCCTCTGGTATTGAATTGGGAGAAGAACCGGGTGGAGCTTTACATGTTTATTTTTGGGGATACCCAGGAGGAAGCGGAGGCGAAGCTGGCTTCTTTGGGAAAATAACAGGTAAGCGCTGGAATGGCATGGTCATAAGATGTCAACAGAAAAATCCAGGATATACAGTTATGAAATGCCCCTTTTATTGAACAGGTGATAGAATACTATTCGATAAAAGGGGTATTTTTATGAAGATCTTCCTCTAGATCCCTGTTTATTGACAGTAGGAATAGCGAAGCATCAAGGAGAGTATATTATGATATTTATCAGAACAGGAGGAGTTTCCTGGATTACATTACCTCCGGACATTGGATGCCCAGAAGTTCCATGGAAGCTTTAATAGTCTGTTGTGTAAGGTCAACCAATACAAGGCGGGCATTTTTTACTTCTTCCCCGGCGTTTAGAATAGGACAATTATGATAGAATTTATTAAAGGCAGACGCAAGGTTCCATGCGTACCGCGCTATGATGGAAGGCTCATATTTTGCGGCAGCCTCTTTGACTTTGTCCGGATAGGAGGCAATTTCCTTGACCAAGCCATAACCGGACTCCTCCAGCAGTAAATTGGTGTTGATATTATAATTAACTTTCTCGATCCCTCCCTTGCGCAAAATGCTTTTTGCCCGTGCATAAGTGTACTGCACATAAGGTCCGCTTGCTCCGTCAAAGCTCAGTACCTCATCCCAGGAGAAGTTCACATTTTTAATACGCTGATTGAATAAATCATGAAAGATAACCGCACCAACTCCTACTGTTTCAGCTGCTTTGTCTCTGTTGCTCAGATTTGGATTTTTCTGGAGCATTAATGCGGAAGATCGGCGAACTGCTTCCTGGAGTATATCCTCAGCATAGACTATATTGCCGGCACGGGTTGAAAGCTTTTCTCCTGCCAGGCTTACCAGACCGTAAGGGATGTGAACCAAATCATTCGCCCAACCATATCCCATGATTTCAATCGCTTTAAATACCTGAGCAAAATGCAATTTCTGTTCCAAACCCGTAATATATAAGCATTTATCAAACTGATATTCCTTTTTGCGGTATAATACGGCGGCCATATCCCGGGAGTGATAGATGGAGCCGCCGTCACGCTTGGTAATTAAGCATGGCGGCATGTGATAAGCTTCCAGATTGATGATATTCGCACCCTGGCTTTCTTCCAGCAAACCCTTATCCTTCAGCTCGGAGACAAGTGCCGGTACTTTATCCATATAGAAGCTCTCACCCAGATGATAGTCGAATTCTACCCCTAATAATTTGTATACTCTTTCAAATTCCTTTAAGCTGATTTCTTTAAACCAATTCCATATGGCAAGAGCTTCTTCATCTCCCTGTTCCATTTTTACAAACCAGGAACGGGCCTCCTCCTGCAGGGCAGGGTCTGCCTCGGCTTTGTTGTTAAATAGCACATAAATTCGCAGTAATTCTTCAATCCCGTCTCTCTCGACCGCTTCACTGGAACTCCAGTTCCTGTACGCAACAATCAACTTTCCGAATTGTGTACCCCAATCACCCAGATGATTTATCCGGATCACCTGATAGCCCAGCTTGTGATATATTTTATAAAGAGAATTACCAATAACCGTTGTCCGCAGATGACCTACATGAAAGTTCTTGGCAATGTTAGGGGAGGAATAATCCATACATATTACTTTTCCCGTGCCTTCATTTTTTAGTTCTGAAACGGCGGTGTGAAAATTATAAATCACATGCTTTATATAATTGCTTTTGTTCAGATATAAATTAAGATATCCATTTACCACCTGCAATTTCCATAGGACAGATTCATTCATGTTTTGCTCCAGTGCATTTTTCAGTTGATCCGCTATAACAGCCGGTGGCTTTCTTAATCGCTTAGAGATGGTAAAGCAGGGGAGTGAGTAGTCTCCCAGATTGGATTCTGGCGGGGATTCCAGCAATTGTTCAATCTCTTTTTGAGAAAATCCCTCTAAATGTGCTGCGATCATGTTACTAAGAATTTCTTTCATTGTATCCCTCCGTTTCTGCGCATATTGCGCATCAATAAAAAAGGAACCGTAATGATTTTATTTAAAAATCCAATACGGTTCCCCATGATAGATATATGCTTAGGACCGCATAGAAACAAGATGTATCCCTCTTGCAACTATACGGAAATATCTTTCCATAATCACAAGAGCCTACATCTGCATCTGCGTCTTAAGCTGATAGAAATGATAGCTGTCATGTTATTAATCCCTTCCATGTTTTTTGTAGAGTATCACAGAGCGAACTATATGTCAACTCATAAAGCCGGTATATAGATAAATAAAGTTCATTGATGAATAAAGTGGATATATTGATGAATATTCACAAAATCGATATACGGATGAATACTCAGGGTTTTGATTTATATCGTAATCCAGTATCTCTGCAGGAGAATACCGTTCACTTCAATCTCATTTTCCAAAATACCTCCATTATTCATAATGCTTTTAGCGGAACCGATATTGCTCTTATCGCAGATCATGAGAATTCGCTCAAGGCCCAGCTTTTTGCACTCGTCCAGAGCAAGCCCGATCATGGCGGTAGCATAGCCCTTTCTTCTTTCAGACGGTCGGATTCCGTCACCGATATGTCCCCCGTGTAATAATAATGATTCATTTAAATAATGCCGAATATTCACTGCACCAACAAAAATATCTCTGTCCGTATCCAAACAGAATAATGTGGTGGCGGGAACGAAGCCTTCCCCTCCTTTTTCCTCCTCCTCAAAGCCTTGAATATAATTCCCAAAGTCATGATAATCAGTTTTGCGAATGGAATAAGGAACAATTTTTTCTCCGGTTGAGCACCATTCATCCATCATTGCAAAGATCTGTGCCTTATACTGACTATCAGGTCTTACTAATACCAACATAACAGAATACCTCCTTAGATGGCTATATGGTCTGCCGAACCTTAAGCGCGCAATAACTCCAATGCCCTCTTGTAAAGCGGGTCAAATTCGCAGCCGCAGCTTCCGCACTCCTTGTCTGCCTGCTCAATTGCAGTCACTAACTCGGCGGTAACCGCTTCCGGGATATCATCCTTCCCTAAAGCCTCCAGCCATGCCTTTGCGGGGGCATCAATTACATCCCAACCGCATTCTGCAAATTTGGCAAGGATTTTAACTAATTCTTCGCCTTGCGGGATCATAGCGTTTTCCTCCTTCCTATAATAAATAATAAAAGCTCTCTGTGGAACTCATATTTTTTCGCCTGAACCAAGTTTCTGATTAATAAGATATCTTTTTTTATTTTAAAGGGGCTTAACCATAAACATTTCCAGGGGCTGCTCAAAACCTGGAATATCCATTACCAGGCATCCGCAATCCTTAAAACCAAGTTTACGGTAAAAATGCTGAGCATCCTCATTTACCTGGGTGGAGGTCATAAGCATTTTATAACCCTGCCCGCGCATCTCGTTTTCCCAGAATTCCATTGCTTTCCGGCCATATCCCTTATTATGGCAGGAAAAATCAATATAAATAAGGGAAAGAAAGGGGGTGTTGTCCCAGAACATATGATAGCGAAATACACCGATGGGCTTATCATTCTCTAGCAGGACATAGCCTCTTTTATCAGCTGCTTTCTTAGTGAATTCCGCTTCCGGTAAATGCCGGTCCAATGTGTACCAAAAATCTTTATCCGTATTTTCAACATATCTGATCTGAAACATGATCATTTCCTCCTGTTTCTAGTTTGGTTTCTGAAAGTTGGCTTTTGCTGAAAGAAAAATTTGGGACAGCTTTAATATAAGGTTATCCGCTGTCGCAGCTTATTTATAGAAGCTGAGCCGATGAGTTATATAGATTATTTCCGGGTTGCTCTGAAGATGGAGTTCGAATTCGGATTTGGGGGATGCCAGAAAAAATTTATTTATTTATTATAACACTGTACTTTTTATCCATCAACGCTTTAATTCCGGATTCTAAACTCATTATTCTGAATTTATTGATTGAGGAGAAATGTTAGTATTTTCAGCAGTGCCTGAGAAGGAAAGCATGGTATCAAGAAAGGAAATTCGGGCATAGTGTCGGAAAAAAGGTAAATACTAGAATTACATGAAACTAAATTAGAAAAAAATTATAATATATAGTAAAAGTGAAAAATATTTACTGAAATAAAATGCGGCTAGCGAGCCTCATAATGCTTTTAATATATATGGTTATGTAATATTGCACAAAAAGCACACAATAAAAATGTTGATTATACGAGAAAAATCAATTAATCGACTAAAACTATTGAAATATTACTAAGTAAATAATATAATATATTTACTAAAATAGTAGGAGGAAGGTTTATGAAAAGAAAGTTAGCAGTACTATGTGTATTAGCCTTAGCCTTGGTGACAGTCCTTGGCGGATGCGGTAAGAGCAGCGGCAATACAGATACAGCAAAAGGCGGAAAAGCAAAAATCCGTTTTGCATCCTGGGATGTGGCAGAAGATGTGGATCGCCAGCAGGCTCTGGTGGACAAGTTCAATGCGGCACATGATGACATTGAGGTAACGCTGGAGGCTTACGGCAGTGACTTTGATACGAAAATCAGTGCAGGAATGGGTTCCGGGGATGCACCGGATATTATGTACATGTGGAACTATCCGGCATACTTTGGGGGATTGGAGCCGCTGGATGGATACATTGAGAAGGAAGGCGAAGGTTATAAGGCCAACTTCTATGAGACTCTCTGGAACTATAATGCTATCAATGATCAGGTATACGGTATTCCCATCGGATTTACAACACATACCTTATTTTACAATAAGGATTTATTTGCAGAAGCAGGTGTGGCAGAACCTACGGCTGAATGGACCTGGGATGATTTAAAGGCAGCAGCCAGGACTATCTCCGAGAAGACCTCTGCCAAGGGATTTTCCTTCCAGATGAAGCCCGATCCGTATGATTTTGAGATGTATCTATGGAGTAACGGAGCCGCTTATTGCGATAAAGACGGCAAGCTGGAAGGGAATTTGAATTCCGAGAAAGCACAGGAAGTATTCCAGATGTTTCAGGATATGGAGAAGGAGGGCTATGCTGTAGCTACGGAGAAGAGCGGAACAACCGAATTCCGTTCCGGTGCGGTGGCAATGTATATCTACGGCTCCTGGTCAATCAGCTCTCTTAAAGAAGACGGTTTGAATTACGGAGTTGCAACGATCCCTGCATTTGCAGGTGCGGACAAGGATTCTGTGAGTATCTTAAGTTCCTCCGGTATCTCTATGTCCAAGGACAGCAAGAATAAGGATGCGGCATGGGAATTCATCAAATTCTGGACCAATGAAGACGCAAATAAGGACCGTATCGGACTGGAATTACCTGTATTAAACAGCGTGGTAGAGTCCGAAAAGATTATGGAACAACCGGAATATGCACCTTTTTATGTGATGCTGGAGCAGAGTAAGGGTTATACACCGGCAAGCTTTATTATCAAGGATTGGTCTGAATTATCAGAAAACCTGTCCCTGTCCTTTGAAGAGATGTTCAACCCCAGTGCATTGCAAAGCGTACCGGATGTATTGAATAATGCGGTACAGCAATAAGTAGGATACAAATAAAGTAATACAGCGATATAACAGTACAGAATAAAGCAATATACAAATAAAGCAATATAGCAATAAAGTGATACAACAAAGTAAAACGTGGTAACAAAGAAGATGCAGGTTATCTGGAGTGTGATGCTCCGGATAACTTCTGTCTTCCCTGATGAAGCAACGGGTAGTTCCAGGCGTGTACCGCTCGTTGTTTTGGAAATAAGAGAATCATCTAGGCAGGAGAAAAATTATGAAGCGTAAAAAGTTTATAAGGAATGCAACTCCGTATTTCTTCATTACTCCATGGATTATTGGTTTTTTGGTATTTACCATCGGTCCGCTCATCCTATCTCTGGGTATGAGCTTTTTTGACTGGCCGCTGACATCGGAGCCGGAATTTAGAGGTTTTGGGAACTACATAGAGATGTTTACAAAGGACACTCAGTTCTGGAAGTCTTTAACAATCAGTCTTAAATACGCAGCAATTTTCGTACCGCTAAACATGGGTATTGCATTATTCCTTGCGATGCTGATTACGCAGCCGGTAAAGGGTGTGAAGGTATACCGTACCATTTTCTATATCCCCGCGGTCATCTCCGGCGTAGCGGTCTCAATTATCTGGGAGTGGATCCTGAACGGTGACTACGGTGTATTGAATTATTTATTATCCTTGCTGGGGATTGAAGGCCCCAGGTGGCTGGTAGACCCTGCATGGGCTCTGTTTGCGGTAATCCTGGCCAGTGCCTTCGGTGTGGGTACGATGATGCTCATCTTTTATACCGACATTAAAAGCATACCAATCGATGTATTTGAAGCTGCGTCCATTGACGGGGCAAGTCCCGCCAGGCAGTTCTTCAGTATTACCCTGCCGATTATCACACCTACTATTTTATTTAACCTGATTACTTCGATTATCGGTTCGTTCCAGCAGGTTACCCTGGTAATGCTGCTGACCGGAGGAGGTCCGTTAAAATCCACCTATTTCTACGGACTCTATACCTACAACAACGCATTCAAGCATCATAAGCTGGGCTATGCAAGTGCCAATGCCTGGGTGATGTTCATTACTATACTGATTTTAACCGCACTGGTATTCAAATCTTCCTCCACCTGGGTATTCTATGAGGCGGAAGCAAAAAAGGGAAATAAAAAGAGAAAGGGAGGTATGAAGTAATGAAGATGTCAAAAAGAACAAAGGTTATGATCTATATTTTGCTGACGGCGATTGCAATCTACTTCCTGGCACCTTTTGTCTATATGTTTTTTACAACCTTTAAAACCGAAGCCGAGGCAATTGCCTATCCGCCGAAGCTGTTTCCGGCAAAATGGCTGTTTGAAAACTTTAAAAATGCATGGAATTCCCAGCCCTTCGGCACATATTTATGGAATTCCGTTCTGGTGACCGTATTGACTACCGCAGGGCAGATCCTTTCCTGTTCCATGGTTGCCTACGGTTTTGCCAGATTTAACTTTAAAGGAAAAAACCTCTTGTTCATGGTTCTTCTTTCTACCATGATGATTCCCTGGGATGTTACGATGATCCCGCAGTATATGGAATTCAACCTCTTTGGATGGATCAATACGCTGAAGCCCCTGATTATACCGGCATGGTTTGGTTCAGCCTATTATATCTTCCTGATGAGGCAGTTCCTGATGGGGGTACCCAAGGATTTTGAAGAGGCGGCGCGCATCGACGGGGCAAATTCCTTCCAGATCTATTGGAAGATATTCATGCCGATTTTAAAGCCTTCCCTTATCCTGGTCGGTGTTCTGAACATGATCACGGTATGGAACGACTATCTCGGGCCATTGATTTTCCTGCAGAACAGGAGCAAATATACTTTGGCATTAGGGCTTGCCTCCTTCAAGGGAGTTCACAGCACACGAATCATCCCGATGCTTTGCATTACGGTCATCATGATTATTCCGCCAATTATAGCATTTATTGTTGCTCAAAAATATATTGTAGAGGGAACCAGCGGTTCTATAAAATAGGAAAAGCGGATTCATTTATCTGCTCCGGGCTGCTTCGCAAAAAAATTGACAAAACATACTTGAACTATAACTTGAACAATATTCAGATAGGAGAAATAAGCATGACAAGGAGAGTAAAAAAGAGATGGGAGGACCATCTGCTTGGATCGATGGGCAGAAGGGAGGCCCGTACGGCATTTTATCAGGACTCTGCTTCCAGAATCAGTTTAAACGGAGAATGGAAATTCTTATACCTGGAGGCTCCGGAGCTGTCTCCGGAAGGCTTTATGAACCGGGGAGCAGGCGCCGGGTGGGACAGCATTGACGTTCCTTCCGTATGGCAATTAAGAGGATATGACCGGATGCACTATACCGATGTGCTGTATTTGTTCCCCATCAATCCTCCGTTTGTGCCCACAGAGAATCCCACCGGAATATATAAAAAGACAGTTTCTCTCAACAAAGAGTGGCTGGTGAATGATACCATTCTTAAATTCCATGGAGTGGACAGTGCCTTCGATGTATGGGTAAACGGAACACATGCCGGATACAGTAAGATCAGCCGTCTTCCCAGCGAATTCGATATCACAAAATTGCTGCGGGAAGGCGAAAATGATATTACGGTACGGGCTTACAAATGGTCCGACGGCACTTACCTGGAGGATCAGGACATGTGGTGGCTCTCTGGAATTTACCGTGACGTGGAGTTGATGAATGAACCGAAGAACAGCATTCTGAATTGCTCTGTGGACGGAGACCTGGATCCATCTTATAAAAACGGGATATTAAAGGCGGAGATCACAACCAAGCAGGAGCGCTGCAAGGGTACCTGGAAACTGGAGCAAAACGGAAAGGAAACAGCAAGCGGGGTGTTTCAAACACAAACCGGTAAGGCATGTCTGGAGGAGCTGATTCCTGATGCGGACCTATGGACTGCGGAGACGCCGAATTTATATGAGCTTACCGTAGCCACAGACAGTCATGAGGTAAAGGTCCGTGTGGGCTTTCGCAGGATTGAAATAAAAGATCATAATTTTTGTGTAAATAATCAGGTTATTTTATTAAACGGTGTAAACCGCCATGACTATAATCCCAAGGAAGGGCGTTGCGTTACATATGAGCAGTCCAAGGCAGATGTCCTGCTCATGAAACAGTGCAATATCAATGCGGTACGCTGCTCCCATTATCCGGCGAACGAGCATTTCTATGACCTGTGCGATGAATACGGGCTCTATGTAATTGATGAGGCGGATTTGGAATGCCATGGTTTTGAATGGGTGGAACGGTATGACTGGATTACCGATGATCCGTCCTGGGAGCAGGCATATGTGGAGAGAAGCGTTCGTATGGTCAAAAGGGACCGGAATCATCCCTGTATTATTATGTGGTCCATGGGAAATGAATCCAGCTATGGATGTAATTTCAGAAGTGCTGCGAAGGCTATTAAGGAGCTGGACGGCACCAGGCTGCTCCACTATGAAGGAGACTATGAGGCAGAGGTTGCGGATGTGTATTCTACGATGTATACACGCCTGAAAAGATTAAAGGAGATTGCCGAATCCGATTCCAAGGGGAAGAAGCCCCATGTGATGTGCGAATACGGGCATGCCATGGGAAACGGACCGGGAGGACTTAAGGCATATCAGGAGATGTACCGTAAATACAGACGGCTCCAGGGCGGTTTCCTCTGGGAGTGGTATGACCACGGAATTTATACGGAGGAAGGCGGGGAAGCCTGCTACCGCTATGGCGGAAATTACGGAGATTTCCCTACCAACGGCAATTTCTGCATTGATGGTCTGCTGATGCCGGACAGAACACCCTCCCCGGCATTACTGGAGTACAAACAGGTTATTGCCCCGATCGAGGTGAGAAGAGCAGAGGGAAGTCAAAAGGAACTTCAGTTAAGGAATTATCATGATTTTCTTACCCTGGAGAAGTTCTATATTAGGTGGGAGCTGGTGGCGGAGGATCAGGTCCTTCAGGAGGGAAGACTTGACCATATGACGGCGCAGCCCCATGAAACAGAGAGGGTAATTGTACCCTTCGCCCCTTTCCTGCCGGAAGCGAATACGGATTATTATCTGAATATTACAGTATGCAGAAAGGAAGCCACCAATTACGCAGGAGCCGGCCATGAGATTTCAAGGGTGCAATTTCCCATGGATATGTGCTATGATGTGCTGGAGGAGCGTTCCCGGGGAAATGCTCTGAAGGTATCGGAAGCAGAGGGCATTTTAACTGTGGAGAACGATGCAGTAACCGTAAGATTTCACAAGGTATTCGGCAAGCTCCTGGGTATATCGGTGCAGGGGCGGGAGTTTTTAAGTGACGGTCCGCAGATGACGGTATACCGGGCTACCATTGATAATGATATGTATAAAAAAGAGGACTGGATGAATAAATACTTTATTCAGAAGTCCGGTGAGCAGACAGAATACTTCAGATATGAGGCGGAGCAGGATAAGGTGGTTGTCTCCATCGGCAAATACTTCGGCTGCTATAACCAATCCTGGGGATTTGAATGTGATTATGAATATACGGTATACTCCTGCGGTCAGGTTAAGGTGAAGCTGCATGGAAGGGCAATACAGAACGGAAAGCTGGAGCCTCCCTTCCTTCCCAGAATCGGCGTGGTCATGAAGGGAAATAAGGAACTTCAGAATGCCGTATGGTATGGACGCGGGCCGGGAGAAAATTATGCGGACAGCAAGGAAGCCGGTTTGATGGGAATTTATTTCAGCTCCGTAGATGAAATGGGAACTAACTATGTATTCCCCCAGGAAAACGGACACCGGGAAGAGGTAAAATGGTTTGGTATCGGAGATGGGGATAGGACCCTGCTGTGTAAGGCCAAAGCTCCCTTGGGACTGAACCTCTCCAACTATACGGACGAAAGCCTGGAGAATGCGAAGCATCCGTTCCAGCTCCAAAAGGCGGAGGAGGTTGTAATCCACCTGGATTATGCCCAATCCGGATTGGGAAGTAACAGCTGCGGTGAGGAACAGTTAGAAGAATTCAAGGTTAAGCATGCAGACTTTGCCATGGTATTTGAGCTGCAGGTGGTACCCTGCGGTGAAGAAGTGAAGGAAGCGAGAAGACGTTATCTGGACTAAGGAGACAGAAATCGGAACACCGAGGGAAGATTAATGCTATCAGGAGAGAATCGGAAGCAAGAAATCTTCCTTCGATTAAGAAGATATAAGGAGCGAAAAATGATTAGAGATCGGTTTTCAGAAAAGTTAAATGAGATGCTCAGTACAGATGACTGGATGATTTTGCAGCAGGAGTACGAGCCGGAAGAAAATCTGAAATATGAGAGTTTATTCAGCTTGTCCAATGGTTATCTGGGAATCCGGGGAAGCTACGAGGAAGGCACAAAGATTACGCTTCCGTATTTATATATCAACGGTGTATTTGATAAGTCGGAAACCTTTATGCGTGAGCTTGCGGCCCTTCCCAACTGGCTTGGAATAAGGCTATATGTGGAAAAAGAGCTGATTGGAATCGAAGATTGTGAGATTCTGGAGTTTTCCAGAGTTTTGGACATGAAGCATGCGCTGTTGGCCAGACGTGTTCTGCTGAGGGATAAGAAAGGCAGGGAAACTCTGTTGGAAGGGATCCGCTTTGCCAGCCGTGCCAGGGTACACCGGATGGGCGTTAAGTTATATGTAACTCCGTTGAATTATAGCGGAATTATTGAAGTGGAAAGCATGATCGACGGCTCCATTTTTAATTTCTATGATGCACCCCGCTTTAAGGTAAAGCACACCTATATGACAGCCAATGAAAAGCTGGATGCAGACGGTGCTTATATTGAGGTGGCAACCCGGGACAATCATTTGCATGTCGGAACCGGATGCCGCATTGAGGCTTATAAAAATAGCGGAACCGGTCTAAACAAGGAAAACATTTTAAAGAACAGAAGCTTTGGAGCCTTTGGTGAGCAGGCGGTTGAATTCGCTGATTTTGATGCAGCAGAAGGCGAGACGGTGGAAATCGTGAAGTATGTGTCCATGTTCACCCAGCGGGAAGCGGCAAAATATGCGCTTCATACAAAAGTCAAGGAAGAGATCGATGCCTTTATACAGACCGGCTTTGAGGAAGAGCTGGCAGCACATGAGGCTGTATATGCGAACCTGTGGGAAAAGGCGGATATCCGCATCGAAGGCGATTTTGAACTGGATCGCGCCATACGCTTTAACCTCTTCCATCTGATGAGCACCGGCAATGAGCATGATGACCGGGTCAATGTGGGAGCAAAGCTCCTCTCGGGAGAAGAATATGGCGGGCATGCCTTCTGGGATACCGAATTATTCATGCTTCCCTTCTTTGCCCATGTCTTTCCCAAAACGGCCAGAAACCTGGAGACCTACCGGTACCGGCTGCTGGATGCGGCAAGAGCCAATGCCAGAAAGAACGGATATCAGGGGGCACAGTATCCATGGGAATCTGCAGATGACGGTACGGAGCAGTGTCCGGACTGGACCATCGAGCCGGACGGTACCTGTTACCGCTGCTATGTAGCGGTATATGAGCATCACGTAACAGCAGCCGTTGCTTATGGTGTCTATGATTATGTGAAGATTACCGGGGATATGGAGTTCCTGCTGGGTAAAGGCGCTGAGATTTTGACGGAAACCGCGAGATTCTGGGCAAGCCGCTGTGAATACGTGGCAGGGAAGGACCGCTATGAAATCAATCAGGTAACCGGCCCCGATGAATGGCATGAGCCGGTGAACAACAATTTGTATACAAATTATCTGGCTAAATGGAATCTGCGCTATGTGCTTTCCCTGGTCGATACATTAGAGAAGGAACACACCGGAGCATACCGGGAGTTGATAGAGAAAACCGGACTGACCAAAGAGGAATTGATAAAATGGCAGGAGGTTCAGGAAAAGATGTACCTTCCAAGAAAAGAAGGCACAAAGCTTCTGGAGCAGTTTGAAGGTTATTTTGAGCTGGAGAATATTGTAATTGAGAAATATGATGAGAATGACTGGCCGATCCGTCCCGAAGCGCTAAGGAACAGAAGGGCGAGGGAAACGCAGATTATCAAGCAGGCCGATGTTGTCATGCTGCTTCACCTGATGGCAGAAGAGTTCGAGGAAGAGACGACCAGATTAAATTATGAGTATTACGAAAAACGTACTCTTCACGGATCTTCCCTAAGCCCCAGCATTTACTCCGTTATGGGACTTAAGGTGGGCGACGGTTCCAAGGCATACCGCTATCTTCGCCGTGCAGCCTTTATTGATTTGCTGAATCTGCAGAGAAATACAAGAGAAGGCATTCATGCCGCCAATACCGGGGGTGTGTGGCAGACCGTTGTATTCGGATTTGCGGGAGTTGCCATCGGAGAAGACGGTATCTTATCGATTCGTCCCAATATGCCGAAAGAATGGGAAAGCCTGAATTTCCGCATTCATTACAGGACCTCCTGGCTGGAGATCAGGATTGACGGGGATAACAGCGCTATAGTAAAGGTATTGGAGGGCGATCCTATAACCGTAAGAATTAACGGAGAAGCAGCAAAGATATAAAAGGAGGACGAATTCATGAAGAACAGGCTTGCAATCGGCGGTCTTATATTAGTAACCGTTATATGGGGCGGCGGTTTTGTTGCGAGTGATATGGCCCTGGAGAGTATGCGTCCGTTTCAGATCATGGCAGTGCGGTTTCTGTTAGCAGCGGTTTTGATGGGATTAATCAGTATCAAATCCCTCAAGGGAATTACAAAGGCAGAGGTAATGGCAGGGGGACTCATGGGGGTCGCCCTCTTTACCGGTTTTGCACTTCAGATTGTCGGACTGCAATATACAACGCCCTCCAAAAATGCGTTTTTAACAGCGTTAAATGTGGTGATTGTGCCATTCATTGCGTTTTTGATTTTGAAGAAAAAAATCGGAGTCAAAGGGGTGCTTGGAGCCCTGATGTCGGTGGCCGGAGTTGCTCTTCTGTCGCTGGACCGCAATTTTTCCCTGGGTCTTGGGGATGGACTGACCCTTATCTGCGCGGTGGGCTTTGCATTCCAGATATTCCTGACCAGTGAGTTCGTTAAGAAATACCGCACGACGGTATTGAACTTCGTTCAGATGACAACCGCGTTCCTGTTATCGCTCCTGTGCCTGGCGGCCTTTGGAGAGGCGGACTTCGCGGTTACGTCCAAGGGATGGCTCAGTGTACTCTATCTGGGTGTGATCAGTACCACTGTATGCTATCTGCTCCAAACTGCGAGCCAAAAATATGTGGACGAAACGAAGGCTGCAATTATCTTATCCATGGAGTCCGTATTTGGAACGGTATTTTCAATTATCATACTCCGCGAAATTATTACACTGCGCATGGTGATCGGCAGTGCGGTCATATTGGTGGCAGTAATTGTATCGAATCTGTCTGAGGTACAGGAACAAGCGGAAGAGGCAGCGCAATAAGCATTAGCCTACGGTGCTTGTTTCTATTCCTCTGCGCTATATGCACACACCGGCAGAGGTGGCGGATTTACAGGATGTGAGGGATTGCATTGAGCTGATCGCCGAGTTCCTGGTAAGCTATGATAAATGACCTTCCATTGCGGATAAGGATATTCCGCGGCATGGAATGCCAGACAATGGTATGGATATACGATGATGGTTGCGGCAGCAAATCAGATATGATAAAATAAATGCTAGACAAGCATAGGAAGGAAAGGTAGAAAAGTGGCAACGATAAAAGAAATAGCTGAAATGGCAGGTGTTTCCGCTGCAACGGTATCCCGTGTCCTTAATTTCGATGATACATTAAATGTTCAGGATGAGACAAAGCAAAGAGTATTCGAAGCTGCGGAACGGCTGGAGTACCAGGTGCGCAGTAAAAAGAAGAGCAAGAAGAAATTAAGGATTGGCATGATCTCCTCTTACTCCCTGGAAGAGGAATTAGAGGATACCTTTTATCTTTCCGTGCGCATTGCTATTGAGAGAAAAATAGAGGAAGAAGGCTTTAAAAAAGCCCTTGTTAATATAAAGGATTCTGTGGAAAGTGTATCTAATCTGGACGGATTGATCTGTCTTGGGATCTTCAGTGAATCCATGGTGAATAAGATAAAGAGTTTCAACAAGCCCGCAGTTTTTGTGGATACCAACGGTGATTGGGATTTGTTTGATTCTATTGTGACTGATTTGAAGCATCCTGTGAAAACGGTACTGAATTATTTTATCCAGGAAGGACATAAAAGAATTGCCTTCATCGGGGGCCGGGATGTGGATGCGGACGGAAAAGAAATAGAGGATATCAGAGCCCCTATTTTCCGATCCCATATGGAAAGCAAAGGATTGCTGAGGGAGGAGTATATTAAGATCGGAGGATATACACCGAAGTATGGCTACCGGCTGGGAAAAGAACTCCTGTCCCTCGAGGAAAGGCCCACGGCAATTTTTGCAGCCAATGATTCTCTGGCAGTGGGATGCTACAAGGCGATACAGGAAGCGGGCCTCAGGATTCCGGAGGATATCAGCGTAATCGGGTTCAACGATATATCGATTGCGAAGTATCTAATCCCTCCCCTGACCACAGTTCATATTTATATGGATTTTATGGGGGCCCAGGCGGTTAACTTGCTTTCGGAGAGGATTTATTCAAACCGTGAGATCAGCATGCACATCTCAATTCCGACAAAGCTGATGATTCGCGGAAGTGTCAGCAGGTGGAACGGGGAAAGCTAAAGCATGGCCGTCGGATAAGGATATTGCTTATTTTTGAATATATAATAAAAGCGTAGTGAGCGGGATTCGAGCTTGCTTGAATCATGCGATTGGAGCAACAAGATCATGAACACGGATAAACCGAGATTTTCTTTCAATCGGTCTATCCGTTTTTTTTAGAATTTCGTCCGGCATTCCTGTTTCCTGAGAAGCCTGTTCTTTTGAATGTACTCTGCCAGAAAGAAGTGGCTGTATATTCACATCAATTTTCTATAATTCTCCATCAATTCTATAAATTTTGAGCTGTCCCCGCCGGTATCGGGATGATATCTTTTGGCTAGCTCCCGGAATTTATGCTTAATTTCACTTAAATCGGCATAACCGGGAAGCCCCAGCTGTGCGAGGATATCCGGGTTGTACAGCGGCACCTCTGTCAGGCCATGCTCCCGGTAGGACCTGTAGTAGACCTGATAAAAATATTCGGCCATCATATCTCTTAATTCATCCTTATTCATGGCTGCCAGCCTTTTTATAGGATATTTTACATTTTTCACGGGGATATCGTGCAGGTCAAAGAATTCATCCCAGATCAGCACGGCGCCTTTCGGAATTCTGTCACAGCCCGGAGTACCCTTCTGATTTTGAATATCGGGAAATCGTATTTTAAGCTCCAGTTTTTTGAGCTTTCGAATCCTGCGTTTTAATTCGTCGTAATTACTAAGAGCCATCCTGCCACCACCCATAGGGATATAATTATATTACAAAATTCTCTCTGCTATTTTCATGATAAATTATGACATCCTACAGTGTCAATCTGTTTTAACCAGAAAAGTTGCGTCTTTTGTTCAGACACAAATGTGCATCATACGAAAACAAAACATTGACATATTTTATTACTTATGTTATAATTTTGCAAATATAAATAGAGTGAATCCAAAAAAAGTAAGAGAGAATAAAAAAGAAAAGGTGATTAAAAAGTGTTATTATTACAAGGCGGACCGAGGTATTTACATGGTCCAATTTTGCTGTTTAATCACTATGGAGGCTGTCCGTGACAGCATGGAGGTTATCATGACTAAGAAAGAGTTACTAAGAATTGATCATCTTGTAACATCATTTCGCATTGAAGGTCAATACTATGCAGCTGTTGATGATGTTTCGCTAAGTGTGAATGAAAATGAGGTCTTTGCCATTGTGGGTGAGTCAGGTTGCGGGAAAAGTGCACTGGCTCTTTCTATTATGAATCTGCATAATAAGGCATATACAAAGCTTGATGGCAGCATTATGTTCCAGGGAAAGGATCTGCTGTCTCTCAGTGTGAATGACCTGAATAAAGTCAGGGGGAAGGATATCGGCATGATCTTTCAGGATCCGCTGACGGCTTTGAATCCCTTGATGAAAATAGGAGCTCAGATTGAGGAAACGCTGTCCTTTCATACCTCTTTGAGCAAAGCTGATAAGAAAAAGCGTGCCATGGAGCTGTTGAATGATGTTGGAATACAGTCTCCGGAACTCACCTATGATCAATTTCCCCATGAATTGTCCGGAGGTATGCGCCAGAGGGCGATGATTGCTATTGCCCTGGCTTGCAAGCCTGCACTGGTAATCGCTGACGAACCTACAACTGCCTTGGACGTTACAATTCAGGCCCAGATTCTTGATTTGCTGAAGACGCTGCAGAAGGAAATGAAGTCCGGTATTATTTTAATTACTCATGATCTTGGAGTCGTGGCAGAGATGTCTGATCGGGTCGCTGTTATGTATGCCGGTCAAATCGTAGAGCTGGCCGATACATATGAGTTGTTTTCCAATCCCTTGCACCCCTATACCAGATCTCTGTTCGCCTCTGTTCCCAGCACTTCGACAGATGACAGCGGGGAAGACCGTCTTCATGTTATTCAGGGCATGGTACCCTCCCTGGTTAAAATGAAGCGGGAAGGCTGCCGGTTTTCACCCCGGATTCCCTGGCTTCCGGAATCGAAGCATGAGGAGCATCCGGTATACCATGAGGTAAAACCGGGGCATCTGGTTCTTTGTTCCTGTTATCAGGATTTTCATTTTGATGAAAGTGAGGGGATGTAGCAGTGGCATTGCTTGAAGTAAAGAATCTTAAGGTTCACTATCCGATTCGCGGAGGTATCCTGGGCGGAGTACAGGGATATGTAAAAGCGGTGGATGATATTACCTTCCAGATCGAGGAAGGTGAAATAATGGGCCTGGTGGGTGAGTCGGGCTCCGGTAAAAGTACAACCGGAAAAGCCATCATCGGGTTAGCGAAGATTACGGGAGGGCAAATCCTGTATGACGGTAAGGATATTACGGGGATGATCGGCAAAAATCATTCTCCTTACCGTAAAAGTGTTCAGATGATCTTTCAGGATGCATATTCTTCTCTGAATTCCAAGAAGAGGGTTATGGATATCATTGCGGAACCTCTTCGTAATTTTGAAAAGTTATCTCCTATGGAGGAGAGAAAACGGGTTGACGAATTACTTGATATCGTCGGACTGACCCCGGATAATGCAATCAAATATCCCCATGAATTCTCCGGCGGACAGAGACAAAGAATCGGAATTGCCAGAGCCATGGCATTAAACCCCAGGTTAATTATCGCCGATGAGCCGGTTTCCGCTCTCGATTTGTCGGTGCAGGCCCAGGTGCTGAATTTCATGAAGGATATCCAGGAGAAATTCAAGCTTTCCTATCTCTTTATCAGTCATGATCTCGGTGTGGTGGAGCATATGTGTTCCAGCATCGCCATTATGCATAAGGGACGGTTTGTGGAGGCGGGAGTTAAGGAAGAGATTTACCGCAACCCCACACATATCTATACAAAGAAACTGATCGCAGCCATTCCGGATATTAATCCCGAGAAGAGGGAGGAATCACAGCGTTTCCGGCAGCAGGTGGCGGAGGAGTATACTCAGAGATACAGGGAGTATTACAATGACCAGGATCAGGTTTATGATATGAAGAAAATCAGTGACGGCCATGCTGTCGCATTACCATAGAAGGTGGGTGTAATTATGTGGAAAACAGTAGTGAGAAGATTATTAATATTAATCCCACAATTAGCGTGTCTTAGTCTATTAGTTTTCGTTCTGGCGACCTTCATGCCGGGCGATGCATTAACAGGTAAAATTGATCAGAATGTGAAGCCGGAGCGCTTGGAAGAGCTGCGGCAGCAATATGGATTTTATGATCCCTGGTATGTAAAATATGGCAAGTGGGTCGGCAATGCCCTTCAGGGAGATCTGGGAGAGAGCACTTCTCATAAGATTCCTGTAACCCAATTGATCGGCCAGAGAGCAGGAAACACCTTCCGGCTGGCACTGGCTACAACCATAGTATCCTATATCATTGGAATCAGCCTTGGCCTGTTGTCGGGCAGATTCCACGGTAAACCCATAGATAAGGCAGTAACCCTCTACACCTTCCTTGCCCTGGCGATGCCATCCATTATCTTCGGCCTGGTGAATATCTTTTTCTTCTCCTTCCGGCTGAAAATGTTCCCGATGGGAGGCACCGTAGATGTAAAATATGTGGCGGGAACTTTGTCCTATCACTTGAGCCGGCTGCACCATATGGCATTGCCGGTGCTGACCGGAGGTCTTCTCTATACCGTGGGAACCATTCAGTTTCTGCGCAGTGAAATTATCGATTATAAGAATTCCGATTTTGTTGTTACGGCAAGGTCAAAGGGAGTGCCGGAGAGAAAGGTATATTCCAGGCATATCTTCCGCAATTCCCTTCTGCCGGTAGCTTCCTCCATGGGTTATGACATCGCTTTCATGATCACCGGATCCATATTTATCGAAGAGGTATTTTCCTATCCCGGCATGGGCAGATTGTTTTTGGAATCTATCACACGAAGGGACTTCGCGGTTGTAAATGCACTTATCATACTGTATGCCATACTTACGGTATTAGGAACACTACTATCGGATATCATTATGTCCATCGTAGATCCGAGAATTAGAATAAAATAAGAAAGGTAGGTAAATGGCATGAGCAGTGCAGATTCAAAGACTTATAATCAACAGGCAGCAAAAGCAGCGGATACTTATATCAAGCCCCCTTCCTTTGCAAAGCTAATTTGGAAAGAGATCAGGCATGACAGCTTCGCGGCAGTTTCCTTTGTTTTACTGGCGGCGATCGTGCTCTTTGTATTCATCGGAGCATCCTTTATTGATGCAGAAGCATTAACAAAGGTCAATCTGGGAGCCATCAATAAGGCCCCTTCGGACAAATATTTACTGGGAACGGATGCCTCAGGCCGTGATATGGTGGCACAGATGATCCTGGGAGCGAGGAATTCCTTTCTGATTGCCTTCAGTGTAACGGTTTTGGGCGGCGGCATTGGCATATTGATCGGCCTGATCTCCGGATATTTTGGAGGAAGGGTGGATAATATCGTAATGCGTATTCTGGATTTTTACTCCATGTTGCCGAGACTGATGATTATTATTGTTCTCGTATCCATTATTCCGAAATATAATGTATTTACCTTTGTCCTGATTATGGTGGTATTTGGGTGGATCGGGGATGCCAGACTCACCCGTGCCAAGACACTTCAGCAGGGTAGCCTGGATTATGTTCAGGCCTCCAAGACACTGGGAACCAACAATTTTGTCATCATGTTCCGTGAGGTATTGCCCAATATCGGCTCTTTGCTTATCGTTAATATGACTCTGAACCTGGCGGCTAATATGGGTCTGGAAACCGGACTGACCTTCCTGGGTTTTGGCTTGCCCTTTAACACTCCCAGTCTGGGAACCCTGGTCAGCTATGCCAGAATTCCGGAGAACATGCAGAACAGACCCTGGCAATGGCTGCCGGCATCCTTGCTCATCGTAGTAATGATGCTATGTATCAACTTTGTTGGCCAGGCGGTAAAGCGTGCAGCGGATGCCAAACAGAGGGTGGCGTAAAAGGTTGTTATCATTCGGCCGATGAAAAGGGGCCGGATGTAATAATAAAACAAATTGCCGTCACAGGCGGCGGAATGGAGGAAGAATGAAGAAAATTATTGCTTTGCTATTATCAGTGACATTGGTGATGTCGTTGCTGAGCGCATGTGCAAAAACAAATGATCCCGGTGAGAAGACACCGGAGCCGACGAAAGCAGCGGAGAATAATTCGCCGACTGAGCCCGCGGAAGAAGCGGAGCCTACCCAGCCTCCGGCAAATGTCTCAGAGGAAGCAGCCCAGGCAGGTGACTTATTTCCTTCAGCAGTGAATAATACCGATCCCAGTATCAACGGCGGTACACTGAAGGTAGCATTGGTTGCAAGTTCTGCCTTTGCAGGAGTTCTGAACGTAGTGTCCTATGAGGATAATTTTGATGCTCAGCTTCTCGGATGGTTCTCTGAGAATATTCTCAGTGCCGATGACAACTTTGTATTTGATCAGGACGGTGCGGCTACCTATGAATATGATGTAGCGGCTAAGACGGTTACCCTTCATATGAAGGACGGCGTAAAATGGCATGATGGCGAACCGGTTACTTTGGACGACCTGGTATATTCCTATGAAGTTATTGCCCATAAGGATTACAAGGGACTTCGTTACGATTCAGAGGTAACAAATGTAGTCGGAGTAGAGGAATACCATGACGGAAAGGCGGATAAGATCTCCGGTTTGGAGCTTTCCGAGGATAAGATGACTCTGACGATCCGTTTCAAAGAGTTTGATCCTTCCGTTTTGGTTGGCGGCTTCTGGATTGGTGCAATTCCGAGACATTACTATCAGGATGTTCCGGTGAAGGAGATGGCATCCCATGAGAAATCCCGTTCCAAGCCTATCGGCTTTGGTCCTTTCAAGGTTAAGAATGTTGTTCCCGGTGAAGCAGTAGAATTTGAGCGCTTCGATGATTACTATCTGGGAGCTCCTAAGCTTGACAGTGTTATTGTAACTGTAGTTAATCCGGAGCTGGTTCCTGCCGCTATGCAGGAGGGACAGTTCGATGTTGCTGAATTCAGCACCCAGCAGTATCCTGATTATCAGGATCCTACCAATTATGTATATTTAGGACAGCTTCAGACGGTATTTAATTACACCGGATTTAAGCTGGGTAAGTGGGACGCAGAGAAGAACACTAACGTAGTTAATCCTGATTCCAAGATGTGGAATGTGAAGCTCCGCCAGGCCATCGGCTATGCAGTGGATAATGCTACCATATGTTCAACTCTTTACAACGGACTTCGTTTCCTTGCGACCACAGTAATCACTCCAAGACATGGTACCTATCAGAACAAAGAGCTGGAAGGTTATGTATATGATCCGGAGAAAGCAAAACAGCTTCTTGACGAGGCGGGTTATGTGGATGTGGACGGTGACGGCTTCCGAGAGGATCCTCAGGGCAATCCCTTTACCATTACCTGGGCTATGATGGATGGACAGGGAGCAGATGTCATTGCTCAATTCAAGATACAGAACTGGGCGGATGTCGGCCTGAAGGTTGAGCTGTATAACGGACGTCTGACCGAGTTCAATGCCTTCTATGACGCAGTAGAGATGGATGATCCCGCAATCGATATGTATGATGCAGCATGGCAGACCGGTTTCAATCCGAATCCGGATGGTCTGTGGGGACATAGCTCTTCCGCAAACTATACCAGATATACCAGTGATACCTTTGATGCAATCATTGCGGATATTTCTTCCGAAAAAGCGTGGGATAGTGACTTCCTGAGCCAGAGATATCATGACTGGCAGCAGACCTTCTTTGATGAGGCACCTGCAATCCCCACGCAGTGGAGAGTTGTTCTGACTGCAGTGAATCATCGCGTTAAGAATTATGAATTGACATCCAGTGATATCAAGTTAACCGCACATCTAATTGAGTTGACTGCAGAAGAAACAGTAAAATAATAAAGGCACTACGGATGGATTAAGAAGTAATACCGTTGATTTTTACATAATGGATTTTATTATATAGAAATTGACCAAGAAAAGGGCTGCAGTTTGTTGCAGCCCTTTTCTCTTGCCGGAAATTGCCTCCTTCGAAATCTTAAGTTTAAGAAATCATGGGCATTACAATATCAATAATCGTACCCTGGCCTTCTTCACTTTCTATTGTTATTCCATAACTTTCTCCATAACTATGTCTGATTCGCTGGTGTACATTATATATGCCAATGGAACGGTGAGTTTTTAATTCCTTGTATTCCTTTGTATCGGCAGTATTGCCGTACGCAAGCATGTCCTGAAGTGCTTTCAGCCTCTCCCGGGGAATCCCCTGCCCGCTGTCGGCAATTAGAAAATGCAGACATTCATTGGTACAATTGCAGGTAATGCTGATGTAACAGTTATTCTCCCTTCCCTGAAACCCGTGTTCAATGGAATTTTCTACAAAGGGCTGAAAAATAAAAGCAGGTATCTCGCAGTCATAAAACTTCTCCGGAATATTACAGTCAAAAATAAATCTGCCGGGAAAGCGTATGGATTGAATCTTCATATAGCTATTGATCTGAGTTATCTCCTCCCGGAGGCTTGCTCTCGGAAATTTCTCCAAATTATAGCGGATTAGTTCGGACATACAGGTGACAATTGTTTCGATGTCCGTAATACTATGGATGCTGGCTAAGGATTTGATCACATTCAAAGTGTTATAAAGAAAATGATGATTTATCTGAAATTGCAGCATCTGAATCCTCATTTGCTGCTCTGCCAGATGAATTTCATAATTTTGCTGAATGCTGTCGGTCAGATGATGATGCAAATTATTAAAGCTATGAACCAGTTTCCTCAATTCTTTATTGGAGATGTAGGCGTCCAGGCTGTTTGGTTCATAATTTTCCAGGTTAAAGGTATCGATCTTTTGACAAAGGATAGAAATGGACCGGGTTAATTTCCGGGATATTACAATGGCCAGGAGAATACCGAATAATAAGCAAATATGAAAAATATTAAAATAAGTAATAAAATTACTCCGATAGATTTGATTCAAGGTATTTTTGCCGGATATCTGCACCAAATGCCATTCCGTCGTACTGTTATAGCACCCATTGATGACAAAATTGTCCTTTCCAACTTTGAAATTATCGGTTTCAATAGAAGAAGAGGAGGATAAAGAGGCATTAAATTCAGACAGATTTGATAATAAATGTGCATAGGAAGAGGAATCGGAAGGATAAATTGAATCCAATGTGCTGGAACTGTAGATCAATTCATCGTCCGAGTTGTATATGAGTATGGCGTTTTCGTTGTTTTGTGCGGAGCTTATAATATTCTCAACGGATTTAAAATTAATTTCCACATAGCAGATCCCGATTTTTTTGAAATCGTAGCCGTCATAGAGAATTTTAATCATGGGAAGAATGTTCCGCTGGGAGTAAATCGAGGTCTGCTGTACAGGGGCAAAATAGATGCTTTTTGCAGATTGCTCCGCCCAGGGAGTCCATCTTTCAATGTCATTATTAATTTTCAGGTACTGCTGTCTGCTCTGAATATTATAGTCAAAGGTGTAATTGTATTTGTTTTTATAGATGCAGGTGACCAGATTTTGATTCAACCGATTGGCCTGCCTGAGTTGGGCTTGCAGGGCATAGGCATCCTGTGCGTATTTAAAATCGTCATTTTTATAGTTAGTGACCAGGATCTTGGAGATTTCCGGGTTAAGAAGGGGCAAGTCGGCAATTTTTGTAGCATCTGCCAGCAGGGTATCCAGAGTCAGATTGGTTTGAGAAAGAATGGTTTCCATAGAATTCACATAATTCGATATAAGATAGGAAGCATTGTGTCTCGCTGAAATAATTCCAATAACAGTAATCGGCAGAGTAATAAATAAGATAAAGGCCAAGAAAATCTGAGTACGAAACGCCAAATTGTTCAATTTCATGAAAATCCTCCATTCATCCATTCCTATGTTTCCCTGATAACATATCCGCAGACAGACCTGTTCCTGTTGTCCAGCCGCATGAATAACTTTCTTTTTGATAGAGCAAGTATATCATAGTATGCAGCGAAAAAATATGAAATATCTAAGAATATGAGGATAACGGACCTAAGAGATGTTCTATTTTATAAGAAAAAAATCAGATATACTTAGAGCATCTCAGGAACGGGTGAGTGGTAAGGTCAGAGCTGACATTACCTTGTAACGCAGAAGGAGGAGAAAATGAATAAGTCAGAACGGGTAAGAGCAGTTATGAGAAAAGAAGCCGTCGATTATGTTCCGGCAGGCTTTTGGTTTCATTATCCATCAAGCTATACGGTGGAGCAGATGGTGGATGCCCACGTAAAGCTTTACGAAGAAACAGGAATGGATATTGTGAAAATCATGCAGGATTATAGGTATCCCATCAGCGGGGACATAAAATCCGCAGAGGATTGGTACCATATTCAGGTGAAAGGAACTGATTCGGAGGAGTTTTCCAAAATGGCTGCGGTGATCAAAGGGATTCGCAAGAAGGTAGGGAATGAGGTTCTGATGTTCCAGACCATGTTCGGTCCATTTAAAGCAGCTTCCATAGCATTCGGCGAAGAAGTGCTGATGAAATACGCAAAGGAAGCGCCGGAGGCCGTTATCGCCGGAGTTAAAATTATTGCAGACGCCTTGGAGCAATGGGCCAAGGGCTACCTGGACAGCGGAGCGGATGGAATTTATTACTCCGCCCAGTATGCCGAGGTGGGCAGATTTACAAAGACAGAATGGGAGATCCTGGTGAAGCCCTTTGACCTGCAGATTTTGAAGGTATCGGAGAGGGAGGCACTAAAGTATAATATTGTTCATATTTGCGGCGAACCGAATTATCATTTTGAAGCACATTTGGACCGTTTTGGAGATTATCCTGCCGATTTAATCAACTGGTCCGTTAAAGATAATCATTATGCCCTGAACCGGGGCAGGGATTTCTATCAAGCCGCTATTCTTGGAGGCATGGATAATAAGGGAAATATCCTGCGCGGTCCGGTAGAAAAGATTGAAGAAGAAGTGAACAGGGTTTTAGATTCCTTTGGAACCAGAGGCATCATGATCGGAGCGGATTGTACCATCCAGGGAGAGAATATCCGCCACGATTATATCAAGGCTGCGGTAGATGCAGCTCATAATTATAAAAACAGGGAGGAAAAAAGATGAGAAAGAAAATAGCATTATTATTATGCGCCGCATTCCTTGTAACAGGCTTGGCCGGATGTGCAAACAACGGCAAAGAGGCTGATCCGGGCAAGGATACGGGAACGAAAGCTCCAGTGACAGAAGCAGCTCCGGATAAGGGCAAGGATACAAAGGATGTCCTTACCATTGAATTCTTCCAGCAAAAAGGAGAAGAAGGACCGCAAAAGGGATACCAGGCTGTCATTGACAAGTTTAATCAGGAGAATCCGGATGTAAAAATTGAGATGAATACCGTTCCGGATGCCGGTACCGTACTTACTTCCAGAATTTCATCAGGAGATATTCCGGTTATTTTCTCGGATTACCCTACTCAGATGCAATTTAAGCAAAAGGTTGCAAATGGCTTTGTTCAGAAACTATCCGACCAGGAATTTTTAAAAAATGTCAACGAAGCTTCTCTGGCTATGACGGTGCAGGAGGACGGCGGATATTATGCACTGCCTTATACCAGAAACTATATGGGTGTATATTATAATATCGATCTGTTTGATCAGCTGAATATAAAAGTGCCGGAAACCTGGTCCGAATTTATTGATGCCTGCAAGGCAATTGAGGCAGGAATTATACCCGTTGGACTTCATGGCAAGGATCCGGGAAGAGTCGGACATGCATTCCAGACCACAACTGTTGCGTGGGCTCCCGATGGAGTGGAAATTCTTGAAGCCGTCGTAAAAGGGGAGCAGAAGCTGGAGGGCAACGAGCAGTTCACCAATGTATTCACTAAACTGACGGAATTGTTTGAGTACTCCAATGATGACAGACTGGCACTTTCTGATACCGCCTGCTATGAGAACTTTGTAAACGGAAAGTATGCAATGTGCATCACCGGCTCTTATGCAAGGGGAACCATTCAGGCTACGAAGCCGGATATGAAGCTGGGAGTATTCCCTCTTCCCAATGATACAAAGGATACGACAAAGACACTTTCCGGAATTGACGCCGCTATCTGTGTGTCTGCAAAAGCCAGCGATGCAGAAAAAGAAGCTGCGTACCGCTTCCTGGCCTATCTGGCAAAAACCGAAAGTGCCCAGACCTTTAATGGATTTGATGGTGCTCCTTCCTGTATCAATGGTGTACAAAATAATGACGAGGGTATCTCAGGCATGGTTGAATTAATCAATGCAGGCAAGACACATGACTGGATGGGATCTACAATTAAGAATAACATAACTACAGATTTGTATAATGTGGTTCAGGGCTTCTGGGCAGATAAAAATATAGAGAATGTTCTAAAAAATATGGATGCTTCCATTGCTGTAACATCTGCTGAATAATACGAATCTCTGATGGAACCCTGCACAGTTGAGATAAGTATTGGCAAATCTTCACATTAAAGCAGAAATGGCGGAAGGAGCGATCACTTCCGCCATTTCCTAATGAAGTTTCCTTCGGCAAGACCTTAAGAAAGAGTTGATAGAATGAATAGCGTAAAGAAAAAGAAGAGACTTGGTTCTGCACAGCTGACCTATTTTGCATTTACAATTATCCCGGTTATATTATATACGTTTTTCTACGTGGTGTCAGTTATCAAAGGGTTAGGCTATAGCTTTACCGACTGGGACGGAATGGCACCCAAGTATAACATGGTCGGATTTAAAAATTATGGATTACTGCTCAAGAACCCTTATTTTTGGAATTCAATGAAAACAACAATATTCTACAGTATGCTGCTGGTTTCCTGCGTTGTCAGCGTATCCTTAACCCTGGCGCTTTCCCTGAATTCATTAAAACGGTTTAAGACCTTTGTTAAGTCGGTTTATTTCGTTCCGGCGATGATCGGCGGAGTAACCATTGCTTTAATATGGGATCAGCTGTTCTACCGGGTGGTTCCGCTCATTGGGCAGGCCCTGGGAATTGAATGGCTGAGCCAGAGTCTTCTGATGACGGGAAAGACGGCCTTGCCGGCAGTCGTCTTTGTTCATTCCTGGCAGGCGGTTGCTTTACCGACGGTTATATTTATCGCCGGCCTTCAGCAGATCCCGGATGAGCAGTACGAATCGGCTCAGATTGACGGGGCATCTATTTTTGAGCGGTTTCGGTTTATTACCTTCCCGTATCTTTTACCAACGATTACGGTCAATCTGGTATTGCTTGTGAAGCAGGGCTTTACCTCCTTCGACTTTCCTTTTGCTTTGACCGGAGGCGGGCCGGTGCGCTCTACCGAGGTAATCGGAATTCTGATTTATAACGATGCATTTAAAAATCTCAGATTTTCAACAGCGAACGCAGAAGCGTTTCTGCTGTTTATCGTAGTAGCTTTATTTTCGTTGACACAATTAAAAATAACAAGTAAAGGAGCAATTGATTCATGAAGACCAAGATTGAAAAATTGGGTTGGCATCTGCTGCGCGACCTGATTCTTATAGGCGGGCTGATCCTAATTTTGTTTCCGCTCTATCTCGTAGTAATCAACTCCTTGAAAACCCTGGAAGAGGCGGGAACGAATTTCTTTGCACTGCCCTCCGGCCTGGATCTCACCAATTTTATTGAATTGTTTACAAACAGCAATTATTGGGTATTTTTAAGAAATTCAGCTAAAATAACATTGATTTCAATCATATTAATTATAACGATTGTACCTTCCGTATCCTATTCTATTGCAAGAAATTTCAAAAACAAATATTATAAGAGTGTGTATTATTATTTGTTAATGGGGTTATTTATTCCGTCACAGGTTATCATGCTTCCCATCACGAAGATGATGACAAAGCTTAATCTGTTAAATCATACCGGCCTGATTATTCTATATGCCAGCTTTAGCTTAACCCAGGGAGTATTCCTGTTTGTTAATTACATCCGGGGCCTTCCCTATGAGATTGAAGAATCGGCGCATATTGACGGCTGTAATGTATGGCAGACCTATACCAGAATTGTACTACCCCTGGTTAAGCCAATGCTGTCCACCTTGCTCATTATGGATGTGCTATGGCTCTGGAATGACTTTATGCTGCCTTTGCTGATTCTGAACAGATCCAAGGATATCTGGACTCTGCCGTTGTTCCAGTATAATTTTAAGACGGAATATTCCTTTAATTATACAATGGCATTTACTGCATATCTGTTGGCAATGCTGCCGATGATAATTATATATTGTATGGGACAAAAGTATATTATTAAGGGATTAACCGCCGGTGCCGTGAAGGGTTGAGTGATGCCGCCCAAAATCGCAGAGCGGCGGTAGTTTGGGGGTATTATGATATCAATATTAGTTGTAGAAGATGAAGTATATGCAAGAAAATCCTTAATAAAAAAGATTCAAGAGTATGATACACAGAATCAACTACAATTGTTTGAGGCGGTAAACGGTGAGCAGGGATATGAATTATACTGCGAGAAGAATCCTTACCTGATTATGACGGATATTAAAATGCCGGGTCTAAGCGGATTGGATTTGTTAAAAAAGATAAAAGAAAAAAATAAAAACTCTTTGGTAATTATGCTGAGCGCCTATTCTGATTTTGAATATGCAAGGGAAGCCTTACAAAATGGTGCGATGGACTATATCCTAAAGCCGATTGAGGATGAAAAACTGAAGGCCTGCCTTGATAAGTTTCTGAATAAAACCCGGGAAGAAAAACGGGAGCAGCTGGTCACGGGAAGAGATATGATCACCCGCTTTATCTCTCAGGAGATAAAAAAGAGCGAAGAGAAAGATCTGATCGGCAAGACGATGTTTCAAAAAGTATTTCCGGGGTATCAGGTGCTGGCAATCTATTTTCCCCAGAGAAGCGGACTGAAAAAGGAAGCGATACTGCTAAGAATCGGAGATGTACTGGGAGAAGAGATGTGGACAGGGTTTCGCATTGTGGAGATCAATGAAAAAATTTGGACTCTTGTTATAAACAGCGAAATCAATGTGAATTATGTGGCCCGCAAAATATTGAGAGTTTTTTTAGAATATGATTATCATGCCGCAATTGGACAGAGTGCTGCCTATTCCGATTCGGCAAAATTAAGTGAGGCATATCAGGAGGCTGTCAATTTTCTGAAATATAAGTTTTTCACCAAAAACCCGGTTATATCCCAAAACGACCTTCCCGAGAAGCAGTTGAAAGAATATTATCTGTCCAACGAAAAGGAAGAGTTTCTAAAGCAGGCATTGTTGGGTAAGAATGAGACGAAGACAAAGTATATTATAGGGCAGATCATGGAGGATGTAAGAAAAAACGGATGGGTTTCCATGGAATGCCTGGAATTGTTATACTCACAGATTACCGTTATTCTAAGAAGATATCTGGCAAGCTACATGGATTCTCCGGAAAATGGAGGGATCAGTAAGAGGGAAATTGTTGACTTTAATAATTTGGAAGAGCTTTCGGAGTATCTTACCAATATAGGATGCAATATCTGTAAATTAGCCCCTCAGGATGAGAAGGCAAAGGATATCGTAGAGATCATGATGGAATACGCAGCAACTCATTTCAATCAGGATATTACGGTGAAAGAAATGGCTGAAAATATATTATTTATGAATTCAGCTTATGTGAGCCATGTTTTTGCTGAAAAGCAGGGAATCAGCTTTTCCAGCTGGTTAAAAAATCTGAGAATGCAAAAAGCAAGAGAGTTGCTTGAGGATAGCCAGTTATCTGTCACAGAGATAGCCTTTATGTCGGGATACAATGATACCTCCCAGTTTATTCGGGTCTTCAAGGCGGAGAATGGTGTGACGCCTAACAAATACCGAAATCAAAAATTCAGAAAGTAATGAGTAGCAGAATGGATGAATTAAATCGATGGATTGATGAAAACGAAAATAACCTCTTGAACGATATTGGCATCCTGGTAGACATCCCGAGTGTTGCCGGAAGGGACAAGGTATACCCGCCCTATGGAAAGGAATGTGCCAGGGCGCTGAAGCAAATGCTTGCATTGGGTGAGGGATATGGCTTTTCCACGGATAATTGTGATGGATATTGCGGAAGCATCTCCTTTGGGGATGGAGAGCAGACCATCGGAATATGGGGTCATCTGGATGTGGTGGAGGCCGGAAGCGAGTGGATTTATCCGAGCTTTGCCTGTACGAAAAAAGGGGATTTCATAATTGGAAGAGGTGTGCAGGATAATAAGGGACCTTTGATAGCTGTACTTTATGCCATGCGGTATCTGAAAGAAAAAGGGAACCTAAAATCAAAGGTCAGCCTGATCTTTGGCTGTAATGAAGAAAATGGAATGGATGACGTTCAATATTACAGAAACCATAGACAAATTCCTGATTTGTCCTTTGTAGCAGACTGCAGTTTTCCGGTCTGCCACGGAGAAAAAGGAATCTTCCATCTGTTTATAAAATCAGAGAAATTGCACGGGAAGATAGTGTCCATGGCGGGAGGAAGCGCACTAAATATTGTACCGGAGAAAGCGAGAGCGGTACTGAATGTATCTTCTGAAAAGGGGCCGTTGGAAATTGAGACTGCGGGTATCTCCGGGCATTCCGCATTTCCTGAGAATACACAGAATGCAATCGGAGTGCTGGCCAAAAAACTGAAGGAACTGCTGGCGGATGAAACCGAGCGTATGGCAATGGAATTTCTTGAAAAAGCATGTTCAGACGGGTACGGAAGAGGTCTAGAGATTGCATGTGAGGATACCGTTTCAGGAACACTTACCTGCAATATGGGACTGCTTGCACTGGAGGAAGGAGTGATTAGGGCAGGACTCGATATCCGGTACCCGGTCACGCTATCCATGGAAGCAGTCATCAGTAAGCTAGAGAAGATATTGATAAAATATCATTGGACAATAACAAAGACAGAAGATAACCCTCCCTATTATATTGATAAAAATCACCCGTTGGTTCAAAAACTGATGGAAGCGTACCGGGAAGAAACAGGAAGCACGAAAGAAGCCTATCTCATGGGAGGCGGAACCTATGCCAGAAAAATTCCCGGTGCAGTGGGTTTTGGCCCGGGCTTGCCGGTGAATATAAGCGAGCTTGACCTGCCATCGGGCCATGGGAACTGCCACAGTGCCGATGAAGCCCAATCTGTATCAAATCTAAAAAAAGCAATACGAATTTATGTAAAGGCAATAGAGAAGTTGAGTACCAGTAACTGAAACAGTAGAAGCTGGAACAGCCGTAATTAGAGAGAAAGTAAGTACCGCAGCGGCAAGTAAAATGGAGGTAAGTATATGAGAAATATAGTAATAGGAAAAGAAAGAATAGAGGCTCCGGCCATCGGCCTTGGATGTATGAGAATTACCGAAAGAAGCAAAAAGGAAGCAGAGCAATTAATTAATACAGCGATGGAAAACGGAATCAACTTTTTTGATCATGCGGATATTTATGCAAAGGGGGAAGCAGAATCTTTTTTTGCAGAAGCAATTCAGATGAATTCCAGTATCAGAGAGAAGATTGTTCTTCAGACAAAGTGTTCCATAAGACCCGGCTGCTGTTATGATTTTTCAAAGAAACACATTTTAGAATCTGTCGATCAGAGCCTGAAAAGATTGAAAACAGACTATGTGGACTTTTTATTATTGCACCGCCCGGACACTTTAATGGAGCCGGAGGAGGTTGCGGAGGCCTTCAGCATTTTGGAGAAGCAGGGAAAAGTAAAGTACTTTGGAGTGAGCAACGAAAATTCCTATCAGATTGAATTGCTGAACAAATACTGTGAGAATAAGATCTGTGTCAACCAGTTACAGTTAAGCCTCACCAACTGCGGTATCTTTGATTCCGGTATCAATGTTAATATGGAGAATCGCCATGGTTACGATGTGGCAGGCGGTATTTTAGAATATTGCAGATTAAAGGATATTACGATTCAGGCATGGTCTCCATTCCAATACGGGTTCTTTGAAGGGGTATTTTTGGATAATGAGAAATTCCCCGAGTTGAACAGGGAGATAGACCAGCTGGCAGCAAAGTATGCTGTTAAGAACTCTGCCATAGCCGTAGCTTGGATTCTAAGGCATCCTGCACATATTCAGACCATTGTCGGAACTACCAATGCGAAGCGGCTGCAGGATATCTGCAAGGCAGCGGATATTGAATTAACCAGGGAAGAATGGTATTCTTTATATATGGCTGCGGGGAAGCAGCTGCCGTAAGAAAGTCCTGATGAATTGTTTGCCTTATTAAAAAGATAGTTTCCCGTATTGATAAGAGTTGATTCGAAAGAGGTTAATGTGAATAAAATTACTAAAAATTACGACATGTATGTGAAGATATTAAAGCGTGAATTGATTCCGTCCATGGGATGCACCGAACCGATTGCAATCGCTTACGCAGCTTCCGTTGCAAGAGAAGTACTGGGAAGCATGCCGCAAAAAATCACTATTTCTGTGAGCAATAATATTGTTAAGAACGCGAAAAGCGTAGTTGTTCCCAACACCAACGGATTAAAGGGAATTAAGGCAGCAGTGCTTGCCGGAGTGCTCGCCGGAGATGCGCACAGGGAACTGGAGGTAATTGCAGAGGTCACTGAAGAGCAGAAGGACAGGATAAGGGAAGCCATGGAGAGCCGCCAGGTGGAGATTAACAGCATGGAGAGCTTGTATCCCCTGGATATTATAATTGAACTTTCCCATGAGAAAGAAACGGTAAAGGTACATATCAGAGAGAAGCATGCCAATATAATAGAGGTACGAAAGAACGATAGGCCGGTGGAGGGCTGGGTAAAACAGAGCGAAAATACCGGGGAAGAAGGTTCCGAATTAGATTATGAGTGCCTTTCTTTAAAGGAAATTATTGAATTTGCAGATGCTGTGGATATAAAGGATGTAAAAGATATTCTGGACAGGCAGATAAGGTACAACTCCAGGATTGCCCAGGAGGGATTAACCTCGGATTACGGGGCCAATCTTGGGAAAACCATATTAAAAAGCAACGAAAATAGCATCAAAACCAGAGCGGTAGCCAAAGCTGCGGCAGGAAGCGATGCAAGGATGTCAGGCTGTGAATTGCCTGTAATTATCAACTCGGGCAGCGGAAATCAGGGAATTACCGTATCTGTTCCGGTGATTGAATATGCGAAGGAGCTGCAGGCGAGTCAGGACATGCTGTACCGGGCACTGGTGATATCCAATCTAACTTCTATTCATGCGAAGCATGGAATTGGAACCTTGTCAGCCTACTGCGGAGCAGTAACCGCCGGATGTGCTGCCGGCTGCGGAATAGCATATCTATACGGAGGGAAATACCAGGAATTAGCCCATACCCTGGTCAATTCTCTGGCAATCGTATCCGGAATTATCTGTGACGGAGCAAAGCCTTCCTGTGCAGGAAAAATAGCATCCAGCATAGAAGCAGGGATCTTAGGATATGATATGTATATCAACGGACAGGAGTTCAAAAACGGAGACGGGATTGTTGACTGCGATGTGGAAAGAACCATTCAGAATGTTCAGCATCTTGGCAAAGAAGGGATGAGACAAACGGATTGTGAAATCGTAAAAATAATGACAAAATAGAGAAGAATGGATAAAACATGACCGCTGACTGTTTCAGCGGTCATATTTATGAGAATGATTTATGAGAATGATTTATAAATAATTCATGTGAGGATTCATAGGAAGGTTCTGATGTTGAGTAAAACCAAGATGAAATATTAAAATTCATATGGTATAATGTCGATATACATTATACCATATATTAAAATCATCTATTCTATAAGACAGTTCGCAGGTGTTTCGGAAGGAAAGAAGGTACGGGAGGAATAAAGGTGAAATTTTCAATTTGTACTGACAGTGTGCTCCGACATATGAATACGGCGGATGCGATAAAGACGGCGGGAGAGTTGGGTTATGGTGCGGTAGAATTCTGGTCCTGGTGGGATAAGGATATTCCGGCCATTAATCGGAGCCGCTTGGATAATAAAGTAGATATATCGGCCATATGCACCAGATTCGCAAGTCTTACGGACAGGAGCAAGAGGAAGGAATATGTGCAGGGCTTAAGGGAGACCATTGAGACTGCGAAAATATTAGACTGCCGGTGCGTTATTGCCCAGGTAGGAAATGATACCGGCGAAGCCTTTGAGGTGCAGAAGAGGAATATTCAGGAGGGGTTGGCAGAATGTTCTTTACTGCTTGAGAACCAGGGAATTACACTGGCGATCGAACCTCTCAATACGACAATCGATCATGGTGGATATTTCTTGTGGTCCTCCGATGTTGCAGCCGATATCATCGGAGAGGTTAATTCTCCTCAGATCAAGCTGTTGTTTGATTATTACCACCAGCAAATTATGGAGGGAGATATCATCCGGCGCAGTCTGAAGCTGCTTGATAAAATAGGACATGTACATGTGGCCGGGAATCCGGGAAGACATGAACCGGATCGCGGGGAAATTGCATACAAAGAAGTGCTAAAGGAGCTAACCGCCGCAGGGTACCAGGGGTACATCGGCCTGGAATATTTACCGGCGGAGGATCCGATCATAGGGTTGAAAAAACTAATAGAATGGAGAGTGTGACAGGCTTCTCCCTGACGAGAAGGAAGTCCTGCACAAGAATGTGCAGGGCACAAAAGTGAAGAGTCTGGCGGGCTTGTCTGCGATAGGAAAGAAGGTATCAGGATGGATTTTTTTCATTATATTAACACACTGGAGAAGGATAAGAATTATTATGTTGCTACTGTGGTCCAGGGAAGCGGCATGGGAGATAAGGCAGTTTTCCTCGACGGTGAAATCGTATATTGTACAGGTAATATAGAACTATGGAAGAAAGCGGTCGATCAGTTTCAGGAGAGCGATTCTATGATTGAGGCGGACGACAGCTGGATTTATATCGAACGGCTGCAGGAAGAGTGTAAGGTAGTGATCTGCGGCGCGGGTCACATATCAATACCGCTGATACAGATCAGTAAGATGATGGGATTGAATGTTACAGTCATCGAAGATCGTCCTCAGTTTGCCAACAATGCGAGGATGGCGGGAGCGGACCTGGTTTTGTGCGATGATTTTGAGAATGCCTTGAAGGAGATTCCGGGAGATATCAGCACCTTCTTTGTTATAGTAACCAGGGGACACCGGCATGACCAGGTGTGTCTGGAAAGCATTATTCAGAAGGAGAGCCGGTATGTCGGAATGATCGGGAGCAAGGTCCGGGTTCGTATGGTCAAAGAGGCATTGGTGGAAAAAGGTTTTGACCGAAGTAAGCTGGATGAGATTTATTCACCAATCGGTCTGGACATCAAAGCAGAGACACCGGCCGAAATTGCAGTTGCCATTATGGCCGAAATCGTCTTTAAGAAAAATTCAGGACAAGCAAGCTCGGGCTATTCAAAACAAATATTAAAATACCTGGATAGTGAAGAACAGAAGGACATTCCGAAAGCATTAGTAACGATTGTGGCCAGAAAAGGCTCAGCCCCCAGGGGGATTGGTACCAAAATGCTGATCTTAAAGGATGGAATGATGATTGATACCATCGGTGGCGGATGCGTCGAAGCAGAGGCGAGGCAGAAGGCGCTTCAATGCATAAATGAAGGGAAACCGTCCTTAATAACCGTTGATATGACAGGAAATGATGCGGATGAAGGAATGGTGTGCGGAGGGATTATTTCACTGTTTATTGAGCCGGTGTTATAAACCCCTTATATTAGTTGTTGATGAGATTTATGAAGGGATGGAAAAATGATAAAAATATTATTTGTCTGCCACGGCAATATCTGTCGTTCTCCTATGGCAGAATTTGTTCTCCGGGATCTGGTGCAGAGGAGAGGAAGCGGAAATCGCTTTGAAATTGCATCGGCAGCAACAAGCACGGAGGAGATCGGAAACCCGGTTCATCCGGGAACCAGAAAAATTCTGAGCAGGCTTGGCATCTCATGTGCAGGAAAACATGCCCGCCAGCTGATCTATTCGGACGGACAGCACTATGATTATATCATTGGCATGGATCAGAGAAATATGGTGAATATGAACCGCATTCTTGGGAATGAAGCCAAAAACAAGCTGCATAAGCTCCTTGATTTCACCGGCGAATACCGGGATGTGGATGATCCATGGTATTCGGGTGATTTTGAGAAGACCTATGAGGATGTCCTGAACGGATGCGAAGCCTTGCTGGAGTTGATTTCCCAGGGCGGTGGACTGGGTAAAAAATAATTTAGCCGACTACATACCGTTCTTTGAATGAGTGATCAATGAACTCCAGCATTTCTATGATTCCATTGACAATGGAGTCATTCAGGGACTTCCAGCGGTACATAAAACCCGGATAAAGCGGACATAAGGGCCGGTTTTCCACAACAAAAAAAGCAAGCGGACGTTTTCCTGTTTTGTCGGTCTGGACACAGTAGCGGCAATTATCACATTTCTTATTATAAAGCAGAATAAAATTCTTCAGAGAAGGGCTCATCTCGTCAGCTCTCTCCAGCAATTCTTTATAATATGGGATTCGCAATGTTATCAGCGGCTGGTTTTTACGGGTTTCCTCATAGATAACCTCCAACCCGCTATGAGTGCGTTCACCCCAGGCCCACTTCAGTTCATCATCTGCCTTCCCGTAGCATTTGATATAATCCAGAGACACTTGATGATTGCATTCTTTATTGTCAATGCGCCGAAATTGTTTCTCCTCCAAATATGCTATTAAGTGATGAAAGGGTTCCCGCTGTTCCAGCATGTCGGAAAATATTTCAGTACTCCATGGAGAGGATGGATCAAAGACGCCTCTGGAGAAGAGCAGGTAGGGTTTTTGTCGTTCCTGCCAGGCCGGGCGGGCGTTTTGTAAGGATATCCTGGCCAGAAGCTGAAGTCCTTTTACGCTGCAGGGAAATTGCAGGCGGTAGACAGATTCGCTACATTCTGTAAGAATTTCAAAGCGCTCAAGCTGCTTTTTGTCAGAGGGTTTAAGCGCCTTGCGGTCGCAATCAATTATAAGATAATTGCTATCGGCTTGCCCGTCACATGATAGAATCCAGAGAAGCTCCATGAATTCCTCCAGCTTTCGGATGACCTTGCGCAGCTCAGGCACCAGCTTGGGCTTGTCTTTCTGAAACTGCCAATCGTCCAGACTGTCATCCGGAAGCAGCCGAAACCCCATAAGGCCGGGGTCCTCGTAAAGTCTCTGGTAGATACTTAGAATAAAATCATAGGCAGAGCGCTGCTCGGCTTCCTCCGCGAAGGGGGAAGCGATGGGATGAAAGGGTGCATAGGTGGCGAGAAAATAGTAGATGCTTCGTTGGGGAAGGCTGTTGAACTCTTGGTTAATCATTCGTTCCATAGGATACCTCCAGGTTGAATATGTGATTTATATATGAGATTATTACAATTAGCAGCTAAATTCCATTAACATATCTTCCTGAGTGAGTGAGATTCCAGTCAGATTCGAGAGATATGATGCCGTTTGCAGCGTTCTTTTGAGTGGACTGCAATATATTCCTGAAATTTTATATTGAGAGGCCACATGTTGTGCCATAGCCTCTGCCTGTCTGTGACCGCGTTCGGTCAAGCAAAAATCGGCTCTGCCTTCATGTACATTGAGTAAATCTGCCTCGGACTCACCGTGACGGATGATCAATAATCTCATATTCTTCTCACTCCTGCCTATAATGTTACATCAAAAACCATCCAGCCTGCGATACATAAATAATAATTATAAACACTGTAAAAAGCTAGAATTATCTTACCATAAACAGCTTGATTTTACCATACAATTCCAACCTAATTTTGTCCCTTTTAACAACAGCATCTTGTTACAGTTAAGTTATTCTAGTTTGCAGATAGTGCTGAGAATATTTTTTGTTATGGATATTATCTCGGAATGAGTTAAAATACAGTGTATGGATTTCAGAAGCCAGACAGTACACAAGATAATTTTAATATTACTGCCATTGTTACATGGCAGAGTCAGGAGTGACATGGACGGCATACAAGGACAGATTTTTCAACCGGCCTTTCAGCCCGAAGCGCAGACAGAGAAACCGGAATGGGCATTGATATTGCATGAGAGGAAGCTTGCCATGCTTTCGGGAGACGGAGGTGCTTGGATACCGGAAAAGAGATTTGCGGAAGAAAACTTTTCCCTGGAAGCGGGGATGATATATATTGGAACCTATGATGGTCATAATTGTTACTGTGCCCGGATTCCGGAGCCGGTAGCTGTAAAGGGACTGGAATATGTGGATCTGAGGGGGATAACAGACAGGTCCGGGGATCCGGGACTTTTTATTGCGGCCGGTGCGGCGAATCATATTCTTCACTGGAGCAGTATGAACCAATATTGCGGGCGATGCGGTCATAAGACAGAGGATAAGAAGGAAGAGAGGGCTAAGGTCTGCTCATCCTGTGGGAATATCATCTATCCCAGAATCTCTCCTGCGACGATTACCGCAGTATTCAAAGAAGATCAGATCCTGCTGGCTCATAACAGGAATTTTGGACATAATCTCTACAGTCTCATAGCCGGATTTGTGGAACCGGGCGAAAACCTGGAGCAGTGTGTAGCACGCGAAATACGGGAAGAAGTAGGAATAGAGGTAAAAAATATCCGGTATTTCGGCAGCCAGCCCTGGCCCTTCCCGGATTCTCTGATGCTGGCCTTCACTGCGGAATATGAGAGCGGTGAGATTCATGAGGATCAGACAGAGATCCTGGATGCCAAATGGTTTCATGCGTCGGAGCTGCCCGGTATTCCGGGCGTCGACAGTGTGGCAGGCAAGATGATACGCTGGTATCAGAGCCGGTATCGATAATATAGTGTATCGTTTGATGAAGATCAATCCACATGGTGTACATGTTAATGAGTTTTAAGCCAGTTTTCTACCATTTGGTAGTATTCATTATTCGGCTCGGTATTTTCGTAATAGAACTCCAATGTCTGTACCGGAATGATTTGTCCGTCCACATCCACAGGCTCCGCATTCCGAAACAGGAGCTCATCGGTATCGTCACCCGGACAGTCGCCGTAAAACATACATCGAACCTTCCTGTCTTCGAATACTGAATCAAAATATTTGAACCCTTTAAAGCTGCTTTTGGCTTTCCCGCTGTAATTGAAAAAATCTTTCACCCTCTGTTCCTCATTCCATTTGAAGGTCAGACAGATTTTCTCGAGCTTAAATTCCAGACCGTGTGCAAATATCATGGTTTTCCCGTCCACCTTGAACTTGATTTTTTCCCGGTCCAGTTTTTCTGCCAGTGACAACAGAACTCTCCAGTCCTCCTTTTGCTGCATATCTTTTATACTGATATGATATTCCTGCCTTTGCTTTTTCATAGATGCTTCTCCTTTATATTTGGTGGTTCTATCATAACAGTAAAGAAGACTTTCTTCCTGTTCCGGAGAATTTTGTTTTGTCAGCATCGGCAATCGACCGGCAGCAGGTGCACTATCCCAGCCGCCTGTTATCTCTAGCTTAATTGTTAGCGGATGGAATTCCCTGGTCTCGGGATAGGCCCTTCTGACAAAGCTGGGGGGGAAACCGTGGAATCTTGCAAAGGCTTTGGAAAAGGCTTCCGGGGTCTCATATCCATAGTTAAACGCCAGGTCTATCATAGGTATATTGGTAATTGCCAGCTCTTTTCCGGCAAGGGAAAGGCGGCGGTTCCGTATATATTCCATGACTGTCATACCGCAGACAACCCGAAATATGATATTGAGGGAAGAAGTGCTCAGATAGAACTGTTTGGCTAGCCTGGCTGGCGTGAGTACTTCCAGGAGGTTAGCTTCCATATAATCTAGAATATCTTGTACTACATCAATGGCAACAGTATTATCTGCTTTAGGCTCAGGTTTTTTGGGCATAGGTTATTCCTCCTGAAGTTAATATTTTTATTTTATCAGTATGAGGAACGGAATTCCTGTTTTTAAAAACTGATCTTTGTCAGCTGCGGTCACATGATTTTAACCCACTGCCAGCATATAAAGCCCTTTCAGCAGGAAAGAAGGGGGCTTCCTGAATATTAATTCAAAGTTCTAAGATAAGCCCCGATACAGTCTTTATATTCCTGCTCCATGTTCTCGGGAAGGGAATCAATTTTATAAAACCTTAAGCTTTTGCTTTCGTCCATATCAGGTATTAGTTCCCCTTCGTAGTCCGTTGTTTTATAAACTGCGGTTACAGAATACAATTCGTCTCCATTGGGATTTTTGTAGTAATATTCGGGTCCGGATAATACATCCAGCAATATCAGATGATCAATATGCAATCCGGTTTCCTCCAGCACCTCTCTTTTGGCGGTGTCTATAAATGATTCGCCTAAATTCATCAAGCCTCCAGGTAATCCCCATACATCCTCATCTCTTTCTTGCAGCAGTATTTCACCCGTTTCGTTCACAATGATAACAACGGAGCCGGGCAGTATTAAGGGACTATGTCCGACAAACCTTCTTAATCCTTTATAGTATTCCAATTTATTTCCACCTCCTGTAGCCATTCCTTATACTAACATAAATTAATATATTTTTCCATATCATTCTGCTTTTTCCTTTGCTGCATCCCTGTTGCAGCAATAACAACTAAGAATTATAAAAGAACAGAAATTCTATTATAAAATCACGATAGATCTTCTGCATTTCTTCTTTATTTCCTTATAAATTTATCAACTGACAATTGCTTTCTGAATAAACTTCATTTAAACTATGCATAGAATATCACCTTCGAGATGTATATTAGATTTCATGACAATGATAAAGAACGGCAATATATTAGAGGAGGAACAACATGAGGAATAACATATTGAAGCATAAAACCTTTTGCAACCCTATCGTGCTTCCCGATTATCCCAATCTTCAGGTAATGAATACCGACCGGGATCAGCGGGGTGAGCCTGATCCGTGGAGACGCGGCACAAAGAAATTTCTGTCTGAGACGGATATATTATATGAGGCAGGCATTGTGAGTGAGGTGGAAAGTAAATACAGCTTAGATGTTTACAGTCCGAGGGATAAAAGAAGCATAGAAAATGATGTTCGGGCCACAGCTGATCCCACGGTGCTTTTTTATGATAATCAATGGTATCTTTATTGCAGCAGCGGAAATATTTATTCCTCCGAAAATTTTGTGGACTGGACTGTTCACCATGAAGAAACCTGGCTGCCGGTATCCTTCCCTATGGCACCCACAGTTGAAGTTTTTAAAGGCAAATTTTATGCTACGGCGAATGCTGCTCCGCTGCATGTGGCGGATACACCGATAGGACCCTGGAGGAAGGTGGGGGAGTTTACGCTGCCGGATGGAAGAGAAATGCTTTGCAATGATCCTATGATATTTGCCGACGGGGAAGAGCTTTATCTTTATTGGGGGCTGGGAATGGCGATTCTCGGTGCAAAGCTGAATCCGGAACAGCCAAATCAGCTGATCACAGCTCCGAAGCAATTGATCACATTCCAGCCTCAGAACTCGTGGGAGCGTTTTGGAGCGTCAAATGAGGATTGGCAGAAGGGATATATTGAAGGGGCCTGGATGGTGAAAGCCAATGGTGAGTACTATCTTGTCTATTCTGCTGCAGGTACCGAATATTACAGCTACTGCATGGGAGCCTATAAAAGCGATGCTCCCCTTGGGGAATTTACACTTCAGGAAAGAAATCCGGTATCGCAAAGCCGCAGCGGATTGATACAGGGCGGCGGACATGGCTGCATAGTGAAGGGGCCGAAGGATACGCTCTGGTGTTTTTATACCATACCCATTAATTATGATAATAATATGGAACGCCGCATAGGAATGGATCCGGCGGGAATTGATGAAGAAGGAAATTTATTCGCCCTGACCGGAACCGATGTTCCGCAATGGGCGCCAGGGGTAATAGAGCATCCTGAAAGAGGGAATAGGACAGGAGCGGCGGCACTGTCAATCTTCAAACCCTGCACTGTGTCTTCTTACCGGTACGGAAGAAATCCATTATATGCTGTTGATGAAGCGATGCATACCTGGTGGGAGCCTGTATGGGAAGGTGAGAAGCAATATTTGGAGGTCAATCTTCAAGGGCTCTATTGTATTTCGTCGGTTCGCATCATGTGGAAGGATATTGGGCTGAACTTTGGAGCAGGAATCCTTCCCGGTCCATACCGGTATACCCTTGAAGCATTGGAGAATAAAGAGGAAGACAGCTGGATTATGCTGGTGGACGCAGCGGATAATGAAGTTGATCTTGCCGTAGATTATAGAGAGTTTGAGCACTGCCTGACAAAACGGGTAAGGCTTACGATTATCGGAGCACCGGAAGGTGTGCATCCCGGCCTAATGAATTTAACGGTATTCGGTGAGTCTGCGTATAAGAATTCTGTATATTAGAATGAGGAAACGGATATTTTTCCTTAAAGAAAAGCTCCCCGATAGAATCGGGGAGTCCCGGAAGGGGCATCATACAGGAGGATGCTTTTCCTATCATTGAAGATCACTTAATAGCGCTGTCAATCATGCCCTTTACAAAATATTTTTGCAAGCAGAAGTATAAGGTCACAATTGGTATAATGCCAAGCAGGGCTCCTGCGGCTGCAGCTCCCATATCGCTTGATGTCATTGTAAAAAAGCTTGCAACAGATAGTGTGACCGTCTTAATCTGCGGCGATTGAAGGAAGTACAAACTGAACATATAGTCATTCCAGCAGGATACTCCGGTTATAATAACAACGGAAGCGGTTACCGGTTTCAGCTGCGGCAAAATGATAAGAAAGAATATACGAAGAGGGGAGCAGCCATCAATTGCAGCAGCCTCATCTAGAGCCTTGGGAATGGATACAATAAAATTAGTATATAAGAAGATGCTGGTTGGCAAGGAAAATGTAATGAAAATGAGAATAATGCCCCAGTAGGTACTGATTCCTCCTATTTTACTCATTAATCCATATAGGGGAACCAATAAACTGAGTGCCGGAACCATCATCATTCCAAGAACAAAGGTAGTAACAGCTTTATTCAGCTTGGAAGGATTGCGTGCCAGAGGATAAGCGGCAAGCGCTCCAACCGCCATGATGCCAAGGAGGGAACCTCCGGTTATTATAATATTACTGAAAATACTTTGCAGAATATCCCCGTAGTCAATGGCAATTCTAAAGTTATCGAGATATAAATAACCTGGCAAAAGCCACCCGGAGCTTAGATCAAAAGGACTTTTCATAGCCACACCGATCAGAATAAAAAATGGAATTAGAAAAAAGCAGCAGATAAGGAATGCTATGATAGTCCGTACTGAAAAATTATTTGTTTTCTTCACTGTTCCACTTCCTTTCGGTTAAAAAATGACATGACTAAAACACTGATTACCATAATAAGCAGGAAAGTAAAAATACCGATTGTAGCAGAATAACCGGCATTTTGGCCTCTGAAATAGGTGTGGGATACCAGGGTTGCCAGAGAATGCGTTGCAAACCCGGGTCCCCCGTTGGTTAAGGCAACAATAATATCAAACAGCTTCAGGCCGCCGATTAAGTTAAGCATTACGGAGCTTGTAATTGCCGGGGTGAGCAAAGGAAATGTGATATAACGAAACTTCTTCCATGATCCGGCACCATCCATTTCCGCGGCTTCGTAATAGGATGCAGGGATTCCTTGCAGGCCGGCCAGATAGATGATCATGGATACGCCTACGAATTGAATCGTATTAATAAATATGATTAGCAAAATGGCTGTTTTGCCCTTGCTGAGCCAGTCAACCGCTTCGAAGCCTAATAATTTTACAAGGTCATTCAATGCCCCTCCATCGTATTGGAGAATAAAATAATACATGTAGCCCATAATTAATGGGGCAACCATGGCCTGCAGATAAATTATAACTCTGGTTATGCTCCGCCCTGAAAATCTTTTATTTAAAAATAATGCATAGGCAAGACCTAAGATGTTTTGCAATATTGTACTCCCGAAACCGTAAACAATGGTATTTCTCAAGGCAATCAAGATATTGGGATCGGTCAGAAAAGTTTTGTAATTGCGAAGACCTACATATTTTTGGTTTTGGGAAAATCCGTTCCAGTTTGTAAAGGAAATTCCCAACCCTTTGATTAACGGATAAATAACAAAAATACAAAACAAAAGCAGAGCCGGTATGTAGTAGATATTGATGATAGAATTTTTAGCTTTCTTTTTCTTCTTTACCTCCATAGGAACTCCTCTTCAATGATATTAATATGGGACAGCCGAGTCAACTCTAACTGTCCCAAGGAAAGATTATTGGTCTAACTTAGCTTCAAAACTATTTTTCATAATTTCAATTGCATTTTCTACTGCTTTTGTTTCACCGGCTAGGATCGATGCACCGGTAATACACATATCGTCCCACATGCCGCTGGGTAAGTATTCACGGTCAAAGTAGGTGAATACACGGCACTCCGCCATATATTTTTCCAGATCACCTTTTAAAATCCCGGTATCACTTTCCACACCGTTAAAGCTTGCCGGAGCGCCGTCCGAGGAAGCAAGGGCGATCATATTTTCATGTATTGCAAAATAGCTCAATAATTCCAGGGCCGCTTCTTTATTGGGGGAATCCTTCCACACTCCGAGTGCGATTCTTTCACCGCCGATTAGGGTAGGAGAGTCTGTCTCACTGTTGGAAGGAACCGGCATCATACCGACATTTGCATTGGGATTTACATTAAGCATTTCATTCACTGCATAATTGCCATAGAACTCAAACGCTACTTTATCTTCTGCCATTGCCTTTGTTGCTGAATTGTAGTCGGAGGTCAATGCATCCGGGTTGAAGTATCCTTTCTCTTTCCAATCCTTCAGCATATTGCAAATGTCTGCCCATAAGCTCCAATCAAAAGATCCATCCTTGAATTGGGAACGGTAGTTTTTGGTTTCATCTGTGATATAAAGAGAAGGTGCCACATAATCAAAAAACTGACCGATGGTCCAGCTGTCTTTTCCGCCGATATGGATCGGAATATAACCGGCTGCTTTAATTTTTTCACAAGCGGCGTCGAAGGCTTCCCATGTCTTCAGCTCATCGACATTAACGCCTGCATTCTCCAGAATCGTTTTGTTATAGACAATACCTGCAACATCAACATCCACAGGAAGACAGTAGAAGTTTTGGGTCTTGGGGTCAACAATAATCTGCTTTGCGGAATCGGATAATTCCGATGCCCAGGGCTGATTATTAAGGGGCTCCAGATATTCACCGTATCTTGCGATTGACCATCCGTGCGTGGTCCATAAATCCGGCAATTGATTGGTGGCCATTCTTGTCTTAAGGAGTTCTTCAAAGCTTGCACCTGGTGTGCTGTACTCCACTTTTGCACCGGTTTGCTCTTCAAACTGAACAATTATTTTTTCCATTTCCGTGCTCTGAACACCGGAGGTATTGCTCATGAAGTTTAATACAATGCCCTCATACTTTTTACTTGCTTCGGGTGCTTGTGTAGCCTTCGCAGGTGTACTGTCCTTCTGCAAATTTGCATCAGTGGAGGGTGGTGAGTCCTGTACCGCAGGTTTTGAGGAACAGCCTATGAGCAGGGAGGCTGCTAAGCTAAGGCATAAAATGCAGCTGATAAATCTTTTTTTCATTGTAAATCCCCTTTCTGTTTTTAATCGCAAGCTAATTCTATCAAGGGGGGCTATGGTTGTAAATGATATGAAATTAAGATTTGAGTACTTAATTTTATGCATTATGATAAACAAGGTATCTTTTGAACTGTCTTTCCTTTATAATAATGCTGTAAGAAAAATGAAAACATAAGCGAAGGGTTGGCTATATTCATGAGACATTTTCAATACTTTAAGCATAGATTATCACTCATTTATTTTATCAGTGCCGTGCTTCCTTTTATATTTGTTGTTATCCCATTATCCATGTTCTTTTATCAGACCTATAAAAAGGATATGTATGAACTGAATTCAAGCCTGCTTTCTTCCGCCTCGAACAATATAGAGAATTATTTGAATGATTTGAGCATTCTTACCATGGTTCCATATGCCTATCCGGAGCTATTGAATTACATGAAAGAGATACAATATAACGATGCAGAAGTGGAGCTGGCGAAGCGTTATCGGCTGGAGCAGATGTACAAGGACTCCATCACGAAAATCATGTATTTAAGCCGCAACGATATTACAGCTATATTATTCATTCCAATAAATACGGACAAAATGCCTTCTTCAGAGCCGGTTATCATTGCGAAAAATTCCTCTGATATCACCACCTTTGAGGCGGATACGCTTCCTACGACACAATGGTTTCAGGATACCCTGTCAAAGAACGGGACGGCTTGCTTTTTCTATATATCGAATTTGAATTATACCGTATCTCCGCTGTTAAAGAGCAGTGTGTTTTTCTCCGCTGCAAGGCTGATCAAGGATTCCAACACGGATAAACCGGTCGGTGTCCTGCGGGTGGATGTGCATGACATCAATTTGGCTAAAATCTTTAATAATATGGATATTAAAGAAAATAATAACCTTCTCCTGCTTGATGAAAATCAGGAATTAATTTATAGCAAATATGACATAAACCCAAAGATAATGCCTTTCATAAGGGAGCAGCAGGAGAGAATCTATCTGGAGAACACTTATACCGTTCAATACCATAAGCTTCCCAATGGTCACGGAATGCTGGTATCGCTCAATAACCAAAATGAAATTGTTAAATTAGCGATTGCTATTATTGGATTTTCCGCGATAGCAACTCTTTTCTATCTTTTGCTATCCATATCCAGTTATAAATCCAGTTCGCGTTCGATGGTGTCAAGCATCAATCAGATCATCCACGTACTTGAGCAGGTGGAGCAGGGTACGTTGACTCAAAAGGTAAATATTAAAGGGAATAACCAATTGGCGATCATCGGGAACGCTCTAAACCATATGATTGACCGGCTGCAATTATATATTAATAACGAATTTATTGCTGTGATCAAGCGTAAGGAAATAGAATACCTGACGTTACAGTCACAGATAAATCCGCACTTTCTATATAATGTTTTAAATGGCATTGCTGTCATGAACCGTCTGGGAGAGCGGGGAATGGTGGATGAAGCCATCATCAATCTGACGAAGCTGATGCGTTACTCCTGCAACCGGGATAGTGAATGCAAGTTAATTGAGGAATGTGATTTTATCACCCGGTATCTTCAGCTTCAGAAAATTCGTTTCAGTGACCGTTTACAATACGAGATAAAGGTCGATCAATCCATCGAAGATAGTATTATTCCCAAATTACTGTTGCAGCCACTGGTAGAAAACAGTATTGTACATGGCATGGAGCCCTACGATAAGCAGGTGAAAATACAGCTGGAAGCTTATTGTGAGCAGGATCGGCTGAATATAGTTATTACGGATGACGGAGTGGGATTTGATGCGGAGAATGAAATAGCATCGGACAGTATCGGTTTATCCAATGTGAAAAACAGACTTTTACTGTATGATACAACAAGTAGCTTCACGATTAACAGCAGTCCCGATTTGGGCACGGAGATTAAAATCAATCTAATTCTAAGGAGGTAATTTTGATGATTATACTCATTGCTGACGATGAAAATCTTGTCCGAATCGGACTTAAGCAAATGATAAAAGAGATGCATCTAAAAGATATCATTATTCTTGATGCAAAAAACGGAAGCGAAATGCTGACCATCTGTCAAAATTACGTTCCGGACCTTGCATTTGTGGATATAAAAATGCCCATTGTAAATGGATTGGATGCCATAGCTCAGTTACAGGATTTGTGTAAGGATACCTATTGGGTGCTATTGACCGGCTTTAGCGAATTTTCCTATGCGGTAGAGGCGATTAAGCTTGGGGTGAAGGATTACCTTCTTAAGCCGATTGAATTCTCAAATATAGTAACCATTGTCCAAAAAGCTGAAAATAATATGGTGAAAAGGAAGACAGAGTTAAACAGCAGCTTTGAATTAAATGTTATTTTCCAATTTAATACACTTAACCTGGGTGTTAAAGTTGACAGGCTGTGGCTGGCAGCGGGCCAGCAGTATGCCGCATACCTTGTAGCAGAGGATATCAGCAGCTCGTCGCATAATACCAGCGACCTTTATAGAAGCTTTGTTCCAACGCTTCGTAAAAGGCTGAACAGGCTGACCGGTGATGAGCTGCACTTTGCAATTTTCTGCCTTCCCTCAGGAACCCTGTGTATTATTTTACGAACCGGCATCAACGAGCTACCCGTCCTGAATGAGCTTATGCTTGAAGAAGCAAGGCGATACAGGAGCGCACATAGCATTATTACCCTTTTTTCCTGTGTAACCCAAAAAGACATCTACCAATTGGCAGAGAAGATAAAGGTCTTAGAGAATAACTTTTCCTGCAGAATATTATCAGGATTAGGTAAACTCTATTGTTTTGATGAGATCAATGAGAAAAGAAGAGATCCATACCTCGAAGAGTATACCTACTTTCTATGCCAGCTTGCGGAAGCTTTCGAAGAATGTAATGAGATCCAATATAATTTGTTCGCGGATAAGATTAAGAAATATACAAAGGGGCCGGTTCTGTATAAAAAGTTTCAGCAAAATATATTGAAATATATATCTGTTGTTTTTGGCCCCGAAAAAATACCTTCCGCCTCGGGCTTAAACTCCTATCAAGCTTTTTGTAATTTCCTTCAAAGTAAAGCGTCTTCTATGTATCAGAAAGCAAAGCCATGCCAAAATGATCTGGTGAGTAAAATAAAAGAGTATATTCAGGCCAATTATGCAAATGATGTTAGTATTATTTCACTTGCGCAAGCCTTTAATTTAGCGCCTACTTATCTTAGTAAGATCTTTCATGACAGGGCTAAGATTAAGCTGATCGATTATATTACCGATATACGAATTAAAAATGCAAAAAAAATTATTACAGAAAACCCGGAGATACTTATCAAAGACGTCGCATTATTGGTTGGTTATAATAGCTGCAGGCATTTCAGCTCTCTTTTTCAAAAAAATGTTGGTATGTACCCGTCGAGTTTTCAAAAATCCCTGCTCTCGTAACCTGAGAGAGAAAAGGATTTAAATAGTTGAGGTTTCAAAGTGGATGTAGCAAAGTAGTTATAGCAAAGTGGTTATAGCAAAGTGGTTATAGCAAAGTGGTTGCAATCAAAAATTGGTGCACGCAGATTGCTGGTACAAAAAGATCATAATCTCGTAGAAGGAGAATTTCATGAATAGGGATGAATTAGCACTGCTGCTTAGGGAACATAGTCAGGAGCATCTTCTGGCTTACTATGACAAATTATCTCAAGAGGATAAGGATATTTTAACCGACCAGATAGAAAAGATAAATTGGAAGCTTATTGATTCTATACACAAGAGAAACCAACGGCAGAAAAGCGGCTTATACGAACCTCTTGACGGCATGAGCATTGAGCAGATAGAAGCCAATAAAAAGCGATATTTTGATATCGGCATCAAGGCAATTCGAGCCGGTAAGGTGGCGGCTGTTTTATTGGCAGGAGGGCAGGGGACACGCCTGGGATGTGAAGGTCCGAAAGGAATGGTAAACATAGGCCTTACGAAGGAAGTGTTTATCTTTGAGTTCATCTTTAAAAATTTATTAGATACGGCAAAAGCGGCAGAGGCCTGGATACCGTTATATATTATGACAAGTGTGAAGAATAATGAGCAGACGATATCTTTTTTGAAAAAACATGATTTTTTTGGGTATCCTCAAGAATATGTAACCTTTTATATACAGGATATGACACCCTCCGTCGACTACCAGGGTAAATTACTAATGGAAGCCCCCGGTCGGCTTTCCCTGTCTCCGGGTGGCAATGGCGGCTGGTTTTCATCTATGGTTAAGGCAAAACTGCTTGAGGACCTGCATCGTCGCAAAATAGAGTGGATTAATGTATTTGCTGTCGATAATGTCCTTCAAAAGGTTGCAGATCCGTATTTTGTAGGAGCGACTATCGCAACCGGGCATTTGAGCGGTGCCAAGGTTGTAAAAAAAGCGGACCCCAGGGAACGTGTGGGTGTGCTATGTCTGGAGGACAGAAAACCGTCCATTGTAGAGTATTATGAAATGACTGACGAAATGATTAACGAAAGAAAAGATAACGGTGAGTTAAGCTATGCGTTTGGGGTTATACTAAATTATTTATTTCGCTTGGATAAGCTGGAGGATATTATAAAATATGATTTACCTGTTCATGTGGTAGAGAAAAAGATACCTTATCTATCTGCTGATGGTAATTATGTTGAACCGGAGGAGCTGAATGGATATAAATTCGAGGAGCTTGTACTGGATATGGTTCATCTTTTTGATAGCTGCCTTCCATTTGAGGTGATTCGGGAAAATGAATTTGCTCCTATTAAAAATGCCAGCGGGGTTGATTCAGTTGATACGGCACGGCAGCTTCTGATGAGACATGGATATGATTTATGAATGAATAGGGCGGCATTCATCCTTATCTTTTTCGAGCGTAAGAAGAAATCTCTGTAAAAACAGATATTCTATGGAAAGTGGCAGGGCTGAAGGCTTCTTGATGGACTTTAGCCCTTGATATATATCCCCTGCTTATCAGGGCATGTCAAGGGCAGGCAAGTCTTCCTATGGCTCGCCTGCCCTGATATCAGGAGTATTGCAGTTCGCTCAAAGCGGACTAGAGTCTTTTTTTACGTGCCAGATATAAAACGCACAAGTAGGTCCGAACAATTTTTCCGCCAAACTTCTTTGCATGTTCTTCTATTTCCTTCCGGGCCATTTGCTTAATGTCATCCGGAAGTTGTAAAAAACGATTGCCGGTAAGAACAAATCCGTAATATTCGTCAGCCGTATATTCCTGCTTCCATAAGTGTTTATGTACGGTCGGCGAAGCATACAATCCGCTGTCTTGTATGCTGCTGATAACGGAGCAGATTCTGCTTTCGGATTGTTCTTCATTCACGAAATCTGCAAAACCTCCATATTTATTTGATAATTTTAGTAAATCATTATCAGCATCATTATCATATACCAAGTACATATTCCAAAAAGGAGCTAAGTATCCACCTTCGGCCAACAGCTCGGCACACTTCTGATAGCCTTTCGGTTGAGGGACCCAATGAAAGGATTGTGCCGCAAAGATTATTTCATATTTTTCGTTTGTAAGCTCCAGTTCTTCAAACCTTCCGCATTCAAATTGAATATTTGGATACTCCTTATATTTTATTTGACCGTTTTTTACCAGATTCTCACCCGGCTCTATGCATTTGATACTGAATCCGTAATCTTTGAAATAGTCGGTGGCCTTGCCGCTTCCCGCACCAATTTCCAAGGTTTTTGAATTGCGGTTCAGTTGAGTGGTTCCTACCATTATTTCAATTATTTCCTTTGGATAGCCAGGTCTGAATCTATCATAATATTCCGCGGCTTTATCAAACATTTCACTTTCTTTTTTTGCATCAAATTCCATCTTTATCCTCCATCTCTTCATCCTCCATCAACATACTATCTTTCATCGGTTGTATACTTAAGGTTTGATTTTCTTCGCTCTAAGATAGATACGATTACTGCCATGAATATACCCTCTGCCAGAAGTATTAAGATAGTATTGTTTCGAGCGGTTACAAAGGCCTCTAAAGAATCCATTCTTTTCAATATAGAGATAGATGCCAGTGCCAAACAAATACCGGTAACGCAGATATCCAACAGTATACCATGAGAATTTGCACCCTTTACGGTGACTAATATCGTGCCGATAAACAGGACTATTTGAATTATGGTGATTGCTAAAAGTTGATAATAGACGAATGGCCCAACCTGATTTGTACTCATTCCAAAAGGATAGATACCGAGTTCCACCCATTGTATCATCCGGAATTCCAGAAGGATACTATAGCAGATCATACCCAGCCCCAGGATGCTCGTCAAAACCTTCCACTTGGTATTTACCGTTTTTGTAGCATGGTCTGATAACATATAGTAGGAGCTAAAGACCAGAATGGGTAAGAGTGCATAATATAACCTGGTTGGAATATCCCCATAATTTATTATAACAACTATCATTCCAATTGCAATAAAGCCAAACAGTAAACCCAAGCTTATCAGGTCTTTGTTTATAATATGTCTTTTGACCTTCTTCATGTAGTCGATTTCTTTTTCATTTGCCTTGTCAGATACTATTTCAATCGCCTTCATTTTGTCTAGAAAGGCGGCGCAATCCCCGCATTCTGAAATATGCCCTTCAATCAGCTCTTTCGAGTCTTTGGAGCAGATGTCATCAATATAAGACGGCAGCAAATCCTTTATTACTTCGCAACTTAATTTACTCATTCTTCATCCTTCCCTTCAATAATATTTCCTTCCCTCTGTAAAAGTTCACTCTCGCCCAATTTTCACTGCGGCCCATAATCTCACCAATGTCTTTAAAGGATAAGTCACCGGTGATTCTTAGATACATAACCTCTCTCATTTGAGTCGGCAGCTTCTGCATTTCCTTTAGCACATCTTTCAGCTCAAGTCTGTCCAAGACTTGCTTTACGGTTACTTCATTGGTTGTAGCCAGCTGGTCATTGGGGATTTCCCGGACTATTTCATGCTTGTTCTTTTGCAGATATTGATACCAAAGGTGCTTTGCTATTTGGCAGAGCCAGACAGAAACCTTGCATTTACCGTTGTAGCGCTCTATGGATTTGTATGCTTGGAGGAAGGTTTCCTGCGTCAGGTCCTCGGCCAATAGCTCGTTATGGCATTTGGAGAGCAGGAAGTGATAGACTATTTTTACATTTTGTTTGTATAGTTCATCCATGAATGTCCCCCTTCCTAACTATATATCTTACTTATCAGGCTTTTGTTACAGATAATTTAGAGAATGATGAAATTATTTATAGTAGGCTTATTACAAATTATACAATTCCAGGGATTGGAAGTCAAAGAAATCGCTAATCCTTGAGAAACAAGGATTAGCGACCATGTTTCATTAAATGAAGTTAGATATTAAACCAATAAACGGTGTTTTCATTCATTTTCTGAAATCCTAATTTTATAGCTAAATTATATGAGTTTGGATTTGATTCAACGCAGTCCCATTGAGGGATATAGCCGTTTTTCAGGCAATCGCTTATAAACTCTGCCGCCATGGCATAAGCTAATCCCATTTTTCTATGCTCTTTCTCCGTTTCAATATCTATTGTGATTACATGATTGAAGCAAGCGGTTCCAGCTATTACAGCAACGATTCTGTCATCCAAAAGGGTACAGTAAGCAATACTTTTATTCAGGAAGTCTTCAAATGAATGCCAAGATTCCAACAACCGGAGTTTGATGAAATCCCCATTCTCATATTTACCTTCTGACAGCATGTTCCAGAAGGTAATATCAACTTTTCGTATTTTGTATTCTTTAGGAATGATCTGGTTATTTTTGGGGATAGAATTAGTCCTGAAGGAGAATTCTTTTTCTGATTGAATTGACTTATCTTTAAACATATCTAAAATATTTTGGCGCAAGTTTTCACTGTCAATTGAAAATTCAAAACAATGATATCCATTTTCCTTCAATTGGTAAACCAAATCATTTTCCAGAAAATCTTTTAAATTCGCAAAGTCTTCCTTGGTATGGTATGTCCCCAGAAATGCAAAGCTTCCTGTTGCAAAGGACTCTGCAATTGCAATTCTCGGCATATCAATATTGTCTACCCATAGTTTCCCTTTACATTCCTGATTCACGATTCCTGAAATGCTGGGAGTTTTTTCGTTTACAACATTAGTAACATCTTTTATCTTTATCGTACTATTTATTTTTATCATTTATATTCTCCATGTTTTATTTAAAATTATTTACGGGCTGCCTATGTATATCTGTTACTTTCTTGAATATCCCTGCCCAGGATATACTAACTGTCGCATGCGGTGGCTATAATTTCGATGTATCAACTCATTTACCCGAATCCCTTGCTTTTAAGTGTATTATAGGATAGAATATGTTTTCATACGGCCATAATGAACGATGATGTTTTATGATAATGTTCAATATGAGAGATAAGTTTTTACTGAATAAATAATTGAGTTATAGATATGACCAAGGAGAGATTAAATTGAAAACAATTGATATGACCACCGGAAATGCAACTAAGAAAATTTTACTGTTTTCTGTTCCTATTTTCTTGGGAAATGTTTTCCAGCAGATATATAGTATGTCCGATACCATTGTAGTCGGACGGTTTTTGGGAAAGGAAGCATTGGCGGCGGTTGGTGCATCCTCTGCGCTGATTGTCTTTATAAATGCGATACTGATTGGATTATGTATGGGAAGTGGAGTGCTTTTTGCTGAACTATATGGTTCCAAACGATATAAGGAGCTGTCGGCAGCCATTTCCACCTCGGCGATTTTTATTTTTGCTGTAACATCACTTATTGCTATCCTTTCTATTATTTTTTTGGATCCTTTGGTTCGGATGTTTCAGGTGCCGGAGGATGCTCTTGAGCTCTCCAAAAGCTATTTGAGAATTATATTAGCCGGCCTTCCTTTCCTGTTTTTATATAATATGGCGGCTGCTGTTTTGCGCGCTATGGGTAATTCCAAGACTCCATTGATTTTTCTTATCACGGCCTCTGTTATCAACGTGGCATTTGATTTTATATTAGTGATATGGATTCCCCTTGGTGTAAAAGGCCCTGCCTGGTCCACTTTTGCCGCACAATTGTGTTCTGGTATGCCATTGTGTATCTATGCGATGAAAAAGCTTGATTTTCTGAAGCTTAAGCTGCATTTTGAAAACGAAATGTTTAAAAAAGTTGCCAAATATTCAATCCTGACATCGTTACAGCAATCGATTATGAACTTTGGAATTTTGCTTGTGCAGGGTCTGGTGAATTCATTTGGTGTCATTGCAATGGCATCGTTTACAGCGGGTGTGCGTGTGGACACCTTTGCTTATATGCCTGCCCAGGACTTTGGCAACGCATTTGCCACCTATATAGCGCAGAATAAAGGAGCCGTTGAGGATGGCCGAATTAAAAGCGGCTTTCGATCTGCTATACTTTGCGCGACCATATTCTGTGCCATTATATCGGTGGGAGTGTGTTTGTTCGCTCCGCAGCTGATCAGCCTCTTTGTGCCGGGGGATACTGCAGTGATCGAAGCAGGAGGGCAGTACCTTAGGATTGAGGGAGCTTTTTATGTGCTTATCGGATATTTGTTTTTGCATTATGCCTTTTACCGCGGCCTCGGGCATTTTAATACATCAATATTTTTGACAGTGATTTCCCTTGGCATAAGGGTAGTGCTTTCCTACAGTTTGGTCTGGCTGGGCTTCGGGCTGCAAAGTATCTGGTGGAGTATTCCTATCGGGTGGGCACTCGCGGATATTGCGGGCTTTATTCGATATTATCAGCTTAAAAAATGTGCGGCACTCAGCTCTACCGCCTCTTTTAATAAATGATTCATGGCTTCCCCCTATTATTGATTATTAATATTTATGTTAATAAAATTGCTGCACAGCAAGCACGCTCATGGTTCTGTTAGATTCAAGAATAGAGAGTGCTTGCTATGATATTTGCTATACTTATTGAGTGCTTTTTCTTTTGAATTTATCGCCGTTATTTTCTTCATTATCAGATTCGTTTATTTCTCTTATAAGTGCATTTCTTTCATCCATGCATTTTAACATTTTGCTAACTTCGTTACTTGCAGCAGGCCCTGAGAATAACGTCGCGCAAATAGAAAGCATAATGAAAAATTGCTTTATGCTTCTGCATATTCTATTTTTCATTTTTAAATCTCCTTTTTCAAGCAAAAGAATGACATTTCTTAAATGTCAATCGATACCTCGATGTAAAGAAGATTCAATGATCTAAACGTATTTTTTGTACGATTAAAGATTTTTTATATAATTTAGAAAAATAATTATGCTCATAGAGATAGGTTTCACAAGTTTGGATAAATAGGACAATTATACATAAGGCGCCGGATATAAAAGATAATAATCCGGACTTGCTATTTGCTTGGATATCTTTAAGTATATTACTAATTATTTTATGGATGATAGAATTGTTGTCACCATCGCCAGAAATGTGATATTCGTTGTGTACAGAAACCAGCTGGGAATTTTGAAGTTCCTGTTCAGATTGAACTCCATAAACAGTCAAATGAAATGAAATGCATGCTGCGCAAAGGAACAATAATAAATACATGATAGCTTTATAGATTAATTTGTTTTCTGTCTTCATCATTGCTCCCCTTTATATTTGGCGTAATTATCTGGTCAATAGTAAATATAGACAATGCATTTACTTTATTCACTAAGCCATTTTTTTAATATTTTCAACTGGTTATCATATCTTTCTAATTCTTTGATGGTTGCAATCACTTGCTCCGCCCCGAGTACCTTCTCTTCCTCATCCGTGCTTTCGATTCCTAATGCCCGTTTTAAGTTATACTCCAGCCAACCAAGCATACCGGCATAACCGCTATTGAGGACACAATCCCAATTAACCGCTTTTATGCTGATATATTCCCTATAAGCATTTAGTAGTATTTTGAATTTATCTTGATCTAATTCTCCGTTCCCATTAGGAGACCAGTAATTCAAAACTTCCAAAAGCTCTTGGTACGGGTTTACATATCCTGCAGCTTCCCAATCGATGAAGTACGGCAAGTCTTGATGCCACATTACATTTTTGGGGTCTAAATCTCCATGGCTGATTACCATATATTCTGATAACTTATCATTTGCTTCATTAATACCATTGTTCCAAGTGATTAACTTATCAATTATATTAGCATAAGAATCAATCCAGCAGACGTTTAAATCTCTGCCTTTTACTAAAAACTGTTGCCAGTTATAGTTTGTAAAATCTTTTTTGCCTTTTTTTACTTCAGGCACACTAATGTTTAGACGATGAATTTTGCCTAATGCCCTTCCAATTTCGTAACAGTGTTTTTCGCTGATAGAAGGAGGGAAAATTGACATACCTTCAATCCAATGAAATACCATATAATATTTACTGTTGGAATGCAGGACATTATGACCTTCAATCGTTAACGCAGCTACAACCGGTAAATGCTTTGAGAAGGCATTTGCAATTAGTTCTGAGTTAATCATATTTTTCAGTACACCGTTTCGCTGCATTATGGATGGATTAAGCCATTTTACCGCGTATACATTTGTTTCAGTAGTAACCTTAAACATTTTGTGCATGAGTCCCCCTGAAATACTTATGGGTTCTTCAATTATGTTTCCAATTTTGTATCTATTAAATAATTCTTTTATATCGTTATAAGTTTCGTTCATTTTTACTCCTTCTAACTTTTATATAAAGCCGCCTAATTATATCTTTCCAAATGTGAAACTTCATTTAACGTCTTCACTTGAAACTTACCATGTTCTTTATTATAGTCTAAAATATTGAAGCTTGTATTTCCGACATCAAAGCAGAATCTTTTGCTTAATGGAATATGTAAAAGCTTGCATATAACTGACTTTATCCATGCACCATGTGTTATGACTGCAACTTCATCATATACACCATTTCCTATTTCAGTAAGGGTTTGATATGCTCTTTGCTGAACGCTAAAATAACTTTCTATGCCATAGCCTGCGTCAAAGGTAGGGTCTTGCTCCCACCGGGCAACCAGTCCACCATAGATGGCTTTATTTTCGGCAACGGTATGCCCCTGCCAAATGCCAAAATCAATTTCTTTCAATGAGTCCAGTTGTGTAATCGAGCATCCGAAGACCTTCTTTATTTCCTGTGCAGTGTCAAACGCTCTTGAAAGCGGACTTGTATAAATATGTTCTATGTTATATCGCTTTAATTTATCGGCTAATTTTTTTGCTTGATCTATGCCTGTTTCATTAAGCGGAATATCCATGCTTCCCTGTAATTTTCGGTCTTTGTTCCATTCTGTTTGTCCGTGGCGAATTAAATATATTTTCATAATCAACCTCATTTGTTTTCAGTATTGTTTTACTTCCCAGCTGCAATTATTTATTAGCAGAATAACTTTTCTTATTATAACACAAATTCCCAGATTCTACATCATATTCTAATGGTTGGCATCCTGTTTTGAAAACATCAAAACATGACTTGTGATTTTATTTGAATTTTTATATTCGATGTTGTATTATTGAATTTAGTAAAGCAGAAAGTTGTCGGGAATTAAATATTTGCTTTCATTTACAAAGGCGAAGTGGAAAATCTATATTCTGAAGGATGGAAAGGGATAAGATTATGTATTGTTATATCTTGATAGGTACAAATAGGATTCGCTAATTATTAAAAGATGAGAGGGCTCATTAGATTGAGCTTATTTTGTTATGCGAAAAAATATAGCCTATAAGGAGAAAACAATATGAAAATTAACGATAAAATAGTAAAACATTGTTTGAAAAATGTAATGTTTATAAATGGTACGGCATATGCCGGGAAATCTACAATGGCAGCTATGCTTGCCGAAAAATATGGCCTAATTCATTGCGGAGAGAATTATCATAAAATTATAACCAACGGCATTGCTACTCCTGCCGAATATCCCAATCTCTGTTATTTTGAAACTATGAAAGATTGGCAGGAGTTTATAAACAGAGATCCGGAAGAATATTCAAGATGGATCGACGGTGCTGAGGCTGAAGTTACAGAATTTGAGATTGCATATCTTATGAGTATTTCATATTCTCAAAAAGTTATTGTTGATACAAATATTACAATAGATGTATTGCGCAAGATTGCAGACTATAATCAAGTAGCAATTATGCTGTCACCACAGTCCATGTCTGTTGATTACTTTTTTGAGCGGGAGGATGAAGATAAGAAATTCATAAAAGAACAAATTATGAAGGCTGAAAATCCCGAAAAAACTATGGCAAATTACCGTGAGTGCATCGCAAAAATAAATAGCAAAGAGAACTATGATAAATTTGCCAACAGCGGATTTTTTACAATTGTTAGAAAGGATGTTGTTACCGATACGAAATTGGAAACATTGAACTTATTGGCAAAGCATTTTGGATTGGAATAATTAATGATCACGGGAGCGGTTGGAATTGGCATCGTACCTGTGGAATACATCCCCTTTCACGTTTAATAAAAAATAGCAGGAGAGTTAGAAACTGCTTTCCTGCTATTTATCTGCCATTATTTTTGCTTGATGTATGCCTGCTTTATCAACTTTTTTAGCCGCTTGCATTGCGTTTGGATACTTATATAAGGATATGAATATCATATTCCTGATCAAAATGATAGCCCAACTTTTTTGATAAAGACACGGAAGCCATATTTGCTGCTTCCCATGCAGGGTAAAGACCTCTCTTTAAACATTCTAAGATTAAAGAAGCAGCACATGCAGCTGCAAGACCTTTTCTTCTATATTCCTCTAATGTGCCTATCGTTACACCGATGGTGCTTTCATATGTATTATAGGAGGACGCGATACAGATAAGTTGTCCATTCTTATAGGCAACATGTCCCAACCCCTTTTCACTGAAGTCCTTATATGACCTATAAAAACAACAGCCATCAGCAGCCCAGTCAATATTGAGAACGTCCGTGTAAATGTCTTCATCAATTGATTTGATTTCATATTCTGGGATTACATTCTCGATTAATTGCTTTAAATAGTCCTTATTAAAAACATCAGGTTCATGTTTCATCGAATATCTCTTGGAAGGGTGTAATTTTTCGGATAGATACGCATTCAAATAGGTAACCCATTGTGTCCCGCACGGATAAATAATTTTATATCGGGCATTCGTTTCTAGTATCTGTTTTATTTCATCCGGGTGTTTTATTTCTCCTAAAAGATAGCAGAAATCAGCTGCAATTATTATTGCTTCTTCTGGCTGTCCGATGTCATCTACCCAAGCAGCACAGCCAGGGTTACCCTCTAGAAACCATAACAGCATAATATCGTCTTTTTTACAAGAGCATAGCTTAGTCAGTTTAATGTTATCTTCTTCATTTATTTTGATCATATATCTCCTGACTTTGAGTGAATAATTAATAAGAATCGATGCACAATAACTTTTCCTATTATAACACGCTGTTTGACAACATATGCCAAAAATGCTTGTGAATCATACTTGCCTAAAATATATTTATACTTAAAACTTTTGATTACATTACATAGCTGAACCAGGCAAATATAATTAATTTCGGAGCGCTGCGTTTACATAGTAGTACATCTCTTTTTGATTATTCAGTAAGTCCAAGTTACAATATTCAGTATGCTTGACTAATTCTATACTAAAGTTAGCCATTAAATCCAAAATACCAGCTAAATCTGTATAAAAGTGTGGCGCGCCAATTTCAGGTTCATCCTGACAAATTAATGTATTATCATCAAGTTTCGGAAATATGAATTCTTTATAAAGCGTAGTTTCTTTTGAGCAAAAAGATAACAGTACTTCGCCTTGAGGTTTGAGAACTCTTTCTATTTCTTTGATAATCTTTTTGACTCCTTCAGTATCTGAGTGAGATATAACATGATATGCAAAAACACAATGAAACGAGTTATCATCATAAGGTAAAGACAGCATATCCCCAATGTATGTATCAATATTCAGGCTTTCTTTTGCTGCCCAAGTTTGCAAATGCTTTATGCCATAATCAGAAATTGTTATCCGGCATTTTATCTGGTTCCAAACCATACCTGATTCAGTCAAATTAAAAAGAGGCACAGCATAAATGATTCTGATGGATTTTACGTCAGATTGTCTTATGCCGTGCCTCTTGTGTTATGAT
>JAFAGA010000061.1 GCA_023423045.1 Bacillota bacterium | reverse complement strand
ATATCGAAGGATTTCATGGATCTGGGCGGAAGCATCACAGAAAAGCAGGAAGAAATTGAGGCTTCCTTTCCGGGCAGGAAGTTCTGGTCTATGCTGAACAAAAAGGTCGGAATTATGGATGCGGTCAGCTATTCCTCGCCGCTGAACAGTTATTTCTATATTCAGGTGCCCTTTTATTATGATTTTAATAAAATGTTTAACAGCTATATCCTGCTGGTGGGTTTACTTCTGCTGTTTGGCACCGCAATCATTATCGCATATATTATTATACTGTATACAACAAAGCCGATTGAGGAAGTCCTGACCGACTATAGCGATAAGCTGATGAGGGATTTTCTCACCGGTTCCGGCCATGGGAAGGACAGGCCGCTGCAGATGGGGGCTCTGCTGGATAAATCCTTTAAGCATGATAATTACAACCTTATATTAATTGATGCAAACGATAGTCAGCTGGAGATAGAAAGAACGGTATCGGCAGTGATGGAGAACCTGCCAATCGCGGCCGCCAATGTGGCGCTTAAGTCCATTTCCATTCTGGGCAGCCGGGTTGCAGTGATAGCTAATTATGGTAATACATCCGCAATGGAGCAGCTCATCAACCCATATCTGCGCCAGCTTCTCCAGAGGCTGAATGAAAAATACTACCAGCAGGTATCCATCGCAGTCAGCAGTGCGGTAACGGATCCTGCGCGGTTGTCCGCAGCATATATGGAGTGTGATGATATCCAGCAGTACAAGCTGTCCATGACAGAGCATATCACTCACTACCGTCAGATTCAGGAACGAAAAAATCCAATTCCTTATCCCGGGGAATTAGAAAAGCAGCTGATTAATAACCTTCTGGTCAAAAATACGGAAGGCTGTATCTTTTACGGCGAGAAATTTATAAAACACATCCTGGAGGGAGACGGACTGCTGACAGATATTCAGATCAAAAATTATATTTATCAATTACAGAACGAAATACTGACCCGAACCTCCTCGCTTCCGGTTTCCATTAAGGCTGCCGCTTCCTCCGATATGCAGAAGCTTCACAGCAGAAGCCAGATCCAGGAGCTGCTGCTAAGGTTCATACAATCCATATGCTCTGAGATATCAAAGAAAAATCCCAATAATGAAAGCATTATAAATGAAGCTATCATTGAGTATATTAACGACAATTTATCAGAAAATGATTTTAACCTGAATTCCTTATCTTATCAGTTTAATCTGAACCGGAACTACCTTGCGAAGCTGATCAAGGAAGAAACCTCCTACAGCTTTAATGATTATGTCAATATGAAAAAGATAGCTCTGGCAAAGGAATTGCTATCCGGTACCACACTAACCGTGGAAGAAATTGCGCATCGCACCGGTTATACCTATCCCCATTACTTTATTAAGGTGTTTAAGAAATCGGAAGGAATCACGCCCGGTCAATTCAGAGAAATGCATATCGATAGCAATAATGCATTATAGTACGGCACGGTGCTTGTATTGTTATTAGGAAGGCATCATTGTCATTTACTTCAAGGAGCCATGGCAATATAATTTGACGTGTACGGTAAACGAGTACGGTAAAATCGTGCATGGTTAAACTATGAATTGCCGCTCCGGCGGCGGATGGAGGTTGTTATGATGAAAAAAATTCTATGGAAGAAAGTAACGGCAATGGCCTGTATTGCCGTAATGACCCTGGCAATGCTTGCGGGCTGCCAAAAATCAGATACCGGGAAAGAAACAAATTCCCCTTCAGGAAATGGAAATACGAATCAGGGAGGTGTTTCGAAGGAAGAAAAAAAAGAGCCGGTGAAGCTTCATATACTGAACAGAGTAAATGCAGAGGTAATCGTGGAGAACAACCCGGTTATAAAGGAATTGGAACAGAAGTTGAATGTGGAAATTGAATATGAAGCGCCTCCCATCAACAATTATAATGATAAGCTCAAGATAGCCATGGCAGGCGGCGATATCCCCGATATCATATATAACTGGGGCGGTGCGGATGTGAACTATGAGCAATGGGCAGGTGACGGGCTGTTAGCCGAGCTGGATGATAAAATACAGAATTATCCCAATATTATGGCTACCATCCCGCAGGAGCATTGGGATACCATGCAGTCCACCAAAACAGGCAAAATACATGGAATTCCCAGAGCGAATGTGGATAATTACTGGGGCTTTGTCGTCAATCAGCAGTGGCTTGATAATCTGGGGCTGAAGGCGCCGACGAATCTGTCGGAATTAAAGGAAGTGGCGCACCAGTTTACCTACAGCGATCCGGATCAGAACGGCAAGCAGGATACTTTCGGCTTTTCAGCCACTTCTGCGGATATTCTTCCGATTAAATCTGCATTTGGGTTGGTTGATGCGGTAAAGGATACGGACGGACAACATAAAATTTGGCGAAAGAAAAGCGGATACCTTCCGTATTTGACCTATTTGAGAGAGCTGTATGCGGATGGCTCCCTGGATCCCGAATTTTTTACCAACGAATATAAGGTGGATACGGAGAAGCTGCTTTCGGGTACGGCCGGAATGGTCATGGATCATCAGGTCGGAGTGATGGCGCGCATAAAGGATATCCCGGATGCAATTGAAAGATTTACCTATATCGGACCTCCGGCAAATGATAAGGGAGAACGAAATGTCTATATTACACCTTCCATATGGGGGGCCTGGATGATATCTGCGGATGCGGATGTTGATAAATGTCTGGAATTAATCGATTATGCCATGTCGGAGGAAGGCTTTGCATTAATGTTCCTGGGAATCAAGGGTGAAAACTATGCTTCCTACGATTATAAAACCAGAATGGTGGAGCGGACAGAAGAACAGGCAACAGCATTAAATAGCATTACCAGCTCCTATTTCACCTTTACCTTTGCTAAGGAGGGTGCCTCTGCAGTCGTTGAAAATGCCAATACCAAGGAACAGCTTGACAAATACTATGCTGATTTGAATGCGATGAAGGAAGCGGTAACCGCCACAAGAGTTCCCAACATAAAGGCTCCGCTGTATACTACCTTTCTGGCGGATCAGCCGGATCTGGACGCCAAGGTAAAGGAGCTCGAAATACAATATATTGTAGGTGAGATTGAGCTTGGCGTGATGGAAAAATTCCTGGAGGATACTTATTTTCCGGCAGCAGAAGCGATGAATGCGGAGTATGTCCAGTGGATGGAAAATTATGATGCCGCAAATTAATTATTAGAGCAGATAGAATTAAAAGTTTACCTCTCTTTTACGGTTTACGGGTGCTTTTATAAACTGGATTTTATAAAAGCACCTGTTTTTTAATGAAAAACACTTATAAAAGATGCGGATGTGATGGTGATGGATATGATTAAACTGATTAAAACAGGAATTGTAATGGGCCCGCTCAAGGATCAGTTGGGATGCTTTGCCCGGTTTAATCCCGGCGTATATTTTAAAGACGGGATTGTTCATATGTTATACAGGGCGACCAACAGTGATATAAAGGAGCGTGCAAACTATATCTCCTCCATTGGGTATGCAAAGCTCAATTCGGAGAATGAAATTTTATTTGATTCCAACAAAAAAGTTATTTTTCCAACACGGCCTGAGGAGGTAAAAGGCTGTGAGGATCCGAGAATTGTTGAATTTGAAGAGGGTTATTATATTTTTTATACAGCCTATGACGGGACAAAGGCAAGAGTCGCCGCAGCCAGAACCATAGATTTTATTGAATATCATAAGCTTGGTGTCATAGATCATTTTGAATATGATAAAGATGCTTTTATTTTTCCGGAAAGAATAAACGGGAAAATTGCTTATATTCATAGAATTTCACCCAATATTCAATTGGACTATTTTGACAGCTTCGACGAATTACTGTCAAAGGAGGCATGGGCTGGTTATGAGGATAGGGTCGATAATTCTGTCATTATGAAAAGGGAATATGCCTGGGAAAATAGAAAGATTGGGGGAAGCACGCCTCCGATGAAAACCGATCAGGGATGGCTGTTCTTATATCATGCGGTGGATGATAAAGGGGTGTACCGGTGCGGTGCGGCCCTTCTTGATATGAACAATCCATCGATTGTTACAGCGCGGCTGCCCTATCCGATTCTGGAACCTGCAGAGGAGTACGAATTATATGGTGATGTAAATAATGTTGTATTTCCGGAGGGAGCCTTTATCTATAACGGCCAATTAAATGTATATTACGGTGCGGGGGATAAATATATAGCCGCAGCAAAAATTAGCATGGATGAATTGCTGGAGGAGATTGGCAACTATCCTGTTCCTAATCCGTGACAGATCAGGTGACAGACACATTGCAAAAAACTCTTTTCTTATGAATGCACATATGATATAATAGCATGAAGTTAACAGATGTTAAGGAGGTACATAGAATGAAACATATTAAGACTTTAAACACAAGAAACCTGAAAGATACCATGAAAAAGGGTGGATGTGGAGAATGTCAGACATCCTGCCAGTCAGCATGTAAGACATCTTGTACTGTCGGCAATCAGAGCTGTGAGAACAGATAAAGAGTGGTATATAGAGCACGCAATCTGATTCGACATAAGATTGGCTCACAGAACATACCGCTCATTGTTGTGCAATTACATGTATGAGAACAATGATGAAGGTGTCTTAAGGAGTTGTACACACTTGAGACACCTTCCGCTATATGGGGCTGCCTCATAATATTTTTCGTAACGATCCGGAAGATATTATCAGACAGTCCCATTCGTTGTGGTATAATGTCGACAGACATTATACCGCGCCGGAGCGAAGCGAAGTGCGCATCTTGGCACGAAGTGCCACATACCATGGGAGCTTGCGGACATGGTATAATGTCCACAGACATTTGATTCAATTGGTTTTAGATTATAGGAGGAATTACGGTGGTACACCAATATAAAAATAACGGATATAATATCGTGCTGGATGTCAACAGCGGTATGATTCATGTGGTAGATGAGCTGGCTTATGATATTATCGCCATGTTTGAGAAGCAGGAGCCGGAGGTTATCCTGCAGGAGATGATGAAGAAGTATTCTGTGCCGGAGAACCTGGCCATGATTACTGAGGAAGAAGAGGAGGGCGCAGCGCTTTCCGGCAGTGAAGCAGCTCTGAGAGAGCTGATCCAGGGGGCGATTGAGGATGTCGCGCAGCTGAAGCAGGAGGGAGCCCTGTTCACGAAGGATATCTATGAGGAATATATCAAAGATTTCAAGCAGCGCTCTACTGTTGTCAAGGCGCTTTGCCTGCATATTGCCCATGACTGTAATCTCGCCTGCAAATATTGCTTTGCAGAGGAAGGAGAATATAAGGGGCACCGTGCACTCATGAGCTATGAGGTGGGCAGGAAGGCCTTGGATTTCCTGATTGCCAGTTCCGGTAACCGTAAGAATCTGGAGGTGGACTTCTTCGGCGGAGAACCCCTGATGAATTGGCAGGTGGTGAAGGACCTGGTTGCATACGGAAGGGAGCAGGAAGGATTACATAACAAAAAGTTCCGGTTTACCCTGACCACCAACGGTGTTCTGCTCAGCGATGAGGTGATGGAATTCGCAAACCGGGAGATGAGCAATGTGGTGCTCAGCATTGACGGCCGCAAGGAAATCAATGACCGCATGCGCCCCAGCCGCAACGGCAAGGGAAGCTATGATCTGATCCTGCCCAGGTTTAAAAAGCTGGCAGAGAGCAGAGACCAGAATAATTATTATGTTAGAGGAACCTTTACCCATAATAACCTGGATTTCAGTGAGGATGTGAAGCATCTGGCGGATCTTGGCTTCAAGCAGATCTCGGTGGAGCCTGTGGTAGCCCAGCCGGAGGAAGGCTATGCGATCCGGGAAGAGGACCTGCCGGTTTTATTTGAAGAATATGACCGCCTGGCGAAGCTGATGCTGGAGTATAAGAAGGAAGGGAAGGATTTTAATTTCTTCCATTTCATGATTGATTTAACGGGCGGCCCCTGTGTCGCAAAACGTCTGTCGGGATGCGGCTCCGGCACGGAGTACCTTGCGGTAACTCCCTGGGGAGATCTTTATCCCTGCCATCAGTTTGTAGGAATGCCGGAATACCTCATGGGCAATGTGGATGATGGAATTGTGAAGCCGGAGCTTCGTGAGGAGTTCAAGGTGTGCAATGTATACTCAAAAGAAAAATGCAGGAACTGCTTTGCCAAATTCTACTGCAGCGGCGGCTGTGCGGCAAACTCCTATCAGTTTCACGGGAATATCAATGATGCCTATGATATCGGCTGTGAATTACAGAAAAAGCGTGTCGAGTGTGCGATCATGCTGAAGGCTGCCGAGGAATAGTCTTGGAGATAGCGGAATGGAGGTAGTGTGGAGAACTGGGTAATCAAAAATAAGAAGGCAGATTTTGAGCTCATTGTAAAGGAGTGCGGCGTAAGTGAGGTTTTGGCCCGCTGCCTTGTCAATAAGGACTTCAAAACGCCGGAAGAGATAGAAGTTTTTCTGCATCCGAAGCTTGCGGATATGCACGATCCTTTCTTAATGAAGGATATGGAAAAGGCCTGCCTGATCCTCAGGCAAAAGATTGCTGAAGGCAGGAAGGTGCGAATCATAGGTGACTATGATGTGGATGGTGTTATTGCCACCTATGTGCTGTATCGAAGCCTGAAATGCGTCGGAGCTCTGGTGGATTATGAGATTCCGGACCGGATCAAAGACGGCTACGGTATGAATAACCAGATGGTGGATGCGGCATATAATGAAGGTGTTGATACTCTCCTGACCTGTGACAATGGAATTGTTGCCTTGGAGCAGGTGGAGAGGGCAAAAAGCCTGGGAATGACCGTCATCATTACAGACCACCACAGTCTGCTGGAAATACCCGGGCAAAGCGTGTCACCGGCTGCCTCAGAAGTAGCGGTTACTAAGTTGGAGATAGAATACTATGAGGAAGAGGCACGGGAATCAGCCCGGGAAAAAGCAAACAACGGTGAAGGCGGCGGTATGGACCGGGTGTGCCTGCCGAAGGCAGATGCGGTGGTGAATCCGAAGCGTCCGGACTGCAGTTATCCCTACAGCGATTTGTGCGGAGCCGCAATTGCATACAAATTATGCTGTGCTCTGTTCGCGTATTATAAGCCGCAAAACAGGGAAGAATTGGAGCAAGAGCTGTTATCCTATACCGCAATTGCAACGATCTGCGATGTTATGGAGTTGACCGGAGAGAACCGGATTATTGTAAAATATGGTCTGGAGCTGTTGAAGAAAACGAAGAACAGGGGACTTCTGGCATTGATGGAGGTGAGCGGCATCGACAGGGAGCAGCTGAGCACTTTCCATCTTGGTTTTGTCATCGGTCCCTGCCTCAATGCCTCCGGAAGACTGGATACCGCCAAAAAGGGGTTGGAGCTGTTGCTGGCAGAAACCACGGAGGCGGCTTTATCCATGGCGCAGGAGGTTCGCGGTCTGAATGACCTTCGTAAGGAAATGACGGCCCAGAACGTGGAAAAGGCCGTGAAGCTCATCGAAGGTACGGATTTACAATATGATAAAGTTTTGGTGGTTTATCTGGAGGATTGCCATGAAAGCATCGCAGGAATCATCGCAGGACGAATTCGGGAAAGATACCACCGGCCTACCCTGGTGCTGACCGATGCCAAGAGTTGCGTCAAGGGCTCGGGAAGATCTATTGAACAGTATAATATGATTGAGGAACTGGGCAGATGCCGGGAACTTTTCCTTAAGGTGGGAGGACATCCCATGGCGGCAGGACTGTCCCTGGTGCCGGAGAATGTGGATACTCTTCGCAAAGTGCTGAACCGGAATACCTCCCTTACAGAGGAAATGCTGGTGCCGAAGGTATCCATTGATGTACATTTACCTCTGGGCTATGTCAGCGAAGCTCTGATCAATGAATTGAAGCAGCTGGAGCCCTTTGGCAAGGGGAATGAAAAGCCTCTGTTTGCAGAAAAAGAGCTGAGGGTTAAATCCGCTTTCATCATCGGCAAGAACGCCAGCGGTATTCGGTTGTATCTTATTAATAAGTACGGCAAAGAGATGGAAGCAATTTATTTCGGAGATGTGAATGAATTCTTTGGCTATATTGCCGCGTCCTATGGAGAAGAGGAAGCGCAGAAGCTTCGTACCGGCAGAAGCCTGGACGCAGCCCTGGCCATTACTTATTATCCCAGAATAAATGAATATAACGGTTTCAGGAATGTACAGCTTATGATACAGAATTATCGCTAAACCATGAGATACTCCGAAAAATCCCCCCAGAATACCTGAAAATCCTGTGATTTACCCGGTTTTGTGTCAATTTTAAGTAAAATTTGCGTGTATAGATGAAATATTCTTTACGAATTGTCGTTAATAGTGATATAATAAGCATCTATAAAGAATAGATTATTGTTCGTGCCATTGGCAATGATGATATTTTATACCGCTGTAGGGCAGCGGAATGGAGGTTAAAATGAAGAAGGTAGAAGAGTATGTAAGAAGTATCCCGGATTTTCCGGAGCCGGGGATTATATTTCGTGATGTGACCAGCGTGCTGCAGGATAAGGATGGTTTGAAACTGGCCATTGACCAGATGCAGGAGCTGCTGACAGGGGTTGAATTTGATGTTATCGCAGGACCGGAATCCAGGGGATTTATCTTTGGTGTTCCGATTGCTTATAATTTGAACAAGGCATTTGTTCCCGTGCGTAAGCAGGGCAAACTGCCCTGTGAAACCATATCCATGGAATATGATCTGGAGTATGGCAAGGCAACGATAGAGATGCATAAGGATTCCATCAAGCCCGGACAGAAGGTTGTCATTATCGATGACCTGATTGCGACGGGAGGTACCATCGAAGCTATTACCAAACTGATCGAGAGGCTTGGAGGCGAAGTGGTGAAGATTGTGTTCCTTATGGAATTGAAGGGATTAAAAGGCCGGGATAAGCTGACCCGGTATGATGTGGAAGCCGTAATTCAGTACGAGGGACACTAGGAGCCCGCTTTTATGACTGCATAGATTGGTGGTGATTATCATGGAAGAATCCAAAGAGGTAAAAGGGATAACAGGAAAAGAAGAGAATATTGCATCGGTGACCTTTAAAGCACCGGCTGACTTTACTGCGCCGGAAGCCCTGTATCAGAAGCTGATTGATAAAATCAGAAGCTATCACCCCTCTGCAGACATTTCTATGGTGGAAAAAGCATACCATCTTGCAAATGATGCCCACAAGGACCAGTTTCGCAAGTCGGGAGAGCCATATATCATACATCCTTTGTGTGTCGCGAATATTTTAGCAGAGCTTGAGCTGGATAAAGAGACCATAGTCGCAGGTATTCTTCATGATGTCGTTGAGGATACGGAGTTTACCGTGGCTCAGATTTCCTCCATGTTCTCCGAGGAAATTGCTCTTCTGGTGGACGGTGTCACAAAACTGACCAAATTAAATTACGATATGGACAAGGTGGAGCTGCAGGCTGAGAACCTGAGAAAGATGTTCTTAGCCATGGCGAAGGATATCCGTGTTATTCTGATTAAGCTGGCAGACCGTCTTCATAATATGCGTACCCTGAAATACAAGGAACCCCATAAACAGAAGGAAACTGCCAGGGAGACCATGGATATCTATGCTCCCATTGCTCAGAGGCTTGGTATCTCCAAGATCAAGATTGAGCTGGATGATCTGTCTCTGAAATATCTGGAGCCTGAGGTTTATAAGGACCTGGCAGATAAGATTTCTACTAAGAGAAGTGAGCGTCAGGCTTACATTGACGATATTGTGGGTGATGTCCGCAACCATATTGAAGAGGCCGGGATTTCGGCTAAGATTGACGGACGCATTAAGCATTTCTTCAGCATCTACAAGAAGATGGTGAATCAGAATAAGACATTGGATCAGATCTATGATTTATTTGCGGTTCGCATTATCGTAGATTCTATGAAGGACTGTTATGCGGCGCTGGGAGTGATTCATGAGATGTATAAACCCATTCCCGGGCGTTTTAAAGATTATATCGCCATGCCCAAGCCCAATATGTACCAATCCCTTCATACAACGCTGATTGGTCCCAAGGGTTCCCCCTTCGAGATACAGATCCGTACCTACGAGATGCATCGTACCGCAGAATACGGTATTGCTGCCCATTGGAAATACAAAGAAGGGCAGGATGGCAAGGGAGGAACCGCTAATTCCGAGGAAGAGAAGCTGACCTGGCTTCGCCAGGTTCTGGAATGGCAGCGGGATATGTCCGATAACAAGGAATTCCTGAGCCTGATTAAGAATGATTTTGATCTGTTTTCGGAGAGCGTATATGCATTTACGCCTACCGGAGATGTCAAAACCCTGCCTACCGGTTCCAATTCCATTGATTTTGCCTATGCAATTCACAGTGCGGTGGGCAACAAGATGGTGGGTGCCCGGGTTAACGGCAAGCTGGAGCCCATCGATTATGTGATCCAGAATGGAGATCGTATCGAGATTATTACTTCCCAGAATTCCAAGGGGCCGAGCCGGGATTGGTTATCCATCGTCAAGAGTACCCAGGCAAAGAACAAAATCAACCAGTGGTTTAAGACGGAGCTGAAGGAAGATAACATCAATAAGGGGAAGGAACTGCTCTCCTCTTATTGTAAGACGAAGAGTATTACCCAGAGCGATATATTAAAACCGGAATTCATGAATATCGTGATGCGTAAATATGGCTTCCGGGATTGGGATTCCGTTCTGGCTGCCGTAGGTCACGGCGGCTTGAAGGAAGGACAGATTATAAATAAACTCCAGGAGGAGTATAACAAGAAGAATAAGAAGAACATCACCGATGACAATATCCTGGAGGCCGTTCAGGAGATCAAGGAACGGATTCCTCAGAAGAAATCCAAGAGCGGTATTGTGGTGGAAGGAATTCATGATCTGGCGGTTCGCTTCTCCAGATGCTGCAGCCCGGTGCCCGGAGACGAGATTATTGGGTTTGTGACCCGGGGAAGGGGAGTTTCCATTCACCGGACCGATTGCATCAATGTGATCAATCTGCCGGAAGAGGATCGGGCCAGACTGATTGATGCGGAGTGGAATGTATCCACGGACGGTAAGGAAGGCGGCGGTGTATACAGCGCTGAGATTATGATCTATGCCAATAACCGGACCGGCGTTCTGGTAGATATCTCCAGGATTCTGACGGAGAACAAGATCGATGTAATCTCGATGAATGTCAGAACCAGTAAACAGGGCAAGGCTTCCATCAGCATCGGTTTTCAAATAAACGGCAAGGATCAGCTGAATGAGATTATCGCTAAGATCAGAAATGTGGAAAGTGTACTGGATATTGAACGTACTGCCGGCTAAAACCGCTTTGGTTTTTAGAAGTAAGAAACCGGAGAGGCTGTGTGAGAACAGCGGTGTAAGAATGCGGCCCTGAGAATGGCATCCGGCCGTTGGATAAAGATGGAGGTCCAAATGGGTGAATTCAAACTAAAAACCCTGGTTCTGGGGATGGTACAGACCAACTGCTACATCATACACCTTCACGAAGGGAAGGAAGCAATTGTAATTGATCCGGCGGATGATGCCGGTAAAATAGAACAGTATCTAAAGGCAAATGACCTTGTGTGCAAGGGGATTCTTCTCACACATGGTCATTTTGACCATATTTTAGCGGCTCAGGAACTGGCATCCATAACCTCGGCGCCGATTCATGCCCATGAGCAGGAGGCAGAACTTCTTGGGAATCCCCGTATGAATGCATCTTCCCAGATTCGCAGAGAATGTTCCCTGGTACCTGAGGTGGTGTTAAAGGATGAACAGGTGCTGCAGTTGGCTGGCTTTACCATCCGGGTAATTCACACTCCCGGACATACAGCCGGAGGGGTATGTTATTATTTTGGTGAACATGACAGATTGTTCAGCGGTGATACCTTGTTCCATGAGAGCATCGGGAGAACGGATCTTCCTACAGGGGATGGGGAATTGCTGATTAAATCCATTCGCTATCAGCTTATGCCTTTGGAGGATGCGGTGATTGTATATCCGGGACATGGGAGACCGACCACCATCGGGTATGAGAAAGAGAATAATATGTACCTTGTTTAAGGTATATGTGTCAAATAAGCTAAGCGGGCATCCTGGCGTGCAGTGTTATAGCATAGTCACTTGTGATTATGCTATATTTGAATAGCGGCAGGATGACCGGCCATGAGAGAACAAAGCAGAGAGGAAATATCATCATATTTCCTTTCCTGCTTGATGAACGGGGTATAGGCAGAAGAATGTTGAAAGTAATATTGTCAGATAGAGCATATGAGAATGATGTATATCCTCTGGTAAAGGCTTTTTATCCGGAAGAAACCGTCAAGGTTTACTCAGAGGAGGAATATAGTAACAGGGAAGAGAATCCAGCCGGTCATAAAGGAAATGGAGAGATCTTAAGCTCCCGCGAGGAAGGACAAAGATCCCGGTCGGAGGATACGATCAATGGACTTAAGATCCGTTTTCTGCCCCGGGAGATCGGGATAAGCTTGCTTAAGGAAAATGGAGACAACCATGAGGAGTGCTGGCCGTTGCAGGAGGGACTTATCAAATCCGGATACAAGAACAGCATGAAACGCTTCTTATACCAGATGCTGTCGAAAGAGACCCGGAGCACTCTGCCCTGGGGGATTCTCACCGGAATACGGCCCACCAAGCTGGTGTATGAGCTGTTGGTGCAGGGAGAAGCGGAGGAGGAGATTTATCGTCAAATGCGCAGGGAATATCTTTGCAGCGACGAAAAGATAGCCTTAAGTATAGAGATTGCCGGGCGGGAGATGGAGCTTCTGGAGGAGATGGAATATCAGAAGGGGTATAGTATCTATATTGGTATCCCCTTTTGCCCCAGCACCTGCCTCTACTGTTCCTTCACCTCCTATTCTGTGGAAAAATGTGCGGATACCGTGGAGAAGTATCTGGCGGCATTGGAGAAGGAGATTTCCTCCTTTACTGATTGTTTTTCCAATAAGAAGCTGCAGACCGTATACCTGGGCGGAGGGACTCCCACAACCTTAAGCGCACAGCAGCTGGACCGTTTATTGGGTTTGGTGAAAGAAAAATACGATTTTTCCGAGGTCATGGAGTTCTGCGTCGAAGCCGGAAGACCGGACAGCATAACGCTGGAGAAGCTGGAGGTGCTGAAGAAATGGGGTGTGGACCGGATATCCATTAATCCTCAGAGCATGCAGCAAAGGACTCTGGATCTCATCGGCAGGAAGCACAGCGTGGAACAGGTGGAGGAAGCCTTCCGTTTAGCACGCAAAGCAGGACATGATAACATTAATATGGATATCATACTCGGGCTGCCCGAAGAGACTCCCGAGGATGTGGAGAGCACCCTTCGGCAGATTAAGGATTTGAATCCCGACAGCCTTACGGTCCATACCCTGGCTGTAAAGCGTGCAGCCAGGCTGAATCTGGAGAAGGAGGCATATTCGAACCGCCGCGCCACCCAGGTCTCCAGGATGCTGGAGGAGACGGTCAGGTATGCAAAAGAGAATGCCTATACTCCCTACTATCTCTACCGTCAGAAGAATATGGCCGATAACCTGGAGAATGTCGGTTATGCCAGACATGGCAGGGAGGGGATCTATAATATTTTGATTATGGAGGAAAAGCAGACCATCCTCGCGTTCGGTGCAGGAGCAATGTCCAAGTTCATCTTCCCGGAGGAAAACCGCCTGGAGCGTGTGGATAATGTGAAGAGTATTACGGATTATATCGGAAGAATTGATGAAATGATCGAAAGAAAGAGGAATTTCATAGAAGAAAACCGGTTCAAGCTGTCATAAAAGAATAGTATCGGTTGGGCACCCGCCATACGGAGAAGGGGAGGGGAGAAGGATGGAGTATACCTGTCTGGTAGTGGATGACGAAAAAGAGCTTGCCATTGCAACCTGTGAATACTTTAATATGTTTGGAGTATCGGCAGCTTATGTGACCAGGGCAGGAGATTGCCTTGAGTTTCTGAAAGAGCATGAGGCCAGATTGATTTTGCTGGATATCAACCTGCAGGAGGAAAGCGGCTTTGTGCTGTGCAAGAAGATACGGGAATTTTCCGATGTTCCCATCTTTTTCATCAGTGCGAGGCAGAGTGATGACGATATCCTGATGGCCCTTAATATCGGCGGCGATGATTATATCAAGAAGCCCTATGCCCTTAGCGTACTCTTAGCCAAGGTTAAGGTGGTGTTAAAGCGCCTGGAGGAGACAAGAGAACCTATGTCGGTGCAAACAGACAGGATTCAGGTGGACCTGAAAGCCAGGAAGCTGTACATAGAGGGCAGGGAAATAGAGCTGAAGAACAAAGAATTTAAGTTGTTTCTCTATCTGCTGCGCCACCCCAATACCGTGATTACCAAGGATGAGTTATTTGCCAATGTCTGGGGGGATGAATTCTTCAGTGACGGTACTCTGAATGTTCATATCCGAAAGCTAAGAGAAAAAATCGAGAGGGATCCCAATCATCCGGAGATCATTAAGACCGTCTGGGGAACAGGATATCGGTTGGAATTATGAAGCTGGGACGATGGATGATCGGAATGACCTTTTTTCTTCTGGGATGTTTTTGCCTGACCACAGGATATCTCAGAGGGCAGCAAGCCCCCAAATTAGAGATTAGCCAGATGAATGCTGTTGCAAAGAGTGCGGAAAAGAGTATAAGGGAAATGTCGGGGACGGGAGCCGGGACAGAAGCAGAAGGTAAGACAAAGATAAAAGCAAAAATAGAAGCAGAAATAGAAGCAGAGATAAAAGCAGGGATGGCGTCATCGGGTATGTCAGTCCCTGATTTTGAACTTGTGCTGTGCGGCGACCCGGAATATGAGGGGATCATTTACAAGGGTCTGGCGAATAGGGCAACCATCATAGACCTTGAGGATGAAGAAGGCGGTAAGATCATAGGAAAGGTATTATTCCCCCCGGAGAGGAAAGCGGAAGAGCTTCTTAAAGCCCGCTTGTTCCGGATGGTCATGGTTTTATTCGCCGGCCTGTTGCTGTTTGTATGGGGATTAGGAGGGCTTGTCTACCTCCGCTTTGTTAAGCCGTTCCAAAACCTGAGGAACTTTGCCTCCCATGTGGCTGCCGGAAATCTTGATTTTCCTCTTCCGATGCATAGGAGGAATTATTTTGGTGCCTTTACGGAGAGCTTTGATCTGATGAGAGAGGAATTAAAAGAGGCGAGACAGGGCGAGTTTGAAGCGAACCGGAGCAAGAAAGAGCTGGTGGCCGGCCTGTCCCATGATATTAAAACGCCGGTTTCCACCATAAAGGCATATTGTGAATTAATCACGCTGAAAAGCAGTGAGGCGGATACGATACAAAAGGCAGGGATCATTAATGAGAAGGCAGATACCATCGATCATCTGATCAGTGATATGTTTCATGCCACTCTGGAGGATCTGACCGTTCTGAAGATAAACTGCAAGGAAGAGATGAGCACGATTCTGGGGGATATGCTGGTGCAGATGAACCATTTAAAAAGGATTCATCAGGTGAATCCGATTCCGGAATGCCTGATCTATTGTGATGCCCTGCGCCTTGGCCAGGTCATGGATAATATCATTCATAACTCCTATAAATATACGGACAGTCATATCGAGGTAAGCAGCGGGATAGAAGAGGGATATCTGTGGATAACTCTTCGTGATTTTGGCGGGGGTGTGGAGGAAAGTGAGCTTCCTCTGCTGTGCGGGAAGTTCTACCGCGGCAGGAACAGCTCCGGCACAAGCGGCTCGGGGCTCGGTCTGTATCTGGCGAAGCAGTTTATGGAGGGGATGAAGGGAAGCCTTGATATTTACTGTGATCCGGGCTTTGTAGTTACTTTGCATCTGCGCATTGCCTGAGATGGATGACACAGGGAAGAGAAGATTTAAGAAACAGATAAGGATTTCATAAGGAATGGAAAAAGACTGGGTAAGGTTCCGCAAGTATAATATAATTATCAAAATTATATGGAGGAATATAAAATGACAGCAATATTAGAAGCCAGAATGCTGTGTAAGACCTTTTCCACCGGAAGCTTGCAGCAGCATGTGATTAAGAATCTTAATATTCGGATAGAGGAAGGGGATTTTACGGTTATCATGGGCAGCTCCGGCTCAGGAAAATCCACCCTGCTCTATGCCTTGTCTGGGATGGACCGCCCAACGCTTGGTGAGATTATCTTTCGGGGCAGCGAAATAAGCCGCTATTCCAATGACAAGCTGGCCGTTTTTCGCAGATCCCACTGCGGCTTTGTTTTTCAGCAAATGTATCTGAATGAGACCATGAGTGTCCTGGATAATATACTGGTCAGCGGACTGCTGGTCAGCAGAGAGCGGGGAGCGGTCATCCGGCGTGCGAAGGAACTGCTTGCCCAGGTAGGGCTGGATGAAAGATGCTATAACAAATTTCCGTCCCAGCTCTCCGGCGGGGAAGCGCAGAGAGCTGCAATTGTAAGAGCGTTGATTAATAAGCCGGAGATCGTGTTTGCAGATGAGCCTACCGGGGCCTTGAATTCGGAAAATGCTTCCAATATTCTGGATATTATGACCGGCATGAATGAGCAAGGCCAGTCCATCGTTATGGTTACCCATGATATTAAGACGGCAAGGAGGGCGAACCGCGTCCTCTATTTGAAGGATGGAGTGATTTTGGATGAATGCAGCCTGGGGCCTTATCAGAAGGAGGATACAAAACGAGGCGTTGCGCTTCATGAATTCCTCCGGAAAATGGGGTGGTAGGTATGAAATTGTATCTGATCGCAAAGAACAATATCAAAAGCTCCCTTGCCACCTCGATTATATTAGTTCTCCTGGTGATCCTGTCCACTTTGCTGATGTATACCGGAGTTGCCGTAGAAACCCAGCTTGGGAAATTCGTGGATGCTAAGAATGAAGAGCTTGGCGGGGCGGACTGTACGCTGTTGGTCGGGCAATCCAGCAAGGAGAAGGTGGTTTCCATCCTTGATCAAAGAGAGGACATAAGCCAGTACGAAATCCATGACAGCATCTATTATACTTCTCCGAAAATTCGTAATAGAATGGGACAGGAGAAAGAGAGTAATCTGATCACTGTCATATTAAATGCGGAGGATGAATATCATATCGGCCGTCTGCCCATTATCGAAGAGGTGTCCCCGAAGCCGGAAAACGGAATCATCGTTCCTTATATACTTAAAATATCAAAAAATTATCAGACAGGGGATGAGCTGGAGATATCAGTTGAAAACCGCAAGCTCACCTTTGTAATTGCAGGCTTCTATGAGAATGTGATCTTTGCTACGCCCAGCAATGTCTCGATGTATCAGTTTTTTGTCTATGATTCGATGTTTCAGGGGATGAGGGAGGAAGCGACGGATGCGGCACGGCAGAGCCTGATCAATCTTCGCTTTGACGGAATCGGCGGCAGGGAATTCGAGCGAAGCTTTATGCTTGAATTCAAGGGAAAGGAAATCGACGGGAATGATTTTCTGAATATTCTTCCCTACGACACCTTAAAACAGGGTACAATGATGTTCACTCAGATTCTGATGGTGGTAGTAATCGCATTTTCCCTGATTTTGCTGGTGATTGCCCTGGTAGTGATTCGATTCTCCGTGATTGTTCATCTGGAGAAAAATATAAAGAATATCGGCTCTCTGGAGGCGGTGGGATATACGGCAAGTCAGGTTAAATACGCTTTATTGCTTGAATTTCTGCTGCTTACGGGGGTAGGGATTCTGGCGGGATTAATTCTGGCGGCGACCGTCTCTTCTCCGGTTGGAAATATGATATCAGCCTCCATCGGACTGCGGTGGATAAACAGAATCAGCGGTCCGGCCATCCTCGCCAGTGCCCTGGTGAATCTGCTGCTGATTGTTACAGTGACGAATATGACGGCAGGAAAGCTGAAAAAGATCACTCCCCTGGCAGCATTGCGGGATGGCATCGAAACCCATAACTTTAAAAGAAACCACCTTCCACTGGAAAAATCACGATTACCCCTGAACCTTGCCATCGGTGTGAAGGGAATTCTGTACAACGGAAAACAAAATATCATGGTGGCAGTTATTATTTCTCTTCTGACCTTTGCCTGTGTCTATGCCGTCGGGATGTACTATAATTTTGTAATCAACGATACCGCGATGCTGAATCTGGTAGGCATGCCGCCCGCCGAGCTTCAGATGTGGGTGGAAGCGAAGGACTATGATCGGGTGATGGAGCAGCTGGAGGAAAAGATAGAGATTCGCAAGCTTCTGGATTATAACACGGAGGAAATACTGCTTAAGAATGGGGATAGGGAAGAGCAGGTACGTGTCGAGATTGCGAAGGATTTTTCCCGGTTGGAGACGGATACCCTGATGGCCGGCAGGCTGACACAATATGATAATGAGATTGTGGTAAGCAATAAAACGCTGGAGGATCTTGGCCTGGAGCTTGGTGACAGTGTAACCGTATCCTCCTTCGGCGGGGAGGCGCAGTATCTGATTGTTGGCGTGAAGCAGCATATCAATCATCTTGGAAGAGGAGCAAGCCTCACGGAAGAGGGAGTGAGGCGCCTGAAACCGGACTACAGAATACCCATGGCTATTATATATCTGGCAGAGGGGACGGATGTGGAAGAATTTATAAAAGAGCTGGATACGGAGTTTGCTGATATCAACACACTGGTTATTAATTTGGATGACCTGACCAGTGCGGTCATGGGATCTTTTCATGGCTCAGTTCTTGCCATCTGCACCGTCTGCGGCGGGGTCACAATAATCACGGTAGTATTGATTTTGCTGCTCTTAATCAAGGTTAAGATTCTCAAGGAACAGAAGCAGTACGGCATATACAAAGCCCTGGGATACACGACCTTTCAATTAATTCTGCAGGTGGGATACAGTTATCTTCCGGTCATATCGCTGGGAGGCATCCTGGGCTTGGTAATGGGGGTACTGATGTCGAACTCCTTCACCCAGATGCTGCTTGCAAGCAATGGGATCCGTAAGGTCAGCTTATATATGCCATATCAATACCTGATCTTTGTTCCTGCCGGCGTGATATTGGTTTCGGCGGTGACAATATGGCTGGCCTCCCTCCGGATCCGGCGGATAACGCCAATTAAGCTGTTCGATCAATAGAAGGCGGTTTGTGGCCGTAAGTTCTTGTATTTACGGGAACTTCGGCCGTTTTTATGTTATAGAAAACACTCTATTAAGGGATGGACGATATGAAAAATACCTTGGCACACCAAAATTTAATGGTTAGACAGCCGTTGGAAGAACACTCATGTATTCTTGCTGTCAACTGAGATGGAGGATAATCAGAAGTAGCTTGTTTTGTATCCATAGATTCACCTTTTCATAGTTTTCTGCAGTTTTTTAAATAAACTTGAAAAATTCCAAATATAATTAAAAGGATTATATCAAAAATTACAGTGAATAACAATCCACTGAATTATTTAACGCTTACCACGGAAAGTAATAATTATACAGCAAGCTTTTGAATGCTTAAATAAAGTGCCACTTCCAATAGGAAATTGGATATAGGCAGAAAATTATGTAAATATATGCAAATTATTATTGACAATTTTGCTAATATACATTATTATATATACATATAATAGATAAAAGTTTATCAAGATGTAATTGTTGGCGATGGTATATGAACTTATAATTTTATGTGAAAGGTTGGTAAAGTATGAAGAGAGTTTATAAAATTATATTAAGAAGAATAATAATGGTTTCTATTCTAGCTTTTATTTTGTTATTTAATGGACAAGATAATTCTGTTTCAATAAATGCACGAAATATAGACACATTTTCTAAATTACTGGATACTCATAATATATCAGTTGCTGGCTTGGACTGTTATTTGACGGATTATCAACTAGAAGGATTTATCAATATGTTGGATTCAAGAAATAGTGAAGTTATTGATAAATATACTAAAATATTAGAAACTGAGGAAAACAAAATAAAATTATCATCTCGTGAAATATTAGAATTGCATTATTACGGGTTGCCGGTAAATGAACAGGATGATTTTATAACGCGTATTGCTAATCAAAGAGTTGATGTTAGTATGACCGATAATGCATTTCTGATATCTTATAATTAAAATGTAAAGGAGGTGTTGTAGTGTGAAAATTGAATGCAATTTTCACATGTTGAGTCTATAACTACGAGCAAGTCGCAGACGTGGACTTAATGTGAAAAAGAGTTTTGAGTCAAAATGACTCATGGCACAAAAACAAGGTCCGCAAAATGTCGTGAACCAGAAGAATAGTACTCTCAACTGCATAAAACATATATCCGACAGCTGCATGTCAGCGACATGCAAGTAGATGAACGCTTGTTGCTAATGCAGTAGATACCTTGTTTAAATTAAAACAAGTTGACGGTAGTGGAAATTTTTTCATTACGATTTGTGTTGCCGGCTTTGGCAGCAGAATGGAGATTATTATGAAGAGGAAACGATTATTAGCAACATTACTTGCTTTATTATTTAGTGACTGCTGATTAAACCGCTTTCGGCTTAAGACCAACAGTTTTACACCTTAAAATTCGTATCAGCAAAATAAGAACAGAAAGTATTCGCGCCTGAATCTTGAAAAGATTCGTCACGAATACAG
>JAFAGA010000013.1 GCA_023423045.1 Bacillota bacterium | reverse complement strand
GGGCGTGGACCGAGGAGAACAACCGGATGACTTCGTCGGTGTTTCTGGGATCAAGGTCACCTGTCGGCTCATCGGCAATCAGGATTTTAGGGTTGGTAATCAGACTCCGTGCGATAGCGACGCGTCTTGCTTCCCCTCCGGACAAATTGCGCGGGCTTTCGCGTTCCAGGTGCGCAATTCCCACTTTGTCCAGCAACTCGCGAGCCTTGTTTTTTACATCCTCTTTACGGGTGATATACCACGGCAGACAAACATTTTCAAGCACTGAGAAGTTTTGCAGCAAGCTGTTTCCCTGGGGGATATATCCGATTTTGCTGCCTCGCAGGCCGGCCAGTCCGGCATCGCCCAAGGAGCATAGATTGTCTCCGTCAAAAAGGATTTCACCACCATCGGCTTTTTGCAGCCCCGCCAGCATATTCAGCAGAGTGCTTTTGCCGCTGCCGGACTCACCTGTAATGCAAATAAAATCACCGGCTTCAACGCACAGGTCGATATTGTCCGCCGCATAAAATTTCTCGCCGCGGCGCTCATAGCTTTTTGTTAATTTTGTTATTTGAAGCAGCATTACAAACCCTCCTGTATATTTTCCAAGGCTTCATTTTTTCCTATTCTCACTGCCGAGAACAGAGACGCCAGCGGCCCCGTTATCGTACCTGACAAAAAGCACAGTAAAAGTATGATCACAACAGAAAAACTCTGAGGCGGCAGGTATGCGGTCTGCAAAACGCGCTTGATTAACTCATTATATGGAAATACAATCAGACACACCATGCCGACACCGCAAATGGCACCTGCGGCGCACAGCAGAGCAGCTTCCAGCAGCACAATCGACGCCAGCTTCCGTCTTGTCGCCCCGATTGCCCGCAGGATTCCAAACTCGCGCTGGCGTTCGTTCAGCGCAAGCGTAAAGATTATGGCGAGAACAAATACGGCAAACACCCATAAAGCCCCAAGCAGGACTAACAAAATCCCAATGACAAGGTTGAGGTTTTTCGATATGCCGGCAAGCAAGGCCTGCGATGAAACATATCGGACACCGTCGGTACGGAACTCCTGGTTGAGATTTTGCTGAAAAGCCTGTGTGTCTGTTCCGCTCTTAAAATCAATCAGTATTGCCGAAACCACGTCTTCTGTGCCGACACCCTCCGGTAACGGCAAGGCTGAGGCAAATTTCTCATACTCGCCCAGCAGCATCTGTGCCGTTTCCAAATTTACGAATACCGCGTTGTCAAAGCCCATTCCTGTCTTGTCGAGAACGCCCGCCACATTGAGTTTTACAGAAAAAAGGGGCATTTCGTCACCGGGCTGTAGCTGTACATTGCCTCCGATCACGACTTCGCCATAACCGGGTTCTGTGATTTTTGAGCTTTTCAGCCACGGTGTCACAATAAAATCAGAGGCCGGATCGTATCCGATTATCTGCACCAGCGCGGCGCAGTGTTCGGAATCAAAGGTTGATATGAAAAGCTGTGCCGTAGCCCGTTCTATTCCGTCAAGGCGAACAATCCGGTTTGCGACATCAGCGGTGAGATAAAAGGTTGATGGAGAGCCGGATAGCAATGCACCCTCAAAGCTGTCGCCGGCTGACCGCGGCACAATCATGGCATCTGCTCCAAGACGGGCATTTATGCTCTCAACGCCATTTCGCAGGCTGAATCCAAGTAATGTCCCGCTTGTAATTAATAGCGTCGTAACAGCAATCAACAGCACAATGCAGACAGAACGAAACTGCCGGTGCACAATATTATTAAGCGCGATTTTCCACGTGGTAATCCTGCCGCCGTGTAATTTATTCATTTACATATCTCCTTCTAATCAGTGTACTAGTGTGCTGTACCGTCCAGCTTTCGCCAAACAGTGCTGAATATTTTGTCATTCCACAAGGCGGAGGAAGGGGGCGCAGCGGTGGCTGCGTCGACCGGCGACAACGCGGCGGATGACAAAATGGGCAGTGCGGTTTGGCTAATTATGGGTGACAGCACGCCAGGCTCATGCCGCTGCGGATGCTTTACGGATTGCCAGAGCACCCGACACTAACCGCACAAGCGACAAAATAATAACCGCGTAACCCAGGATTGCCAGCGTAGGTGCGGTTATATAGCGGCAAGCCATATCCTCATGAGCACAAAAGCCCAGGATACGCGGCACGATAATCAACGCGAAACCGCCGGTGAACAGTGCGGCTGAACTGCTCACTTCTAATTTTATATTTTTGAAAAACAATGACGCAGCAGCGGTAACTGCAATTGCCGCACCGATTATTGTTCCGGCAAGGCAAGCCGCAAAGCACTCCATGTGTGCATTGCCCATATGTGCATTGTCCATTTTCATCGAAACCGTTTCCATATAGTGGTAGATTGTCAGCGGCAATATAGCTGCCGACAATCCAAAGATAGCTATGACCCCGTACAGGATTTTCCCTTTTGACTTTTTCATTGTCAGACCCTCCCTTTATGATTTATTTGTGCAGTTTGTAGCCGTTTTTTCCGAGATATTTGACGTACTTATCCAATAAATCCTCAATGCCGCCTGTCTGTTCCAGAGCCTGAATATTTCTGCGCAAAAGTGCGCTTACTGCCGCTCTGCCGATTTTTGCGGCGATAACCGCTTCGCAATCGGAAATCAAAGCAATCGTTGAGTCAAAGCAGGCAGAATTGAGTTCCTTTAACGTTAAGCCGCTTCCACCGTTATTTTCCCGGCGTTCCATTATCCGGTAACCACAAGCGTCAGCTTGTGCAATGATAAAACCGGGTGTACTGTTAAAATGGGTATTTACGGTTTTGCCGTCGTTTGAGGCAAGCGCTATTTTCATATTCCACCTCTCTAAATTCCTGAGCTCTCGCCCCCAACAACAACTCCGGTTTCCAATTCCAGCAGCTTATCACTCCAGCTTGCCGCCCAGTCGCGTAATTCCTGCAATTCCAGAGGAGAAGGTGTTTTACTGGTTTCGTGAGCCGCAATATACTCCGCAAGCTGAGTGTAGACTTTTGCCTGTTCAGAGTCCGGTGCGGCTTCAATTACTGTTTTACCCTTAAGCTCACATTGTGCCACTGTCACCGAACGGGGTATGTATTGCACAATCTGCGTTTTTGTGCGCTGGGCAAAATCAGTGACAATCTCCCGGCTGTAGCCATGATTCATGGAGTTTGCAATGATTCCCCCAAGCAGCGCACCGCCTGCATTGCTGTATTTCTTAATCCCTTTGAACAGGTTGTTGCTGGCGTAAATGCTCATAAAGTCGCCGCTGGACACGGTGAAAACATGCTGAGCGATACCCTCCCGTATGGGTGTCGCAAAACCTCCGCACACCACATCGCCGAGAACATCGTAAATCACATAGTCCAAATCAAGCTCCTCAAATGTTTTTTGCTGTTTAAAAAGCTCAACGGCTGTAATGATACCGCGCCCGGCGCAGCCCACGCCCGGTGCGGGGCCGCCGGCCTCAACACAGTAAATGCCATTGAAGCCTTCGAATACCACATCGGCTGCTTTGACCTGCCCCTTCTCGCGGAGCGTATCGAGTACGGTCGGAATATAGCTGCCGTCACGAAGTGTGTTTGTGCTGTCCGCTTTCGGATCACACCCGAACTGCATAACCCTGAAACCAAGCTTCGACAGTGCGGCTGAAAGGTTGCTTGTAGTAGTCGATTTTCCAATGCCGCCCTTGCCGTAGATAGCGATTTGTTTAATTTTTTTTGCCATTTTATGAAGACTCCTTAACTTGCCGTTGTCGGCTTATATTTTAAATGTACCAGTAGCGGCTTTTCTCGTCGCGGGCCGCGAATATCCCGGTGGACAGATAACGTTCGCCTGTATCAGGAAGAATAGCCAGTATCGTTTTGCCCTTGTTCTCCGGGCGTTGTGCAATATGCGCCGCTGCGAATGCCGCCGCGCCGCTTGATATTCCAACCAGCAGACCTTCCTCCTGCGCCAGTGTCCGCGTCGTGTCGATGGCCTCATCGTCAAGAACCTTGTAGATCTCATCCACCAGTGACAGGTCAAGCACACTGGGCACAAAACCCGCACCAATGCCCTGAATCTTGTGGGGGCTTGGATTACCGCCCGACAGGACAGGTGATGCAGACGGCTCTACTGCAACGATTTTCAAACCCGGATTGCGTTCTTTCAGATACAATCCGGCGCCGGTTATGGTGCCGCCGGTGCCAACTCCGCTGACCAGAATGTCAATTTTTCCGCCTGTGGCATTCCAGATTTCCGGACCGGTAGTGGAACGATGGATTTCGGGATTGGCCGGATTTTCAAACTGCTGCAGGATGATGCCGTTGGGAATCTGGGTTTGCAGCTCCTCAGCCTTACGGATGGCACCCTTCATACCCTGCGCTCCGGGTGTGAGTATGAGCTCGGCACCAAGCGCTGTTACCAGTGCGCGCCGTTCGCTGCTCATGGTTTCCGGCATCACGACAATCATCCGGTATCGTCTCGCTGCTGCGACAAATGCAAGACCTACGCCTGTATTGCCGCTGGAGGGCTCAATGATGACGCTTTCCGGCGTGAGAGTCCCTTTTCTTTCGGCATCCGTTACCATAGAGTACGCGATACGGTCTTTCACACTTCCCAGCGGATTGAAGTATTCCAGCTTGAACAGCAGGTCAGACTCTGTAATCTTCGCAAGCTTGTTGAAGTTCTGCGGACGCAGCACAGGGGTATCGCCGATAAGCTGTGTAAGGTTATTTACAATCTTGCTCATATGATCAACTCCGTTTCTTTTATATTTAGTTTTGTGTCGCGTTCCATCCACTCTTTGCTGAGCGGCAGCCCGATATTGGCCGACACATTTTTCACAAAATTAGTATTCTTAATTGTTTTAGCCGCTTTCCGTGCAAGTTCGTACGCGCCCACATAGCCCATATAGTTCAGGGTCATACCGAACAAGGGCAGGTTCGGTACCCCCAAGCGGCTGATCCACCCATTTGCTCCCGTATGACCGCAGTACAGATCGGGTTTAAGGCGGCTGACTACCGCGGCTTCTTCCGCAGGCTGACCCGCTGCAACCGTAATCATCAGTTTAGGGTCGTGAAGCTCCTCGGCGATCTCTTCCACGAAACGGTCTACGTTGTGAGCCTTCACACCCACAAGCTCCATTCCGAGATCATCCTTGAAAAACGCAGCAGTTGTGAGTATTCTGGTTTCGCCGCCTCCCACATAGACTTTTTTTCCGGACAGCACCTTGCGAAACGGCTCCAATGCTTCATTGAGAGCATCGTTTTCCAGCTTGATCACGCGCTCCGCTTCTTCTTCCAGATGGAAGTGCGCGGCAATTTGACGTATCCAGCGGTTCGTGCTCCGGATGCCGATCGGAAGCGTATCGATGATGTACGGCGTCCCAAACCGCTCCTGTAAATGCCCCAGCAGATAATCGTCGTGTGTTGCGCAGATTGACACATTCAGCACGGCTTCTCCGATGTGCGACAGGTCGTCAAGGGTGGCATTCAGAGGCAGGACACGCGGAATCAGACCAAGAGAAGAAACAATGCGGCTTAACTCCACTTCATCCCCGTTGGAGTTACTGCCCACATTGAAAATATTCACAGTTCTGGAAATACGGTATTGTTCCGCAAAATTGCGTTGTTGATTTACATCGGGTATGGCACTGCGCTCCTTGACGGTGGGTTCCACAAGATGGCGCAGCAGACCGTGATACGCACTGTCATAACCGCTGGCAACGTACTTGCTTTTGAAGCCCTCACAATGCACAGGAACGAGCTTTGCCGATATTCGTCCGTCAAGCTCCGTTACCAGCGAGTCTATGTCATCGCCGATAATTCCGGGGACACAGCCGTTGGCAATGATGACCGCGTCGGGGTGATATTCTTTCTCGGCGTACAGCACCGCGTCGCGGAGTTTGTCAATACCGCCGCGTACAACATCCATTTCGTCCATATTGGTGTGCAGCCAGACGAATTCTTCCGAACGCTTACCGCGTGTGGCACGTGTTGTTTTTCTTACTCCGCCCTGACCTACGAAGCCCGAACAGCAGCCCAGGGGGCTGTGTACGATTACAACCACATTGGTAAGACTTGAGACAATTCCGATTGCCAGCATCAGCTGACAACCGCCGCTTTGGGCGAACTTGCGTGTCTGCAGCTGAGCGCAGCCGCTTTGCACATCTTCAATCAGCCTTGAACATTCACCACAGTAGGCGGAGCATACGCCGATCCGTGTTTCACGCACGGGCGGAGCGAATTGCGGGGTAAACCCATAGGTTAATTCCTGAGCGTATTTTGTTGACATTTATGATCCCTCCTATCGCGCCGCAACAAGCTGCGTAATCAAATCTTCCACCAGTGTCAGGCCGCCGCGGAACCCCGCGTACCCCTTGTTTAGTACTGCCCGGTTACTGACCGGAAATGCGACAGTCAGTAAACTTGCACCCAATTTCTCCGCAAGACCTGCCTCAATACCCGACCCAATCACATAAGCCGGTGACAGTGCATCATAATATTTCTGATTGTGATTAAGCTCCCAACTGCTGCGGACATGCTTGATAATCTGCCCCGCATGCTGCTCGAACACGACACCCGGCTTTGTTTCACTCGTAATGTCGCCAAAGCGTTCTGCGTATTTGGCTTGTTCATACTCATCCTCAATGTCGTTGACGGAGGTCAGATGCGGAATCCAGCCGAGATCATTTGCAATGAATTTTGTCAGCGCATGAGCGTAATAGCTGTCTGCGACAGTGATTGCATAACGCTGCCAGTCGAGGTCACTGTACATATCGACGATACTGTCGAAAAAGCCGTAGTAATACGCTGTTTCACTTTCGATGACATTCTCGGTGAGTGCGGGGTCGATGTTCAACGCTGCTCCGACCTGTTTTAAAAATGCGGCTGTACCGGAGGGTCCAATCGGGACTTCCGACAGTATGTACGGAGTACCGTTGGTCTCCTGCAGCTTTTGCGCCGGAGCGACACCGGTTTTGGGTGCCAGCACGATGCTAAGTGCAGCCGTACCATATTTGCGTATCTCCGCGACTGAGTTGCCCGTGCCGAAGAAGGTATTGGCCTTCACGCCGATTAATCCCAGTATCCGCTTGATTTCGTCCAGGTTGCCGCGATAGAATACATCGTGGCCGGGGACAACGCCAAAAATGTTTACTTCTTTGGGGTTTTTCACCTGGGAAGGCTCAATTACGCTTTCCACAATCGTATTCATAACCGCGTCATAGCCGCGGAGCGTATTGCCGAGAAAACCGGGTGTACTAACGCCGATTACATTTCTGTCAGCGAAACGGCGGGCTACGTTTCTTGCATCATCACCGATAATTTCCACCTGACAGCCGGTAACCACTACATACAAATCACCGTCAAGCGCAAACAGCGTGTTTTCGATTTGTTCCTCCAGTCTGTCCTCGCCGCCGAAAACAACATTGCTTTCCGCAATGTTCGTTGTAGAAAGCATGCTGCCGCCGCAGTATCCGACGCCGCGATAGCCCGCCGCGCCGTTGTATGTTCCGGAAAGGCTGGCTGCACAGCCTCCCGCCGCGTGTACAATCGGCACAACGCGGTTCAACCCTGTAAGTGTGGTCAGCGCACCGCCAAGCGCACAGCTGAATTTAGGTCTTTCAATAAATGTTGCCATTGTATTCCTCCTATAATTGCTTAAATCGAACAGTTCAGAGTGGTCCGGGCGGAGGGCATAATGCCCCCGTAATGCACTATATGGAAGACGCATGCTTGGATTTGTATGACATAGACGAACAAACATGTACGGATATGGCATACAAATCCAATCAGGTGTCTTACGTCCTGTGCGTGAGGGGGCATTATGCCCTCCGCCCGGACCACTCTGAACTGTTGCCTTATTTTCTATATCGCCGTATCGGAGAGTATCGCTTCGCTGATGTCAACGCCCGGCTCCCTGACCTTCAGCGGCTCGGGCACCTTATCCTGCAATAGTTCCCATACACGGTGCGTGATAACATTAAAGTCAGTGGTGTTACGTACCTGCGATACTCTTCTCGGACGCGGCAGATTGACATCGATGACTTCCTTGATGTGACCGGGGCCTTTCGATACCACGGCTACACGGTCCGCAAGCCCGACTGCCTCCTCAATGCTGTGGGTGACGAAGATGACTGTCTTATTGGTCTTTTCCCAAATAGACAATAGTTCATCCTGCATGGTTTCACGGGTCTGCGCATCCACTGCCGCAAACGGTTCATCCATAAACAGCACCTCCGGGTCATAGGCCAGTGACCGGGCAATGGCCACACGCTGCTGCATACCGCCGGAGAGTTCGTATGGGTAGTGATTCTCAAAACCCTCCAGGCCGACCAGCTTAATAAAATGGTCTACTATCCCGGCACGTTCCTTTTTCGGCACATGCTTGATTTCAAGGCCGAATTCTATGTTCTTTCGGACACTCCGCCACGGAAACAGGGCATAGCCCTGCAGGACGATGCCCCTGTCAAGGGCAGGACCGTGGACAGGATTGCCATCGATCAGAATTTTACCTTCATCGGGTTTTGAAAGACCCACAAGGATGTCAAGCAGCGTACTTTTCCCGCAGCCGGACGGCCCGACTATGGTGACAAACTCGCCCTCCCGCACTGTCAGGGAAAACCCTGACAGTGCATGAAAGGCCTCATTTGTGCCGCGCTTGTGAAATGTGCGCCCCACATTTTGTATTTCGATTTTATTCGCAGCATTTTTCATTTTTACCCTCATTTCTGCGCTGTTTTCTGCGCTTACCTGGTACTGTCCTACGTAATTAACACTTAATTCCCGCTATTTACACCAGTACTGCGTTGTCGTCAATCAGCGTAGGAACCGCTGCGCCTCATTCCTCCGCCTTGCCCTGCTGCAAATATCAGGCACTGTTATGAAGCGTTAATTACCCAGGGCAGTACTAGTTTGTGTGCGCAGCGCATATACAAATTTGCCAAGCGAAAGATTTATCTTTCACTCTTACCTCTATGGGGGCGGCAAAAACTGCCCCGTGGGCCTTGAACATAAGAGCAGTTGTTTAGCGTACCGCTCGTTGTTTATTACTGGAACTGTGTTGTTGCTATCTTCTCCAGAGTAATCTGGCCTTCTTCCAGGGCACCGTTCCGCACAAGATCATCAATCCAGGGTTGGATAAGCTCCGCCGGGAAGCCTTCTTCGCCGTAGTACCAATGCACGGCGGATATATCCTGACCAATGTATGCGCTGGTAAGGTCAATGGCTTCGTCAATATTTTCAAGTGTCCATTGTGCGGCTTCTTTCATTGCACTGACGAATGCCTGTATCGCTTCCGGATTTTTCGCTATAAAGTCGTCGGTAAAGTAGATGGTCTCCGCTCCTGACGCCTGACCCAAACCGGTATCGGCGCTATCCCACACTACCCGGTAGCCGCTGTCTTCGGCCAGCTTATAAAACGGCGGATGGATTCCGGCAATGTCCAGGTTGCCCAGATCAAGTGCCTGCAGAATTTCCGTTGTACCGTTGAATGCGACAAATTCTAAAAGGGAGGATGCGTCCAGTCCGGCGTTATTTAATGCTGCACTGGGAAGGAAGCTATTGCAGCTGGGAGCACGTCCGCTGACGGTGATCTTGCCGTCGGTACCATTTCCCTTATAGGTGGCCAGGTCCTGGATGGTTTTAATGGGGCTGTCGGCGCGGACAACGAAGCGCATATGACGGAACTTGGTGATATCTTCTATGCCGGGATACGATTCCGGCGGGTCTACCTGCAGGTACGTAACCGCCTTGATTGGAGCACCCTCTGCCACATAGGTGGCAAGTGCATTGGGCAGAGTTGCCTCAAAATCATTTGTGCCGTTAATTACGGCGGTCAGCGCTTCGGCTCCGGAACTGATTTCTCCTGTGTATTCCAGTTTGATGCCGTATTTCTCAAAGATGCCTTTTGCTTCACCGACCACATACAATGTCGAGGTGCATTCTTTTTTCGTGCTGGTGCGCAGTACGAAGGGATCTTTCTTTGTATCTGCCGCCGCTTCAGGTGCTTTTTCAGTGCCTTCCTGCGTTGGAGCCGTTGCAGTCGGTGCAGTTGTTGGATTCGCGGAATTGTCCGGGGCCGTTGTGTTTGTCGTTTTCTCTGTTTTGCCGCATGCCGTCAAAAGGAGCAGCACAGCCAGCATAAGTGAAACAATTGAGATGAGTTTACGTTTCATAATTTTCTTTCTCCTTTTTAAATAGATTTTTTATAATAAACTCGTTGACGAGTATCATTACCAATATTATTTGCCGCGGTTTGAATTCGGGTTGTATTCCTGCAGCTGCTTTATCATGTCCGGTGTTATAATGGTTTTTCTTGTCTCACCGAGTTTCGCGCCGATTAAAATTGCAATGACCAGCAACACAGTTATCGTAAGTATACGTATCTTTTTTACTTTCACCGGAACACAACCTCCTTCCATTTCATAAAGTGCTGTTCAAGACGTGAGAACACGGCGTTGATTATGATTGCCATTACGGTGATGAACAGGATGGAACCGTACACAAGCGGCAGTTTGTAGACATTGCCGGCCTGACCGTAATACCAGCCCAGTCCGCTGGTTGAGCCGACAACTTCGGAAGCGATTATCATAAAGAATGCTACGCGTATTGCAAGCTTCAGCCCTGTGAACAGGCTGGGTACCGTTGCCGGCAGTATCACTTTAAAAAACAGCTGCGCTTTACTTGCGCCGATTGACCGGGCCGCCCGCGTAAGCTGCGGGTCTATATTCTTCGCACCTTCCTGTGTGTTGAACAATATGGGCCAGAACGATGCCCAAAACACAATGGCAATTTTCTGTGTGTCACCGATGCCGAACAGTATCATAAAGATTGGTATGATGGCGAAAGGGTTCAGCTTTTCGCAAACACGAAAAAATGGCAAAAACAATTTCTCAAGCCTCCTGAAATAGGTTCCCAGCAGGAAGCCGAAAACAATCCCTATCGACCCTGCAAGCAGGAACCCTCGCGCTATGCGGGACAGGCTCTGTGCAGTATGACCCAGAAGTGTCATACTCCCCATATTCATGGCAGGCTTTGTGCGTGTGAATTCCTTGTACATTTGCTCAAACACTTTTAAAGGAGTTGGCAGGACACCTTTGGGAATATGCGTCGCGCCGATCTGCCACAGCACGAAGAATAGAAAGATCGGTATCAAACCAAGTACAAAACCACCGATTTTTCGGGTAATATTTTTCAAATTAATCATTATTAACCTCCACAAGTTGTTTCCAGTCTATGAACGTGCGTTCAATTACTCCGAGCCACCAGTTGAGCAGAAAACCGACGATGCATACGATCAGCGCACCGAGGTAGACTCTCGGCACCCAGGCCATCCGTTGAGCGTTGTTGATCATCCAGCCCAGTCCGCTGTCGGCCCCCATGCTCTCAGCACCGATCAACATCAGGAAACCCATTGTCAGACCCGAGCGTATCCCCCGCATGAGGCTTGGAAACACTGCCGGAAGCACAACCTTGAAGAAAATGACAAAGCGATTGGCGCTCATCGCTCTGGCACAGCGGACAAGTTTTGCATCAAGGTCGCCTACCCCTTGCATTGTGGTATTCAGCACAGGCCAGAACACCGACCAGAAGATTACAAGGAGGATACCGTTCTCGCCCGGACCGATGATAAGCATAAAAACAGGGTAGAGTATGTATGGCGGTATCTGCTGCAAAAACAGAAACAGAGGCTTCAGCACTTGCGCGACTTTCGGTATCCCTCCCCCAAGAATAAAACCCAGTGGCAGCGCGGCCGCAGTAGAAATCGCAAAACCCAATAATACGCGTTTCAAGCTGATGCTGATGTGGATCAGAATTTTGCCGATTCCGATATATGCGCTGTCCTCAAGTACCGCTGTAAACGGCGTCACATACAGCGGATTGGTCCAGCCGAAGCTGTGAGAGAACTGCCATACCAGTATGAATATGATTATTAAGTATGTACCGACGAGCCTGCTGTTCGCCGCCAAAAGAAGTTTTTTCATCATGTACCTCCATGCTTTGTTTATAATAAGAAAAGATAACCGGCATTGCCTGGACTGCTCTGCATTTCCCTCTTCTTTTGCTATGACAGCCGGTGCTTCTCCGTTATCTCCACCTGCACCAATTTTCCGTCATGTATGATAAAGGTGATTGTTCCATACCTGGGAAGCAGTATCCGAGCCATAATCTCTTCTATCACTTTCCTGTTTTGTATCCGCTCCTCATTGGTATTCTCAATATCCGGAGTCATACCTTCGCCCCCTTCCCTTCGCTAAATCCCCGCCTGGCTTCCCCCCAGGACAACGTCGCCTGAAATAGAATGAATGATATTTGACAAGGCTTCCTCTACAAGGCCTTTGAACACATAAGCAAGAATCCGGTGTTCCTCCAGGACCTGCTGCGCTCCCATACCTATCTGACCCACGATGATACATCTGCAGTCCTGTAATAGCTCCACTGCCTTCTCCAAGGCCGCTTCGGTGTGCCCTCCTCCCTGACAGGGCGGTTCCACCTCCCGAAAGCCGGTAAACCGGTAATGATTCCCCTCCACCTCGACAATGCAATATTTTCCGCAATGGCCGAAGTGTTCATAAATCACCTTTCCATCCTTTGTAGCTATGGCAACCTTATATTTCATACATCCCTCCATGATAGCGCTCTGCGCCGTCTCAACACTGAAAGAAATCCCTTTTTTCTTTCATGTTCTTCCCGGTCAATTCTTCCCGGTCAGCCGTGGGAGAAAGTTTCCTTCAACTGCAGCTTTCTAAGGTATACCTGCTCCCCGATTTCTAATTTTCCGGGAATACCTACCGCATCCGCCCGGCATCTCTGACAGTGCCGGAACACATCAATGTATTCTTCCGCTTCCCGGCGGGCTCCGTCGATCTCGTAACACCCCGGCTCCGATAAATGAGCCATTCCGTTCTGGGGTATCAATGGGATGATATTGTAGATGGAAGCTCCGGCGTCCCGGACTGCCTTCGCTATATCCTTCACATGATGGCGGTTTATCTCGGTAATCAGAACGGTATTGACCTTGATGGTCACTCCGGCCTCAGCCATTTTCCGAATTCCGGCCAGTTGGTTCCTTATTAAAATTTCTGCTGCCTCCTCACCCGTATAGGTTCTTCCATGGTAATGTATCTTGGGTACAATTTGTGCCAATATATAAGGGTCCACTGCATTTACGGTTACTGTCAGTGTATCGATTCCCACCTGGATCAGCTCCTGCGCACGCTCCTCCAGAAGAAGGCCGTTTGTACTCATACACTTTAGCAATTCCGGGTAACGGTCGCCGATTAACCGGAAGGTTGTAATTGCCTCATCCGTAGCCAGGGTATCCCCGGGTCCTGCAATTCCTGCTACGGTAATATCCGGACACAGAGCCAGGGATCGTTCAATCACCCCGATTGCTTCCTCAGGTGTGATAATGGAGGCGGTTACACCGGGACGATTTTCGTAACTGTTCCTTCTTCTGTCACAGAACTTGCATTGTATATTGCAATCCGGACAAACCGGCAGATGAATTCTTCCTTTGTTATTAACCGCACCAAAGCATGGGTGGATCGCCTTTACTCGCACAGCGTTATTCATCCTTAAATCTCCTTTCCTGTCTGCAGCTATCTGCGTTATCTGTGTGGCTTTGTATCACACCGGTTCAGGCGTATGAAACAACAAAGGGTACACTTTGCGAACCATTCTTATAAAAAAATAGAGTTTCAAATACGCCTGCGCGTATCCAAACCTCTATTTTGTATAGTCAGTTTCCCCATATTCTTTTTTCTTTCCCATTTACTGTTACGCTCATATTACCTATTGTTCATATATATATTATATGTTTACTATTGAAATTATACCTCTCCAATTCCTCTTTTCTGCTTGGAAGAATCAGGGTTTAATAATATGTACCTGTTCATTTGCGTCCTTGGATAAATCCAGTAACTTAATTTGCTCCGGTATCACCCGGTAGATATTCTTACTCTCCTCCTCATAGATTGCATTTGGCCTTCTCTCCAGTATCTTGGCCCTTCCCAGGTCATAATCCGTACCGGACAGCTTTTTTGCCTTGCCGTAGATGGTTACATTTTTATAATCCGGATGTACTTGATTCTCATGCTGGATGAGGATCGCGACATTCTCCTTTTCAAGCAGCTGCTCTGCCTTTCTGGAGGTTTTCGCCGTTGCAAAATAAAGGACGTATCCGTCAAAATTGTAACCTCCGATGGTCCTTACATCGGGCAGCCGGTCTGAGTCAACGGTAGCCAGCACAATTGATCTGCTATTCTTCAGATAGGTAATGATATTTTCCAATAATAATGCCATTCTGTGATCCTCCTTTTGATAAGCCTGATTTCAAAAAGCTTCTCTGCAAATCCCCTTAGCCCTTCCAATTCGGTTTACTTTATGTTCCTTCATAAGTTCGCCCCACAGCCCTTTCCTCTCATCTTCCGCAAAATATATAATTTCATTCTTATGGAATAAAGAATGTGCCTTGACACATTCTCGCACCGAGCGCGATCGGTCTGGCCGACATAATACCCTGCGCATTTATGCGCATTCGTGCAGAGTGCGCATCCTGCCCGTGAGGTCAAGCATAAGCAAGCTTATTCTTTTTACTTCATAGGACACAATCTCCCATGAAATAAAAAAGAGGTTTTGGACATGTTATCTATCCAAAACCTCCAGTTGACCAGTCAGTTTTATTTATTCCTGCATCTTCCCGCTATTCTCGTTTTTTCTGCAGACCGGAATTTATTTAATTCTGATCTTCTCACTTTTTTCAATCTGCAGCACCTTTCCATCCTGTATAATTACCGTGACCGATCCATATTGGATTGTTTCCAGCAGCTCGGCAATCTTTCTCAAATCGCGTTCCTGTATTGAATTCTTTTGCTTGATATTGTTTTCTTTCTCCAATCCATGATCCCTCACTTTTTATAAATGACGAAGAAGTGTTAAACCGCCAAATCATCCCTAAATAATATCCCATTGATACGGTTTCTTAGAATTTCGGGACTACCGCTCCCTGATAGGTTTCGTTAATGAAATTCTTTACCTTATCACTCTTTAATGCCTTCAGCAGCGCCTGGATATCCTCCCGGTTTTCATTTCCCGCTTTTACCGCAATAATATTACCATAGGTATCTGCTGCAATGGAATCCTTATCCTCTACGGCTACCGCATCCTTACCGACCTCCAGTCCGGCTTCAATGGCATAATTACCGTTGATTACCGCCAGGTCCACATCCTGCAGGGACCGGGCCAGCTGGGCTGCTTCTATTTCGATGATGTCCAGGTTCTTAGGATTTTCAATGATATCTGTTTTGGTAGCCTTCAGCCCGATATCCGCTGTGAGCTTGATTAATCCCTGTGCCTCCAATAACAGCAGTGCCCTGGCTTCATTGGTAGCATCATTGGGAACGGCAATCTTGCCGCCGTCAGCCAATGCATCCAGTGTGGCTGTCTTGCCCGGATAGATACCGAAGGGCTCGTAATGGATAATCCCGGCAGTAGCAATGTTTGTTTTGTTTTCTGCATTATACTGGTCCAGATACGGCTGATGCTGGAAATAATTCGCATCCAAATCGCCTGCCTCCAATGCCACATTCGGCTGTACATAATCGGAATACTCTTTTATCTCCAGTTCATAGCCCGCTTCCTTCAGCAGGTCTCTGGCCTGTTCCAGAATCTCCGCATGGGGCGTGGTGCTTGCTCCTATCACCAGTTTCTTATCCGCTCCGTCTTTCTTGGCACAGCCGGTGAACACCACCGCCAGTAAGGTTAGCATTAGTAATGCTGCCAGTGCTTTTTTCATCATATTTTCCTCCCATTTTATGTTTCTATCTTAATGCCTTCCAGATCTTCAGGACTCTGCCCGGGCATATTGATCCTTTCATTATATTACCTCTTCCGTATCCTCTGCCGTGCAATATTATATGCTTCCGATTTATATTTCATACTATTTCTATATGTTTTATATGTTTTAAGGATTATTGACAGTATAGTACAGTGTTTTTTAATTGTCAATACAATTTTTAAGAAAATCGTTAATTTTTTTTCATTCCCTTTTCATCAGAGAGCAGAAGCAATAAAAAGACGGTAAAAAAGCTCACCTGGCTTCAGAACTTCTGAAACCTGATGAGCTTTACTATGATAACCCGATATGGGGTGTTTTAAATTATTTCTGCAAATTCCCTTAATCCATGGTAATTAAGCCTGCACTCTTAATCATTTCCTTACCTTCCTCAGACTGAAGATATTCAAAGAAGGCTTTTACGAGGTCATTCTGCTGCGCAATCTCACCCTTGGTTGCCATTACAAACGGACGGCTTAAGAAATAATTGCCTGCCTTTACATTATCAGCAGTAGGCTCCACTCCCTCCAAATGGAAGGCCGAAACGCTGTCATCCAGGACATCCAGGGAGACATATCCGATGGCTCCGGGAGTGGAAGCAACCTTCGCCATAACACCTCCGGTGCTGTTAATCTCATTGGAATATTTGCATAAATCCACAACCTCAAGCAATTCCTCGAATGCTCCTCTGGTACCTGAGCCTGCTTCTCTGCCGATGACTACGATTGGCTGGTCGGCACCGCCTGCCTGGCTCCAGTTTGTAATCTCTCCGGTATAGATTTGTACCAGCTGCTCCTTCGTCAAATCCTTGGCGGTATTAGCCTTATCTGTAATTACGGCGATACCGTCAATTGCAACTATATTCTCTACCGCACCGGAGGATATCTCGGTATCCTTTAAGCCTCTGGAAGCATTGCCGATATCAACTGTTCCTGCCAGCAATGCTTCAATCCCGGCACTGGAGCCGATGAATTCGGCAGATACCATAACCTGCGGATATTTGTTCATAAAGGATTCTGCCGCGATATTCGCCAGCTTTTCCATTGAAGTTGAACCTGACATAACTAATGTTCCGCTGAGTTCTTTAGGCTCCTCTGCAGCGGAAGCGGTAGGCTCTGCCGCTTTTTCTGTCACAGCCGGATCGGAAGTATCCGGTGTACTTGTCGGTGTATTCTGATTTGTCGCTTCTTTTCCATCACTATTTGCCGCGCAGGCTGTAAACATTCCTGCTAATAAGATACAGCTGAATAAAATAACTGCTGCTTTCTTCCAATTTTTCTTCATAAATAATCTCCTTTTCCTTTTCCTCAGTTCCGGGAACTGAACTTTTTGTTTTTTCTTCTTCTTACATTTACAAATCTATCATCATTTTGCCGTACGAGATATCATGATTCGGTTCAGTTTTGGTAAATGATTTGTAAAGTCGGGAAAAGGAAATTATTATTCTTCTCAGCTGATCAAGCTTTGAATTTGCTCCAGAAAAAACGATCTGGCATTCTCCGGCTCCACCCGGTAATTTGTTCCGTCAACGGTTACGGATACTCCCTTATTCTGGCACTGTTTCATACAAAAATAAGCCTCCAGCTTCACCGTCTCGTGTAAGGAATACTCCTCCAGCAATTGCTGGATGCTCTGAACCACATTATAAGAGCCGTTCAAGTGGCAGGAGGTACCGATACAGATTTTCACGTCAATCATATTATTCATGCTCCTTTCCAAATAAAGAGTCCGTAAGGCTTCTCTTTTCATAGAACTTACCTTTCTATGGAATGAGAATAATCTACATGCAAAAGTTCATGGACTCTGCCCCTTAACAGGCCGTTGTATAATGACATCATCAACGGATTCTCCTCCGGGAACTTGATACTGCTCAGCTTATCCGCCGCATACAGACCTTTTCCTCTGTTCTCCCTTGTGCTGATTTCTGCAAAAGGCTGTCCGGCTCCGCACACACATCCTCCGGGACACGCCATCACCTCAACAAAGTCATAATGTTCTCCCGCCTTGATTAGCTCAATCAGGTCGCTGGCATTCTTCAGACCGCTGACAATGGCAACCCTCAGTTCCTTCTGGTTATACATAACCGTGGTTTCCTTGAGCCCCTTCATCCCTCGGACTCCCTGGTATGCGATGGACATAACGGCGTTCTTGGACTTATCGGAAGAAAGCCTTCGCAGCACCGCCTCTGTAACACCGCCGGTCACACCGAATATCACACCGGCTCCGGTCATGGTACCAAAGGGCATGTCAACCGCTTCCGGCTCCAGCTCATGAAATAGAATTCCGGATTCCCGAATCATTTGAATCAATTCCTGGGTTGTAATCACATAATCCACATTAGGAACTCCGTCTGTCTTAAACTCCTCCCTGGATGCCTCATACTTTTTGGAAGTGCAGGGCATCACCGCCACATGGACATGACGGCGGCCGGAGGATCCGGACTGGTCCTTCACGATGGATGCCAGCATCTGCATCGGGGAACGGCAGGTAGAGATATTTGACAAAAGCTCGGGATGATTTTTCTCTGCATATTGAATCCAGGCCGGACAGCAGGAGGTGAACAGAGGAAGGTTATCCCCCTTTTCCAGGCGTGAAAGAAACTCTCCCGCTTCCTCCAAAACGGTCAAATCCGCACCGGTGCTGGTATCATAAATCTCATCAAAGCCCATACGTCGCAGCGCCGCAACGATTTTTCCCATGGCATTTTCCTCAGGCTTCATTCCCATCTTCTTGCCAAGACCGACGCGAACGGCCGGTGCAATCTGTACGGTAACCTTTGTATCCGAGGCATCCAGAGCCTTCCAAACCTTTTGTGTATCGTTTTTCACCACGATGGCTCCCGTAGGGCATACCGCGGCACATTGACCGCAGCCAACACAAGGGGACTCGGCCATGGGAATTTCAAATGCCGTACTGATGGTCATATTAGAGCCGCGATGGGCAAAATCAATGGCCCCCACATTCTGTATCTCATTGCATACTCTGACACAGTCCCCGCAGAGAATGCATTTATTGGCATCCCGGGTAATGCACAGGGAGGAATCATCCAGCTTTGGCTCTGCTGCAGTATTGGGGAAACGGACTCCGGTAATATTGAACCGTACCGCCAGATCCTGAAGCTTGCATTTACCGCTGTTGTTGCAGGTAGTACAATCCCTGCAATGGTTGGCCAGGAGCAGCTCCAATATATTTTTACGGTATCTGCGCAGCCTTTCCGTATTGGTCTTTATTTTCATACCGGCCTTGGGTATCGTGGAGCAGGCCGCATCAATTCCGCCCCATTCATTCTCAATCATACACATGCGGCATGCACCATAGATCGAGAGTTCGGAATGGTAGCAGAAGGTGGGCATTTTGATCCCTGCTTTGCGAATCAGCTCCAGAAGATTTTTTTCATTGCCTATCTCCACCGGTATGCCATCTATTGTCATAACATTATTCTTATCCATAATAATCTCCATTCTGCCGAAGAGTCGCCAATCAGGCGCCGGCACAATATTTTTGAGGGTGTTGCCATACAATTCGCTTTTTACCACCGCCACAATTTATCCGACAATCGCGTGGAAGGGACAGGAGGTAATGCAGGCACCACATTTGATGCACTTACCTCCGTCAATTACGAAGGGCTCCTTCACTTTTCCGGAGATGGCTCCCACAGGACAGCTTCTGGAACATTTGGAGCATCCTTTGCACAGGGACGGCTCTATGGTAATCTGCTTCAACTTTTGGCAATTCCCCGTAGGACAGCGCTTCTCATTGATATGTGCCTCGTACTCCTCCCGGAAATACTTAATCGTACTTACGACCGGGTAGGCTGCGGACTTTCCGAGCCCGCACAGAGCGGTAGAGGAGATGGTATCCGCCAGCTCCAGCAGCAGATCGATATCTCCTTCTTCCCCTTGTCCTTCCACGATTCGCTCCAGAATTGCCAGCATACGTTTCGTTCCTTCCCGACAAGGCACACATTTGCCGCAGGATTCATTCTGGGTAAAGTTCATAAAGAAGCGTGCCACCTCAACCATACAGGTGTCCTCATCCATTACAACCAGGCCGCCGGAACCGATCATCGCTCCCGCCTTCTTCAGCGAATCAAAGTCCAGGGGCAAATCCAGATGCTCACGGGTCAGACAGCCGCCGGAAGGCCCTCCGATCTGGACCGCCTTAAACTCCTTGCCATCCCTCATGCCGCCTCCGACTTCAAAGATGATCTCTCCCAGGGTAGTGCCCATGGGGACCTCGATCAGGCCGGTGTTCTCAATATTGCCGGTCAATGCAAAGGCCTTGGTTCCCGGACTGCTCTCGGGACCGATCCCCTTATACCAGTCTGCACCATTCCATATAATTAAAGGAACATTGGCATAGGTCTCCACATTATTCAATACGGTGGGTTTATCAAACAAGCCCTGCTCCACGGTTCTCGGAGGCTTCACCCTTGGCATTCCGCGCTTACCCTCGATGGATGCAGTCAAGGCGCTGCCCTCACCGCAGACAAAGGCTCCTGCTCCGCGGTTGATATGTATCTGAAAACTGAACCCTGTTCCCAGGATATTCTCCCCCAGCAAGCCATACTCTGTGGCCTGGATGATGGCTGTCCTCAGCCTGCTGACTGCCATCGGATACTCCGCACGTACATAGATATATCCCTGGGTGGCACCGCAGGCCAGACCTGCAATCATCATTCCCTCCAGCATCCGGTGGGGATCCCCCTCCATGATGCTTCGATCCATAAAAGCGCCCGGATCACCCTCGTCACCGTTGCAGACTACATATTTTTGCGGTTCCTTCTGTCTTTTCACCTGGGACCATTTGCGTCCGGCCGGAAAACCGCCGCCTCCTCTTCCCCTGAGGCTGGATTCTGAGATTTCATGAATAATGTCATCTGCCTCCATGTCAAACAGGGCCTTTTCCAATGCCGCATATCCCCCGATGCTGAAATATTCCGTAATGGATGTGGCATCGATCTGCCCGCAATGCCCCAGCACCAGCCGGGTTTGCTTCTCGTAGAAGGGAATCTCATCCTGCTTTTGATACACCTTTCCATCCTTCTGATAGGCGAGGCGTTCCAGAAATTCTCCCCGAACCACGGTCTTTTCTATAATTTCATCACAATCCGATAATTGTACCCTTGTGTACAGCCAGCCCTGGGGTTCAATGCGAAGGAGGGGACCCAGCTCACAGAAGCCATGACATCCGCTCTGCTTCAGTCCCACCGAATCCTCATGGGGTTCCGGGGTAAGTTCAATGGAACAGGCAATGCGGTGCTCCTTCATCAGCTGCTCCAGCCGGTCGAAGATCTCCAGCGCTCCGGAGGAGACGCATCCTGTTCCGGCACATACCAACAGCTTTTTTGTCTGCCTTTTTAACGCTCCGGCATAGACCGAGCGAATCTGTATCAAATCTTCCCTTGTCTTTAGCATGTCAGTTCCTCCTTCAATTCACCCAGAAGCTTCGTTACTTTATCCGGTGTCATGGCCGGATATACCTTATCGTTCACCGTAACTACCGGAGCCAGGCCGCAAGCTCCCAGGCAGGACACCGTCTCCACGGTGAAGCCCAAATCGTCGGTGGTGGCCTTTTTCTCAGTCAGCCCCAAATCCCCTCGCAGCCGCTCAAGAATCGGAATTGACTTCCTTACATGGCAGGCGGTGCCGTCACATACCTTGATGACATACTTCCCCTTGGGTTCCAGAGAAAAATTCTCATAAAAGGTCGCCGTACTGTAGATTCTCGCCTCGCTGATACTCAGCCTCCGGGATAAATAGGGGAAAACCTCTCTTGGAAGATAACGGTAATGTTCCTGTATCCCCTGTAGAATAGCAATGATTGCACTCTGTTCGCAGCCAAGCTCATCGATGATCCCATCAACCACTGCAAAATCAAATGTTTCCTTCATAATGATTGCCTCCATTCTGCCATCCGGCAGTAAAAATAATTTATAATCCCAGTGCTGCCTTGCCTCGGCACAAATAGCGGGTGCTGATTTAAGTGAAGCTTGCGCAAGGTAGCACTTACTGTCTTGCCAGCTGCTTTGATAAGATTGCCAGGGAGCCGGCCAGATTCTCGTTTTGGACCAGCACATGGTCCGGTACCGTCAGATGGACCGGTGCAAAATTCCAGATTGCCGTCACACCGCTTTCCACCAGCCGATCACAGATGCTCTGAGCCTCCCCTGCTCCTACAGTAATAATACCGATATTAATCTTCATCCTGGAGCAGATCCCCGGAAGCTTTTCCAAAGGATAAACCTGCTTTCCTGCCACTGTGTGGCAGACGGTATATTCCGGCCGGTCAAAGGCAGCGACGATATCCAGACCGAATTCGGCAAAACCTTCATAGGACAGCAGGGCACGTCCCAGATTACCGGCACCCACGAGGACTGCACTATCCGCATTATCATAGCCCAGGCAGTGTTCGATATCCGCAATCAGCCTTCTGATGTCATATCCGGTTCTGGGACGCCCTCCCTGGCTCACCAGGGCCAGATCCTTTCTTACCTGAACATCGTTCAGCTTCAGCCCGTTGGCTATCATGGTCGCCGATATGTTGGTCATTCCTCCCTCCGGAAGCGCCTTTAATAAATGAAGGTACATGGGTAAGCGCCGCAGGGCCTGGGATGATATTTCCTTGTATATCACAATCGCACCACCTCCTAAGGATTTTTAGGATTCTACCCTCTTTCACAAAAAATGGGCTGATGCAAAATACAGTCTTCAAAAAAAAGAATATACTTTACAACAACCCATCAGATAACAACTATATCTTTTCCGATTCTTTTTGCTGTAATCTCTATCAATTACTCCATTTCCGAAAGAAGAATCGGAATTTATTGATATTTCTGGTAAATATTTTTATACAGGAGGGATTGATCGCGAAATCCCCCCTGTCTGTTCAAATCAATAACCTGCTTGCGTTGGCGACACAATTATACAGTTTATAGATTAGAAAGCAACTTCCGTATCATAGTAGCAGCAATGCAGCAATTTTTCCATTTCCTCAGGAGTGATGGATCTGGGGTTGGAACCGGTGCAGGCGTCACCCACTGCCAGCTCGGCCACCTGGGGAAGCTTCTCAAGAAACTCCGCTTCGTCAATTATGCCGCCTTCATAGTCCCTGATGCAGGATGGAATATCAAGTGCTCTGTTTAATTCCTTGATATGATTAATCAGGGCATCCACACTGGGTTCCAGTCCGAGAAACGCCGCAATCTGTGCATATCTTTGTGCAGCCGCTTCCTCTCTGGCGTTATACTTAATTACCTTGGGAAGATACATGGCATTGGCACAGCCATGTACAATATGTCCGCCGCTGAAGGCTGCCCCGGTCTTATGAGCCATGGAATGTACAATGCCAAGCAGCGCATTGGAAAATGCCATTCCGGCCAGGCACTGGGCATTGTGCATCCTGGACCGGGCTTCCATATCTCCCTGATAGGATTTCACCAGGTTTTCACTCACCATCTTGATAGCATGAAGGGCAAGGGGATCGGTATAATCACAATGCAGAGTTGATACATATGCCTCCACCGCATGAGTCATTGCATCCATGCCGGTATGCGCGGTGAGTTTTGCCGGCATAGTTTCTGCCAGATCCGGATCCACAATTGCAACGTCCGGAGTTATATTAAAGTCAGCCAGAGGATATTTGATCCCCTTGGCATAGTCGGTAATTACAGAAAACGCCGTCACCTCGGTAGCCGTACCGGAGGTGGAAGGAATGGCGCAAAACTTTGCCTTGGTACGCAGGGTAGGAAAATTAAAAGGAATACAAAGCTCTTCAAAGGTCGTATCCGGGTATTCATAAAATGCCCACATTGCTTTGGCTGCGTCAATGGGTGATCCTCCGCCGATGGATACAATCCAGTCCGGTTCAAATTCACGCATTGCCACGGCTCCCTTCATGACAGTCTCTACGGAAGGATCGGGTTCAACCCCTTCAAATAAGCGAACCTCCATTCCGGCTTCCTTCAGATACGCTTCAACCTTATCCAGGAAACCAAAACGTTTCATGCTTCCTCCGCCAACAACCACAATTGCTCTCTGTCCCTTTAATGTTTTCAGTGCATCCAGGCAGCCTTTGCCATGATAAAGATCTCTTGGAAGTGTAAATCTTGCCATTGTCCTAATCTCCTTCGCTCACAATATAGTTTATAGTTTCATCCGGTCTATGACAGCGATAGGCAGCGTTGCGCTGACCTATGTTAATAAGAATATTTACCGGGTTGTTTATTTGTCTATATTTTAACAATGTTTTCTTTGAATGTGAAATTCAAAAAAATTATATCGATATTCCATTATCGATATAATTTGCATGATTTTTCTTTTAAAAGCCGGCGGATCCATTAGCCGCTGAAATATGTATAAATGAAAGCTTTATATCTAGTATTTCTAAGTATCTCCATCCGCATTCCCCTAGCTCCCGTGGGTTCCACCCCTGCTTCTGCCATTTCTGTTGTATCAGTATTGGAATATCGATATTCCAATATTGGTATATCCAAAGATACTATAACCAGAATTTATGAGACAAAAATAAGGATGCAGGTGCATTTCATCAACCTGCTCTATGGCAGGCGCACCTTTCATCCTCATTCCCTTACTGCGTATTCAATTATAATCCATCCACAGATTAACGATATTCCCGAAAAGACACTTCATTTCTGGCCTGATACAGCTTGTTGACAAAGACCCGGTCAAGCTCGGTAAAATCATATTGCTTCGGATAGATCAATACATCCTTATATCTTTTCCCCTGGTCCCTGAGCCTGCGCTGCACCAGGTGATAGCGCTTCAGCCACTTCTCCGGTATGGGTGAGACCCACATATAGGTCGTAGGAATGCTGGAGAGCAGGTCATACTGGCTGCAGCGCTCATAGACATAGATGCATTTTGAAGCCTTCGCCGGAAGCTCCGCTTTCCCTCCGCTCCCCGGCATCAAATAGGGAATTGCCGTATCTCCATGGGTTATCTCCGTGAAGGTCTCCAGTTCCTGCTGCTCCACCTTCTCCCTCCGGGACAGCGGATGCCGTTCCGACATAAGCGCAAGATATTCAAATTCCCAAATCGGCTCAAATCTAAGCTGCTTCTCTGTCAGGTAATCAATAAAGTAATTTTCATACTCTGTTTGATAGCGTATGATGCCCAGATTAAACGGGCCATCAATGATATTATTCACCACCTGGATGGAATTCGTCTCCTGAATATTGATATTCATACCTTTGCTCTGGTCCAGCCCTGCCACAAAACTTGTAATGGCGTCCGCGATATAGCTCCCCCGGGGGATGGATACACTGAAGCTTTGCAGCTCCGTATCCGCCGCATCGGAGAGAGCTTCCATCTTCTCAAGCTGATTCAGCACGTTTCTGGCATAGGAGAGGAATTTGAGCCCCTTCTGTGTGGGAGTCACTCCCCGGGAGGTGCGTTCAAAGATGGTAAAGCCCAGCGTATCCTCCAGCTCCTTGATCGCTTTGCTGAGGCTGGGCTGCCCCATAAAAAGATTCTCCGCCGCCTGTGAAATGGAGCTCGTCCTCTCCACCTCTATTGCATATTTTAGATGCAGTGTATTCATACAATTCCAACTTTCTCATTCATGCTTAGTAACATTACAAACGATGTCCGTACCTTAGACCGGAGTATCCTGCTCCAGGATCATCCTCTTCAGATGATTGGACAGTACGGCGAGGGAGGCCCCGAGATTTTCATTCCTCACCAGAACATTCTCCGGCACTGATAGGTGAACCGGCGCGAAATTCCAGATCGCAAGCACCCCGCCTGCCACCAGCTGGTCACATACCACCTGGGCCTGGTTCGCAGGTACCGTTATAATTCCCATGGGTATCTTCATACGCCTGCATAAATCGCTGATTTTCTCCGACGGCAGCACCTTTACACCGTCCAGCTCCGCCTGGTTATCCCCTGTGCCTGTATCAAAGACGGCAACAATATTCAGTCCGCAATTCTGAAAGCCTTCCCTGGCAATGATTGTCCTGGCAAGCGCTCCGGTACCCACAACCACCGCTTCCTCCGCATTATGATATCCCAGCAGTTCCTCCATGGTATAAAGCAGGCCGGATACAGGGAAGCCGGTCTTCGGTTTTCCCTTCTCCGCATAGACGGAAGCAAA
>JAFAGA010000067.1 GCA_023423045.1 Bacillota bacterium | reverse complement strand
GGTCGATCCTCGCAAGAGGGTCGTGGTTAATTTATGTCTAAGAATGCGATATGACCACTCTTGCCAGATTAATTATAATTCCAGTTGCCACCAACCTTTAAAAAGTTTATAATAATAACGCACATACCGAGTTCAGTCAGGGGGTAAAGATAGATTATATGATGAGGGGATCCTTAAAGAATAAATGCGAAATGTTTGCAGACAATTATAACGAACTAAGAAAGCGGTTCCAGTGGAATAGCGGTATTAATACCAGACTCGGTGCTTTGCTGTATACTATGGAGAACCGTAAAGCGGATGCGGACGCCATTGAGCGCTGCCGCAGGATTATTAAGGAAAATACAGGTGTATTCTCACAGTTTAAGGATACCACGAATTTTATGACTTCGGTCATGCTTTCCCTTCAATCGGAGCCGGAACCCATGTTTAAGAGTGTGCTTAATGTATATGAAGCAATGAAGAAGGAAGGGTTTCATGCATCTCCTTATCTGGTACTGGCTGCGATATCCATCGCACTGCAGGCGGATCCCTATGATTACCGGAGGGTGATTGCCTCGGCGAAGAATTATTATGATGCCATGAAGGAGGAACACAAATTCATTACCACCTCGGATGATTATGGATTTGCGGCTCTGCTGGCCGTGTCGGAGAAGCAGGTGCGTCAAGCAGTCAGAGAGATGGAAGAGTGCTATCGCGTCTTAAAGGCAGACTTCTTTGGTGCCAATGCGGTTCAGGCCTTATCCCACGTGCTCACCTTCAGTGAGGAACCTGCCGATGAAAAATGTAGACGGGTAATTGCTTTAAATAGAGCGATGAAGGACCGGAAGTGTAAGATCGGGTCAGGTATTGAGCTGTCCTTTTTGGGAGTCATCGCCTTGCTGCAGGAGGATGCTGTGAAGCTTTCAGATGAGATTATAGCAGTAAGGGATTATCTTAAGAATAAGAAGGGCTTTGGAAATTGGTCCATGACCGGAACAGAGAGAGTTATGTTCTCAGTTGCGATTGTGTGTGATGATTATCTTACGGATGTGAGAAAAAATACTATGGAATATACTTTAGCGAATAACGTAGCAGGACTTTTAATTGCCCAGCAGATGGCGGTCATGGCGGCTGCTACAGGGGCAGCCGCAGCGGCCTCATCAAATTAAATTATGACTGCGGTTCGGAATGTCGCAGGCTGAATTGTGACAAGTTTTGCTTGGTGAATTATACATTATTATTGAAAGGTTAGTACATCTATGCATATTATAGTAGGGTTGGGAAATCCGACGAGAGAATATCAGGCAACAAGACATAATATCGGATGGGATGCGGTAACAAGAATATCCGATGACTTTCGCATTCCTCTGGATTTTAAGAAGCATAAAGCAGTTTGCGGAAAAGGATATATCGAGGGAGAGAAGGTTATACTTGCCCAGCCTGTTACCTACATGAATCTGAGTGGGGAAAGTGTACGTGAGCTTGTTGATTATTATAAGGTTACACCTCAGGAGGTTATTGTGATTTATGATGATATCAGCCTGGAAGTGGGACAGCTGCGAATTCGTAAGAAGGGCAGTGCCGGAGGCCATAATGGTATCAAGAGTATTGTCAGCCACCTAGGCACCGATGAATTTCCCAGAATTAAGGTAGGAGTAGGGGATAAGCCCAAGGGCTGGGATCTGGCGGACTATGTGCTCTCCCGGTTTTCTGCAGAGGAGAACACGGTCGTTCGGGAGGCATTAAAAGATACCTCGGATGCTTGCAGCATGATTGTGACAGGGGAGATTGACGCTGCCATGAATCGCTATAATCGCAAGAAATGATTATAATATTGAATACGCGACGTTATTGATATAGGAGGAAACATCGTTGAAAACCTTTACGGCACCCCTGATGGAACTTAAAGAATTTATTGATCTCAGGGAAAATATAAGAACGAAAGCTCTGCCGGTACATGTTACCGGCTGTATTGATTCCCAAAAATGCCATCTGATGTATGGTCTCGGGGAGGGCTTCCGTTACCGTGTCATCGTTACTTATAATGATTTGAAAGCGAAGGAAATCTATGAAGATTACCGCCTTTATGATAAGGAGGTATTGCTTTATCCTGCGAAGGATATCATTTTTTATAGTGCGGACATTCACGGCAATGCCATTGTGAGGGATCGTCTGAAGGTTCTTCGCAGGCTGATTGAGAGCAGGGAAGCAACAATCATTCTTTCGCTGGAGGGTGGTATGGATCGGCTTCTGCCTTTGCAGATGGTGAAGGAGCGGATTATCCGGATTAATACGGCCTCTACCGTTAAGCTGAACCAGTTCAGTGAGGACTTGGTGCATCTTGGCTATGAACGTCAGGCCCAGGTAGAATCACCGGGAGATTTTGCGGTGCGCGGTGGAATTATTGATATTTTTCCGCTGACGGAGGATGCCCCATACCGCATCGAGCTGTGGGGAGATGAGATTGATTCTATCCGTACCTTTGATGTCAGCAGTCAGCGCTCCATTGAGCAGGTAGAAGAATTGGTCATCTATCCGGCGGCGGAGATCATTCTGGACGAATCCAGACGCGCAGCAGGGCTGAAGAAACTGGAAGCGGAAGAAAAGCAGTATTATAAGGCGCTTAGGGAGCAGTTCAAGACCGAGGAAGCGGCCAGGATACATCAGATTGTTCAGGAGTTTAAAGACAATCTGGAGGCTTATCAGGGGTCGGTGGCGCTGGAAAGCTATATTAACTATTTCTATGATCAGACAATGAGCTTCTTCCGGTATTTTGATAATGAAGATACGATCTTTTTCCTGGATGAGCCGGGAAGGCTGGCGGAAAAGGGAGAAGCGGTAGAGACGGAATTTCGTGAGAGCATGATCGGACGGATAGAGAAGGGTTATATTCTTCCGGGGCAGACGGATGTGATCTATGGCTATAAAGAAGCCATGGGGATCCTGGCGAATAAGAGTACCGTATTGATCAGCACCATGGAGGTTAAGAATAATTTTTATTCACCAAAGCATCGATATGATTTCACGGTGCAGACCGTCGCCTCCTATCATAATAATTTTGAAGTTTTGGTTAAGGACCTGGAGCGGTGGAAGAGGAACAAATACCGCGTGGTTCTGCTGTCCGGCTCCCGCACGAGGGCGATGAGGCTGAGCGAGGATCTGAGGGATTTCAATCTCAGCGCCTTCTATAGCGAGGATATGAACCGGGTACTCCAAAGCGGTGAGATTATGGTGGCCTGCGGGAATCTCCGCAGAGGTTTTGAATATCCGCTGATTAAGCTGGTCGTCATCTCCGAAAGTGATATTTTCGGTGCGGAAAAGAAGAAAAAGAAAAAGAAATCCACCTATGAAGGCAATAAGATTCAGAGCTTCACGGAGTTGACCCCGGGGGATTATGTTGTCCATGAGAATCATGGCCTGGGTATCTACCGGGGAATTGAAAAGATCGAAGTGGATAAGGTTACAAAGGATTATATTAAGATAGAATACGGCGGCGGGGGCGTGTTGTATATTCTTGCAACAGGCCTTGATGTGATTCAGAAATATTCCGGATCAGAGGGCCGCAAGCCGAAGCTGAACAAGCTGAATTCCATTGAGTGGAAGAATACGAAGGCCAAGGTCCGGGGAGCGGTACAGGAAATCGCCAAGGAGTTGGTTGATCTGTATGCTCAGAGACAGGAGAAGACGGGGTTTGAATTTGGCTCTGATACCGTATGGCAGAAGGAGTTTGAGGAGGCATTCCCCTATGATGAGACGGAGGATCAGCTCCTAGCCATCGATGCAACCAAGAAGGATATGGAAAGCAAACGCATTATGGACCGCCTGATCTGCGGCGATGTCGGCTACGGTAAGACGGAGATTGCCATACGTGCAGCCTTTAAGGCGGTTTCCTACGGAAAGCAGGTTGTAGTTCTGGTGCCCACCACCATTCTGGCCCAGCAGCATTATAATACTCTGGTACAGCGGATGATGGATTTCCCGGTCAGCATTGACGTGCTATCGCGTTTTCGCAGCACGGCGGAGCAGAAGAAGACCTTAGAGCGTCTGAGGAAGGGAAGCTTGGATATTGTGGTGGGAACCCACAGGGTTTTATCTTCGGATGTAAAATTTAAGAATCTGGGGCTTCTGATTGTGGATGAGGAGCAGCGATTTGGGGTAACCCATAAGGAGAAAATAAAGCAGCTGAAGAAAGATATCGATGTCCTGACCCTGACAGCGACCCCCATTCCCAGGACTCTTCATATGAGTCTTATAGGAATCCGGGATATGAGCGTTCTGGATGAGCCTCCGGTGGACCGTCTGCCAATTCAGACCTATGTGCTGGAGCATAACGATGAGATTATCCGGGAGGCCATTAGCAGGGAGCTGGCCAGAGGAGGCCAGGTGTACTATGTCTATAACCGGGTCAATGGAATTGATGATATAGCGAGCAATGTGGCGAAGCTGGTGCCGGAGGCTAATGTGGCTTTTGCCCATGGGCAGATGAATGAGCGGACCCTGGAAAAGATTATGTTTGATTTTATCTCGGGTGAAATTGACGTACTGGTCTCAACTACAATTATTGAGACGGGTCTTGATATCTCCAATGTTAATACTATGATTATAGACGATGCGGATCGTCTGGGTCTTTCCCAGCTCTATCAGCTGCGTGGCCGTGTGGGCCGTTCCAACCGGACTGCTTATGCCTTTTTGATGTACCGCAGGGATAAGATGCTGAAGGAGATCGCGGAAAAAAGGCTCCATGCCATTAAGGAGTTCACGGAACTGGGCTCTGGTTTTAAGATTGCCATGCGGGATCTGGAGATACGAGGGGCGGGTAATCTTCTCGGTGCAGAGCAGAGCGGGCATATGGAGGCCGTAGGCTATGACCTCTATTGTAAAATGCTGAATGAAGCGGTCAAATCGATGAAGGGTGAGGGTGCGGCTCCTTCCGAAACCTACGAAACTACGGTGGACATGGATATGGATGCTTACATTCCGGCAACCTATATTAAGAATGAGATTCATAAGCTGGATATCTACAAACGGATTGCTGAAATTGAGAATGAAGAAGAGATGATGGATATGCAGGAGGAACTGATCGACCGCTTCGGCGACATGCCGGTTGCTGTGAACAATCTCCTGAATATTGCGCTGATAAAATCCATCTGTCACAGCCTTTATATTGTGCAGCTGATTCACAAGGAGCATGAGGTTAAACTGATCATGTATCCAAAAGCGAAGCTGGCGGTTGAAAAGATACCGGAGCTTATGCTAAAATATCAGAATAATTTAAAATTAATGCCTCAGGCAAATCCGTATTTTGTATACCGGCTGCCGTATACTGCCAAGGGAAAAACGGATAACATAAGTGTTTTTGAGAATTTGTACCGGCTGCTGGAGGATTTTAAGATATTGCAGCAGGAGCAGTAAAACAATCGGGATACAAAAGGGATGGAAGGAAAACGGAACCAGTATGGGAAGAAAGGGGAATTGGCAATGAGGACAAGTCGTAAGTGGATGATCGTCATAACGGTTATGTTATGTGCAGTGCTGCTGTCAGCCTGCAGGGTCGGAGAAGAACGGTATGAACTGACGAATTATATAGGCAAGAGTGTTTCCACATTTGAAAAGAGGGCAGGAATCCAGCTGGAGGAGCAGGGGACTGCCGTATATGCAAAAGAGAATGTGGTACAGATTATGGCGCCGGATAAAAAGGTGAATGCCATTACCCTTCTGGGAGGGGCCGGCGAATATAAGGTGTATGGAGTAGGCATCGGCATGAAGAAAGCGGAGGTAGAGGTGCTGCTGGCGGACAGCTTTGGGCCGGAGATTGCCAAAACCATCAATTCGGAGAAGAATGCGCTGACCTGTACCTATTTAAACAATGATAAGGAATTGTATATTTCCTATGATGTCGATCAAGAGACCGTAAAGGAGCTGTCCTTCTATCTGGTAGAGGTCAAGGAGAGAGAAGATACCAAGAAGGAGGAGGAACAAACCAATTCAGGAGAGCTGATGGCGATGGTCGGCGATACCCGTATCTATTATAATGAGGCCATGGTCTATTTGAAATCTGCCCAGAAAAACTATGAAGCGGCTTATGGGAAGCAGATATGGACTGCTGATATTATGGGGAATGGTGAGAGCTTCGGCGACATGATTAAGGATGAGGTAATGAACCAGATCACTGAGCTGAAGATTATTCGTGCGGAAGCGGCCAAGCTGGATATCGGCTTGTCGGAAGAGGAGCTTGCGGATGCCAATGCCTATGCCAAGGAGCATTTTGAAGGACTTAGTACGGAGGATCTCAACAAGTACCTGATCACTGAGGAGCTGCTTCGCCAGGTATATGCGGATAATCTGCTTGCGGAGAAGGTTTTCGAGAATCTGACTATCAATGTGAACACGGAGGTCTCTGATCTTGAATCGAAGCAGATCACAATACAGCAAATCCTGATTCACAGTGTGGATTATGACGGAGAAGGCAATAAGGTTGATTTATCAACGGAGGAAAAAGCGGAGGCTTATGAGAAGGTGAAGAATTTGCTTGAGCAGGCCCAAACCGCGGAAGACTTTTATGCCCTGGCGGAAGCCAACTCCGAGGCAGATACTATAGAATACACCTTTGGCAGGGGTCAGGCACCAAAAGAATACAGTTCCTCCTTTGAACAGGCTGCCTTTACGCTGAAGACAGGCCAGGTGAGCGATATTATTACCACAGATTATGGCTGGCACATCCTTTACTGTGTATCCGATTACAACGAGGATGCCACAACCCAGAGGAAGGAAGGGATCATTAACCAGCGCCGCAGCGAACTGTTCGCAACGCTGTATACGCAGTGGAGCGCCGGATATGATGTGGTTGTTAACAGTGAGGCCTGGAATGCGGTCAGCTATGAGAATTAAGAGAAATTTGTAGATAATAGTTTAAATGGAAAGGGATGCTTCTTATTTGGCTCAAAGCTATAATAAGAAGGCATCCTTTTTTATTTGCCTTGATTTAAATAATTTTAATTAAATAAATGTAAAATGAGCTTGACAATTGGAGTAAAGCAAACTATACTAAAAAGGTAAAGCGAACTATACAATTGAATTAGGAGGCGGTAGGATGCAGACCAGAATACAGGAGCTGCGAAAGGCGAAGAAGGTCACGCAGAATGAGCTGGCGGACGCCGTGAATGTAACGCGCCAGACCATTATTTCTTTGGAGAGCGGAAGATATAATGCTTCGCTGGTATTAGCGCATAAGATTGCGCAGTTTTTTGGAGTATCAATTGAAGAAATATTTATATTTGATCAGGAGGATGAGAATTTATGAGAGGTCTGTTATGCGGAACAACAGCAAGAACAAATGAGGAATATAAAAAGGTGGTTAAGGTTCGTATGAACCGGTTTCTGGGGCTGGGTGCAATTGGAGCGGTGACTTTGACGCTGGGGTTATTAGCGGAATTTTATTGGAGGCTGGATGTAAGGGAGGAGATGCTGGGGGTCTATACGGGAATGGGGACCGGTCTGGTTCTTGTATCAGTCATTCTCTGGGTTAAGAACCGGGTGCTTCTGGCAAACGAAGAGAAGCTGAAGGAAAGCAGGATCAATAATTCGGATGAAAGGATCAAAGAGATCAGCGATCAGGCATTTCGCACGGCAGCAGAGGTTATGCTCGGTGTTATGTATCTGATCTCCCTAATCGGGGGATTATTCTATCCGGTGCTGGTTCAGGTGCTGCTGGCAGTGGTTAGTATATTTGCACTGACGTACCTGATATCCTATCATATCTACAATAAAAAAATGTAAAGAATATATTCCGATGAAAAACACTTGGTAACAGTCATCAGGCCGCGCCGGGGTGAACTGTTGTACCCTTTGGGCTTTTATAGAAAAGATTCTGTTCTTATTATTGTTGATTTCTCCTATTTGTGGTAGAATACTGATTTAGATTAAGCAATAATGCGTATGATCGGGTTCCGATCAATTGAATCAGGACGGAGAAGATAAGCTATGGCTAAGTTATTAACATTGGATTTGGATGATATGGATGAGGTCTGCAATGTTGGGAAAGCGTTGTCCACACCGGTGAGGTTGGACATATTGAAGCTATTGTATGAGGAAAGCCTGAATATCGGTGAAATATCGGAGAAGCTGGGCATTGCTGCTTCCAGTGCGGCCCTGCATGTTAAAATACTCGAAAAGGCAGGGCTGATCAATGCGGAGGTTCAGCCGGGAACCAGGGGAGCGGTACGCCTGTGCAGCAAGAAGAACGATCTGGTTACCATCAGTCTGGACAGCGTATCAAAAAATGTAAACAGAGTGACCAGCGTCAATATGCCCGTCGGGGCCTATACTGACTGCGAGATGTATTCGACCTGTGGAATTGCAGATGAGGATGGAATTATAGGCAATGAGGATACGACCCAGTGCTTCTATCTGCCGGAACGGATGAAGGCTCAGCTTATATGGAGTTCTGCCGGTTATGTGGAGTATAAATTCCCGAATCAGCTTCCGAAGCAGACGGAGCTAAGACGACTGGGGCTATCTCTTGAGATATGTTCTGAAGCGCCGAATTATCGTGAGAACTGGAAATCGGATCTTACAGTATGGATTAATAATGTGGACTGCGGAACCTGGCGCTCTCCCGGAGACTTTGGAGCCAGGCGGGGAAGGATTACTCCTTCCTCCTGGTCTTCCGGAAGTACTCAATATGGTCTGTTAACAACCTGGGAGGTCAGAAAGGATGGCTGTTATGTCAATGAAAGTAGGTTGGGGGATACAACAATTGAGACGCTGGAGATAAAAAGTGGTACGCCCATTGTAATTCGGATTGGAAACAAAAAGGATGCAAAATATATTGGGGGATTTAATATCTTCGGGGAGAAATTTGGAGACCACCCTCAAAATATTATACTTAGCATGGAGTATTATTAATAAAAATACATTTTCTGACCGGGTATGGTTTGCCCGGTCAGATTTTTTTTGCTATTAAAATATTATTTGAGAGACAGGATATACTATGAAAAGGGAATGAATTGATAATTCCGAATAAAAACAATAAATATGTTTAAATTAAATGGAATAAAAACACGAATAAAGAGATAAAAAATATATAGAATAGTCAAAGTGTATAAAAATCATAAAAATAAAGGTTGATTTTATGGCTACAATATATTATAATACTAAATATTAAAACATAAACATTGTTTTAAATGACGACAGCACATTGTCAATAAAAACAATATTTATGTTTTAAAGTTCACTGGCAGTGAATGACACTATTAAATCCAAAGGAGAGAGAATTTATGATGAAAAAATTGGCATTGTATCTTCTGGCGATTGTAGCAAGCTTTTCATTAATGGCATGCTCGAGCCCGAAAGAGGGAACAAAGGAAGAAGACGGAGGAACGCAGGTAACCGAAGGTGCCGGCGAGAATGAGGGAGAGAAAGAAGGAGAGGAGCAGGTATCCGTAAAGCCCGGAGCGAAGGGAAGCATTGAGTTCTGGACAGTATTCACCGGTGCAGACGGAAGCTCCATGCAGGCAATCGTAGATGCCTATAATGCAACCAACCCTGACTATACTGTAAACCACCGTGCAATTGAAGCAAATGACCTGTACTTAAAACTTCCCCTGGCAGTTCAGACAGGAGAGGATGTACCGGATGTAGCAATCAACCATGTAGAGAGAGTTCCTTTATTCCAGGAGTATGGCTTCTTGGAGGATTATAATACATTACTGGAAGGCTCTAATATTAAGAGCGAAAATTACAACCCCAAAGCTTGGCAGATGACAGAAATCGCTGGCGGACACTATGGTATTCCGTTGGATGTTCATTCCTATGTACTCTATGTTAACATGGACCTGTATGAGAAATACGGTAATGGAGCGTTGGATGACGGCGTGTTAACTTGGGATGAGATTAAAGCAAGCGGAGAAGTTTGCAAGGCTGATGGAATTGTACCGGTTGGTATTGCATGGCAGCGTGTAATTTTCCTTGGCTCCCTGGCACAGCTTGGCGGAAAGTTAAGCACAGACGGAACTACACCTGATTTTGATAATGACAAGGCTCTGAAGGTTCTGAATGGCTGGAGAGAGTTATACGACGCAGGCTACACACAGAAGGATGGAGATTCACCTTGGGAGATGTTCCTTGGCGGTAATATGTTATATTGCCCCGAAGGTATCTGGATGTACAACAATGTAAAAGAAGCAGGATTAAATGCTAAGATGTATGATTTCCCTGTATATGAAGCAGGAACCAAGGGTAACTGGACTTCTTCACATCAGTTCGTAATTCCCAAGAACCCCAAGAGAGATGCGGACAGAACGAAAGCAGTTCTTGACTTTATCGACTTCCTCGGCAATAACAGCTTGGAATGGGCAAAAGCAGGCCAGGTTCCGGCACACGTAGCAATTAAGGAAGATCCTGAATTTAAGAATATGCCTCAGGCTTTCTTAGCAGATGAGAATGAAGAATTAAAGATCTATGATTATAAATATTATGGCTATGCAGTAGAGAGCCTTGATAAGATTGTCGGCGAAGTATTATTTGGCCGCATGACTCCGGAAGATGGATTGAAGCAGGCCGTTCAGGAAACAAAAGACAGAATAGAGATGGGACAATAACAAAATAAATAATACAAAATAGAAGCAGGGGATGCTGCAACAGGGTTGGGACATACCGGTGCGGCTCCCCTTCTTCGGAAGTAATAGGAGATGAAGCAGAATGCAGGAAAGTGGAAAAACGAAAGGAAAAAAGAAGCTTAACGTTACTCCTTATCTGTTTATTGCTCCCCATGTGATTCTTTTTATCATATTCTTTCTGGTGCCTATGTTTTACGGGATCTACGCGTCCTTTACAAAGTGGAATCTGTTTACACCGGCAAAGTTTGTAGGACTGGATAACTACAAGGTATTTTTTCTGAATGAAGAATCCACCTTCTACCGCCAGTTTTGGAATGGACTTAAGAATACGATTACCTTTGTGTTGATCTGTGTTCCGTTCCAGATCGTGGTTCCATTGGGAATCGCACTATTGTTGAATAAAAGACCCAAGGGGCGCAATATTTTTCAGGGAATATTTTACATGCCGACGCTGTTTTCCATCACCTCGGTAACCCTGACATGGCTGTTTATATTTAACCGTTCTCTGGGATTGTTTAACAATCTGTTCGGAACGGATATCAATTGGTATGGATCACAGCCATATGCATGGATTACGATTGTGGTTACCACTATATGGTGGGGACTGGGAGGCAATTTGATTATATATATCGCGGCATTGTCGGGAATTGACAAGTCGATTTTGGAAGCAGCCGATTTAGACGGCGCGGGAGGCTGGCAGCGCTTTATCAAGATTACAGTGCCGACCATCCAGTTCCCGCTTACCTATACCCTTATTGTATCAGTGATTGCACAGTTTAATATCTACGGACAGCCGCTGATTCTTACCGGGGGCGGGCCCAGCGAATCTACCTTTGTTCTGCTTATGTATATTCGTAATCTGGCCTTTGGAACAGGCAATTCAGTCGCCGGTATGGCCAGTGCTATGGCAACCTGTCTGGGAGTGATTATTGGTGCTATCTCTGTCGGCCAGCTTATATTGCTGCGAAAGCAACCGGATTAGGAGGGAACCCATGAAAATAAAAAAGAAAATCCAAGAGGATAGCTTTTCCTATCCAAATATGAAAACAGACGGGTGGATTGCCTTTGGAGTGCTGTTTATTCTGGCAGTAATCACGTTGGTGCCGCTGATCTGGATTGTGATTTCCTCCTTTAAACTAGATTCCGAGATTAACCAGGCCGGAGGCTTTATGTATCTTCCCAATACCTGGACACTCAAGAATTATAAAGATATATTGTCCTTTAACAATAAGCAGCTGCCGGTATATAACTGGTTCCTGAATTCCTTTGTCGTATCCGGAAGCCAGACAGTGCTTGCGGTAATAATCTATTCCATGTCTGCTTATGCTTATGCAAAGCTAAGGTTTAAGGGCAAGGATGTTATCTTTTTGGGAATTATGTTTTTATCCTCTTTCCCGGCGATAACCAACGTGATTCCTCTTTATAAGATTATGCATACGTTCGGATGGTTGAATGGACATCTTGCCTTAATTGTTCCCGGATTAGCCGGAGTGTTGAACATCTTTCTGATACGTCAGTTCATGTACGCTATTCCGGATGTAATACTGGAATCTGCAAGAATTGACGGGGCAGCGGAGTGGAGGATTTTTTCAAGAATTGTGATACCAAGCTGTAAGCCGATCTTAATCGCCGTAGGTCTGTTTACCTTTACGGGAAGCTGGAATGACTTCCTTTGGCCCTCAATCGCAATCAACAATATTGACAGGCTGACCCTGACCGCAGGCTTACAGCTGGCCAAGGGCGTATACGGTAATCAGGTAGCAAGAATGTGTACGGTTGCCACGATAGCGATTATACCTATGGTTATACTGTACCTGTTCACACAGAAATACTTTGTGAAGGGTATCTCCTTATCTTCGGGAGTTAAGGGCTAAACAAGGTCCTGAGCCTTTGGTGTTTTAGCGCATTATAAATACATTTAATATCAACAAAGAGAGGTATGTCACATGAATTTACCAAGAAATGAATACCCCAGACCGCAATTTGTCAGAAACGAATGGCTCAATTTAAATGGGGAATGGGAGTTTTCCTTCGATACAGACAGCTTTGATAAAAAGATTATTGTTCCCTACGTATATCAGGCGAAGTTGTCCGGCATCGGAGTAAATGAGGCCCATGAAGTTGTCTGGTATCGTAAAAAGTTTGATTTGCCGAAGGAGATGGCAGGCAAGCATATACTGCTGCATTTCGGTGCAGTGGATTATTGCTGCAAGCTGTGGGTCAATGATGCATTCATCATGGAGCATACCGGAGGACATATTGGATTTGAGGCGGACATCACATCCGTAGTGAAAGAAGAGGGCAACACCATTGTTCTGCAGGTGACGGACGGTCCCAGCGATCTTGAGATTCCCAGAGGAAAGCAGTACTGGAGAGATCAGTCAGCGGGCATCTTCTACACCAGATCCACAGGTATCTGGCAGACAGTATGGGTTGAGGCAGTGGAAGAGACTCATCTTGCCCAGGTATTTATTACCCCTGATTTGGATAATATGCAGGTAGAGATTCAATACGAAGTAAGCAGTGACAAAGCATCCTGCCTTCGCACGGAAATCTACTTTGAGAAAGAGCTGATGGCAGCACATTCCGTAGAGCTGCTGCGAGGCATAGGAAGCTTCAAGGTATTGCTGGATCAACAGCTTCTTAGAAACTGGAATTTCCAGGAGGAGCTGGTATGGACTCCGGAGAGCCCCAGGCTGTTTGATGTGAAGTTTAAGGTGTATGAGGGAGATAAGCAGACGGATGCGGTAGATTCTTACTTCGGAATGAGAAAGGTGTCCATAGAGAACGGCCAATTCCTTCTGAACAACAGACCCTATTACCAGAAGCTCCTTCTGGATCAGGGATACTGGGAAGCTTCCCTGCTGACTGCACCGACAGATGCGGATTATGTTAAGGATATCGAACTGGCGAAGGCCATGGGCTTTAATGGTGTCAGAAAGCACCAGAAGATCGAGGACCCCAGATTCTTATATCATGCCGATACCATGGGCTTCCTGGTATGGGGTGAGATCGCTGCGGCCTATGTTTATTCCAGAAAATATGTGAAGAGAATCACGGATGAATGGATGGATGAAATCTTTAGAGATTATAACCACCCCTGTATCGTGGCGTGGACACCTCTGAACGAATCCTGGGGAGTGTTTAACATCAAGGATAAGAAAGAGGAACAAGGTCACAGTGCAGCTATGGTTTATCTCACCAAATCACTGGATCAGACCAGACCGGTTATCTCCAATGACGGCTGGGAGCAGACCTGCACGGATTTACTGACTATCCACGATTATGAATGGAACAGAGAGGTCCTGAAGGAAAGATACAGCACCATGGAGAATATTCTTCAGTACAAACCCGGCGGAAGACAGATGTTTGCCCATGGCTGGGAGTATGCCGGTCAGCCGGTACTGGTGACGGAATTCGGCGGAATCTCCTACAAAAAAGGTGATTGGGATGGTTGGGGCTATTCCAGTGCTTCCTCAGACGAAGACTTTGCAAGAAGATACAATGATGTAGTAAGTCCTCTGCTTGCTTCACCCCATGTTCAAGGTTTCTGCTATACAGAGATTACGGACGTAGAGCAGGAGATCAATGGATTGCTTACCTATGACAGAAAACCGAAGATTCCGGTAGAAGTGATTCGTGCCATTAACGAAGGAAAATGGGAACCGAACAATGAGGGACAATAAGCTCGATTTTTTTAAAGGAATCCTGACCATACAGATGATTTTCGCCCACTGCCTGCAGTTTTTTTGTGATTTGAACAAGGAGGCCGGATGGAAGAATGTCAGTGAATGGGTTAATCTGACCACATTTGCAGGCTTTGTGTTTGCTTTTGGCTATGCATATTATCTGGCTTATTTGCAAAAGGACTTCAGGTATGCGGTTAAGAAAGCAGGAAAGAATATCCTCAGTCTTCTGGGGGCATATTATATCTCTGCATTTTCCTTTGTAATATTTATTGAAAGGATTGCCTTCCGTAAGGACCGTATCCTGGAGATACTGTTGCTTAAGCGGCTGGCGGGCTGGTCTGAGTTCCTGTTCTCCTTTGCGATGATCACCCTGGTTACGCTGGTGCTGTGGAAGCCCCTGACCAGTAAGAACAATAAGGTGCTGCTGGGATTGGGTGTTCTGGCGTTGGTGATCTGCGTTCTGCCGCACCGTGAGGTGAAGCCCATTCTGGGAACCCTGATCGGCGGCAGAGGGGGATCCTATTTTCCGGTGCTTCCCTTCTATGTGTATTTTGTCGCAGGAGTATATATGGCCAGGAAGAAGCTGAACTTTGACTGGAAGATTTTGTTGGCCTCCATTGCAGGAACCGCATATATGATTGTGGATGCGCTGTTGATCACGAAAGAATATCCTTCCCGTTTTCCGCTGTCCCTGGCATGGCTGCTGGGTGCAACCCTTATTATATATATTTATTATCTGGCTTCCGGGTATCTGTGCAAGTTTAAGCTGCTCTCCGGAATCAGTATGGTGGGAAAACAAAGCCTGTTCTATCTGCTGATCAGCAACTTCATTATTTTTGCTCTAAAGAGCACGATTTTCTACAAGCTGGGCGGTGCATACAGCATAGGATTATGTATTGTAATCCTATTGATTATCCGGTATTTCTATTGGATGTTGGGCAAAAGGCCGGCTGTTGCCGGCAGCCCAGTGACAAATAAACCGGCTGCATAAACATAATTATGAATAACTGAAATAAACCAACAGGGAAGCCATCACTTAGCCATGGCTTCCCTGCTGCTAAAACTATGATTGCGAAAGCCAGGAAGAAAATGAGGCTGCGGCGCACGGTGATATACTCCTCTTGGGGAGGGGAACTGTGCGAAGTAGCCTCATTTCATTGAAGATAAGAGCGGTTCTATAAATTATACGGATCTATTTAGTCGCAGACATTAAGCTAAGCTGATTGTAATTCATAAAACCGTGCAATAGAAATTTTATTTTTACTTCGTTTTAAATGGTTATACACACCCTTCCTGCGTGTTACTATCTCTGTGGATAATCCCCTATTGGAAAACCTTTAAACAACTGAAACTACTGACTTTTTCAACATTTTCTTTTGCGGCTTCTCCATCACCCAGTCACCAGATGAAACAGTTGACCATGTCCCTGAAAAGTGTAAGGGTTGCGAAAATGCCGGTAATGTATCTCCTGTGGCATCGCTGAGAAGAGATATGAGATAGATATCGGTTATCTAGCATCGTTCCATTTCCTTTCAGCGTTGGAGAGAGGATGGTAAAATTATAAATGGGGTATTTCCAGCAAACATCACGTCTACCTACAGTACGACGATAATCTTGAAGCGCTTTCTGCATCCTTAAACACGGTTGGCATGGTTGGTGTAAACCGTACTCATGATATCTTGGCACTGTATCTGGGATTCCAATCAGTACAGAAACCATATACAACATGGTCAGGAGCTGTGCCGATAAACTGGCTGGTACCGTGGAGAATATATGTCAGGCAGTAATCACTTCCAGACAGAATCACTTTGATAAAACAGGCACAAAGGTTGACAAGCATGCCATGTGGTTTTTCGTTTCATCCAATGAGAATTATGCTTACTTTACCATCTCAAGGAGAAGATGGGATGGATGAAGGCGGTGTCCTTCCTTTGCAAGGATAGCGGTTCATTACTGCTGGAAGGCATACTGAAAATACGAAGGTATTCAACATGCTATCTGCTGTGTCCATCTTCTCAGGGAGCTGACCGGGGTAACGGAAAACCACCCGGAGCAGACGTGGTCGAAGAAAATGCAAGAACTTCTGCTAAGGATGAAGAAGGTAAGGGATAAGGCAGTCAGTTCGGGAAAGGATGAACTGAGTTGATATTATCTTTATTTTTTGATAAAGCGTATGATGCCATCCTGCAGGAAGGGCAATTGCAGAATCCGGTAAAAAAGCAGCCGATTTAAACGGGGTCGAAAGGGAAGGGGTAAAGGTAAAGTGGAAGCCTTGATTGAACGCCTGCCAGAATACAAGGGATCGGTCTTGCCTGTTTACAAGGGACTTCTTCATTCCTTTTGATAACAACCAGGCGGAATGTTATCCGGCATTTTATCTGGTTCCAAACCATACCTGATTCAGTCAAATTAAAAAGAGGCACAGCATAAATGATTCTGATGGATTTTACGTCAGATTGTCTTATGCCGTGCCTCTTGTGTTATGAT